>JAEEPZ010000153.1 GCA_016285055.1 Prevotella sp.
GACGTCATCGCCATGCACCAGGCCGGCATCGAGAACGTGGTGGCCAACAGCGGCACGGCGCTCTCCGTCTTCCAGATACACTTGCTGCGCCGCTTCACCCAGAACATCACGTTGCTGTACGACGGTGACGAGGCCTGCGCATCGGTTCCGTCGTCCCTTCGGGACTTATTTTTGTGTCGCCTATTAGCAGGGGCGATGCCCCTGCCTGGACGATTGGTGCTCACCATCGTCTTCTGTCGTCCCTACGGGACTTTTTGCCGCTCCTTGCCCGCCGCGTAGCTCAATGCGCACCCCTGCCCCTCCCCTAGGGGGAATTCTGCAGTTTCAAGGCAACATGGGTTTTAAAAGTTTCCTGCCGAGAAACCATCGGTTTCTCGGCAGGAAACCAAAGGTTTCTCGGCAGGAAACTTCGGCTTTCCGTGCTGTGCGGATGGAATAAGACATAGTTACGTCGCAAACTATGTGAGTTTATTCCGCGAAGCGGCCTGAGAAAAAAACAATAAAAACAAATAAAAACAAGAAAAACAATTTGGGACAATAGCTGCCGCTTTGCCCGCTGCGTAGCTTAATGCGCAGCCTAATGCGCAGCCATTCCCCCCTTGCAAGGGGGGGCAGGGGGGATTCACTCTGCGCAGATGAATCCCCCTCTAACTCCCCCTTTGCAAGGGGGAGAATAGAGTTATCTCTGCAACGGCTACATGACGGCGCAGCCCTTCCCCTCCTTTTCCAAAGGAGTGGTCAGGGGTGGTTTGTCAGAGATGTACCAACCTCTTTACAGTCCCGAAGGGACGACGGAATACAGGCAGGGGCAACGCCCCTGTATAGCGCAGCACAACATCAAGCCCCGAAGGGGCGGCAGAATAGTCCATCGCCCCTTCGGGGCTTCATTTGTTGGTGGCCAACTGTTTACAGGGGCGTTGCCCCTGCCTGGACGATTGGTGCTCACCATCGTCTTCCGCCGTCCCTTCGGGACTTTTTGCCGATCCTTGCGATAGCTATTGTCCCATATTGTTTTTATTTGTTTTTCTTGTTTTTATTTGTTTTTTCTAAGTCCGCTTAGCGGAACAAACTGACTTAATTAGCGACGCAACTATGTCACTTCATCCGTACAGCACGAAAAGGGTTTTGTATGTCTGAAAGACAGTCAGTTGGGCAGGAACAAGAGTGAGGTGCCTGCTTCGCTGACCGTGAGACGCACACGGCAGCCTTCTATCAGCGGCAGGTTGGGACGCTTGTGGCCCACGGGGAAGCCGTAGCACACGGGGATGTGCAGGTGGCGCAGGTAGGAGTGCAGCATCGCGTTCATGTCGTCGAAATCGTTCTTCGGATGCTTATAGCCGGTGAAATGCCCCACGATGATGCCTTTCAGCCGGTGCAGCACGCCGCGCACCTCTAAGTTGTGCAACATGCGGTCCACCTTCGTCATCTCCTCGTCGGTGTCCTCAATGAAGAGGATGAGCGGTTCGCGGCTTGCCAGGCAGTCGTATGGCGAGCCCGCCAGACCGCAGAGCACTGAGAAATTGCCGCCCACCAGCAGTCCCTCGGCGCTGCCCGTCTGGTCAAGGTCGTGGTGTGCCACATGATAGGCCGGCAGCTTGCCCTCCATGATGTTGCGCAGCATGACGCTGACGCTGTCGGTGCCGTCCTGTGCGCTGATGGCGTGCAGCATCGATCCGTGTATGCTCATCACGCCAGCCTGCACCATGGCGCTGTGCAGTGCTGTGATGTCGCTGAAGCCGATGAGCCATTTGGGCTGACGGCAGAAGTCGGCGGGGCTGATGCGCGTCAGCAGCTGCACGGCACCGTCGCCGCCACGTGTGCACATGATGGCGCTGATGGTGCTGTCGGTGAGTGCCCAGCGCATGTCGGCGGCGCGCTCGTCGGCTGTGCCGGCAAAGCCGTGGTACTCGTTCAGCGCATGGGTGCCGACCACGGGCACGTAGCCCCACTGGCGCAGAATGTCGCAACCCTCGCTGATGGTCTTCGCGCTCGGCGAACTCGACGGTGACACCACCGCTATCCTGTCGCCCTTCTGCAGTGGACGGGGCATGACGGGCGAGCGTTGGGCCAAGCTGCTGACAGAGCAAAGAGCCATCATTAATAATAAGATGAGTGTAGAGCTCGTTCTTTCCATGAATGGTGATGTGTTAGGTAAGCTGCTTAGTCGTCTTGAAAGGGCAGTTCCAGCTGTGTGGCTCCCAGTTGGTTGAACGTGCGGCGGTGGTGCTCGGTGAGTCCGTAGCGGCGGATGGCGTCACGGTGCTGTTTCGTGGGGTATCCCTTGTTCTGCTCCCAGCCATATTGCGGATATTGCTGGTCCAAGGCTATCATGCAGTCGTCACGGTAGGTCTTTGCCAGGATGCTGGCCGCAGCGATGGCCATCATCTTGCCGTCACCCTTCACGATGGTGGTGAAGGGCTTGTCGCGCCACGGCTTAAACCGGTTGCCGTCGACAATGACGGCCTCTATGTTCATCTGTTCGGCCACGGCATCGAGGGCTCGGTGCATGGCGAGGATGCTGGCGTTGAGAATGTTGATGTGGTCTATCTCTTGCGGTGTGCAGGTGCCGACGGCCCATGCCAGGGCATCGCGCTCAATGTCGGTGCGCAACAGCCGGCGCTGGCGGTCGGTGAGCTGCTTCGAGTCGTTCAGCAGCGGGTGTTGGTAGTCGTCGGGCAGGATGACGGCAGCAGCATAGACTGGGCCTGCCAGACAGCCGCGCCCCGCCTCGTCGGTGCCCGCCTCCACCATGCCTGTATAATAATGGATTTGCAGCATTTTTTTGTTCTTAAAGGAATTAAAGGAGTTTTTTGGGGGAGATAAAGGAGTTTTTTGGGGAGTTAAAGGAGTTTTTTGGGGGGAGTTAAAGGAGTTAAAGGAGTTAAAGGAGTTAAAGACAAATGACTCTTCCATGAAAAGCCTTGTCTGTGGGGAGAAATCTATAGCATATCTATTGTCTTTAACTCCTTTAACTCCTTTAACTCCTTTAACTCCTTACTCCCTTAACTCCTTTAACTCCTAAAAACTCCATAACTTGCGAAAGATGAATTCCTTTACAATAACATTGGAATGACGCGGCGCAGTGCGGCGGCGAGAGCGTCCACCTCTTCCGTCGTGTTGTACATGGCGAAGGAGGCGCGCACGGTGCTGGTGAGTCCCAGTCGCTCTATCAGTGGTTGTGCACAGTGATGTCCTGTTCGCACGGCGACGCCCAGTTGGTCGAGCAGGGTGCCAAGGTCCAGCGGGTGGATGCCGTCGACGACAAAGCTTGCGAGTCCAGAGGCCCCCCCTACGGCCCCCGAGGGGGCTTCATATGACTTGTTGCGGGGCTTGCCAGCAATAGTGTCCCCCTCGGGGGACGAAAGGGGGGCGTCATTTGCCTTGTTGCGGGGCTTGCCAGCAATGGTGTCCCCCTCGGGGGACGAAAGGGGGGCTTTGGGGGACGATAGTGGGGCTCCTAGTATGCGGAGACCGGGTATTTGCATCAGCTGCTTGTGGCAGTAGCTGAGCAGCTGCTGTTCGTGGGCGTGTATCTTGTCAAGGCCGATGGCAGTGATATAGTCGATGGCTGTGGCGAGGCCGTGGGTGGCGACATAGTCGGGCGTGCCGGCCTCGAACTTGAATGGCAGCTCGTTCCATGTCGTCTTCTCCCAGCTCACGGTGCCTATCATCTCGCCGCCACCCTGATAGGGCGGCAGACGGTCGAGCCACTCCTCACGGCCGTAGAGCACGCCGATGCCCGTGGGACCGTACATCTTGTGTCCGCTGAAGGCCATGAAGTCGCAGCCTATGTCGCTCACGTCGATGGGCGTATGGGGTGCGCTTTGCGCTGCGTCCACCAGCACGGGGATGCCGTGGCTGTGTACCGTGGCTGTGATCTCCTTGACGGGGTTGACCGTTCCCAAGACGTTGCTCACATGGGTGAGGCTGACCAGGCGCGTGCGCTCGGTGATGTACTCGTCGAGCAGGTCGGTGCGCAAGATTCCGTCGTCGGTGATGGGCAGATGTCTGACGACAATGCCCCGTTGCATGGCCTGCATCTGCCACGGCACGATGTTGGAGTGATGCTCCATGTCGGTGACCAGCACCTCGTCGCCCGCCTTCATCTGCGAGGAGCAGAAGGTGGACGCCACGAGGTTGATGGCCTCTGTGGTGCCGCGCGTGAAGACAATCTCGTTGGTGCTGCGGGCATTGATAAACTGGCGGACACGCTCACGGGCGGCCTCGTGCAGCTCGGTGGCTTTCTGCGACAGGTAGTGCACGCCTCGGTGCACGTTGGCGTTGACGTTCAGATATTCGCTGCGCATGGCGTCGAGCACAGCTAACGGTTTCTGCGTCGTCGCAGCATTGTCGAGGTAGACCAGTGGACGGCCGTGCACCTGCCTCTCCAGTATGGGGAAATCGGCTCGTATGGCCTTAACGTTATATGTATCTGTGTTCATGATGATCATTTCTCGTCAGGAAGTCTTATTGTTGCATTTCAGCAGTCAGAGCACTCCACAGCGGGTCGTCGGGTAAGGGTGCTTCGAACCTTATCTCCTCGCCTGAGACGGGGTGAACAAACTGTATGCGCCGTGAGAGGAGTGAGATGCTGCCGTCAGGATTGGAGCGTTTCGCCCCGTACTTCAGGTCGCCGCGGATGGTCATGCCCGCTGCTGCCAGCTGACAGCGTATCTGGTGATGGCGCCCGGTGAGCAGCTCCACCTCCACCAGCTGATAGCGCTCGCCACGGGCCAGCACCCTGTAGCGCAGCTGGGCTTTCTTCGAGTGGGGCACCTCGTGGTCGTAGGCGTAGGATTTGTTCTGCTGCTCGTTGCGAGTGAGCCAGTGGGTGAGCATACAATAACCGTTATTGTTTATTGGTAAACGGTTATTGTTCACGATGGCCCAGTAAGTCTTGTGTACCTCGCCTTCGGCAAACATCTTGTTCAGACGTGTCAAAGCCTTCGACGTGCGGGCGAAAACCACCAGGCCGCTGACCGGCCGGTCCAAGCGGTGCACCACGCCGAGGAAGACATTGCCAGGCTTCTGGTACTTCTCCTTCAGGTAGGCTTTCACCGTCTCCGACAGCGGCTCGTCGCCCGTCTTGTCGCCCTGCACTATCTCGCCGCTGCGCTTCGAAACGACGATGATGTGGTTGTCCTCGTAGATGACTTGCATATCTGTGAAATGCAGCAATTTTGCGCACAAAGGTACAAATAATCGAGGGAAATGCAAAAAGAAAACCTGTTTTTCTTTATATTTCCTGACGAAATCACCTTCGATGAAGTCAGAGGTACGAAGAACTGCAGTCGCGCTGGTCGCTTATTCCCAGAATCCTATCTTATAAGGCATCGAAAGCATTGCCTTCATCGCCATCTCCTGAGATGCCATTACCATGGCCCAAGCCTGTCGAGCCGTATCTCGTTGTTGGCGTCTCGCTTGCCATCAGCATATAGCCTTTTATCCTTACGTCTACATTCTTCATGCAAGGTTTTATATATTTGCTTTTCATAGTTATTGATAATTTACTTGATGATTACTTTCTTTCCGTTCACGATATAGAGACCCTTTGTGGGCGCAGTTACCATTCTGCCTTGCAAGTCATACACCTGCTCACTCTGCAGGTTCTCGTTGAGAACTGTCTTCACACCTGCAAGGGAATTATTCAACACGACCATCGCCCTTGCACCCTGGGCTTCGCCCGTCACCTCAAAGTAGGCGCGGAAACCCTTCATGTTGCCTGATGTGGCGCTGGGGTAGAACAACGTATTGTTGGCTCCGAGGAACAGGATGCTGTCAACATCCGCGAGTTAGAGGGGAAAACAGGTATCGACTTCTTCTGCAATCTCCCCGATGATGTAGAGAACAAAGTGGAGACCCTGTCCCTCGAGAATGTGATACGGGCATGGGGGCTATAAGAGAGATGGGTATGTTAATCTGACATGATATGGTCTCACACGTCGCATAGTGCCATCGATGCACCGTGTGGCGGGAGTCTTGTTGGTTTAGAAATTCACGGCGAGCCATTTCCAGACTGGGATGGCTTCAATGGTGATGCCGTCTTCTACTATTTGCCGTTCAGTATCCCACGTAACGATGATACCTTGATACTGCTTATAGGTTTTCAGGAATTTGATGAGTCCACCCACTTCGCGTTCATAAGTATCAAGGTCATCAATGCTGTAAGATACCTGAATGGCTTTATTCGCCTCAGGTATGCAGAAATCTATTTCCACACCTTTATTATAATAGAACAGACGCAGTTCATCTGGCGTATTGTGATAGCGTTTGTTCAGCTGGATAGCAACGATGTTTTCCAGCAATTTGGTTTCGCCGCTTGTCAGGAAAAGATTCAATATGCCATTATCGGCAAAATAGCGCTTTACGATGGTCTGTTGCTCAGTTAGTGGGGAGACAAGGTTGGGTATGGAGAAGATGAGATAGGCATCCTCCATATAGTCGAGATAGTCTTTGAGCACCGTTGGACTGATACTGTCGCCTGTTGACTTAATGATGTGCTCCAAACGTTTTAGCGTTGTTGGCTGCATTACGCTGTCGGCCAGTTTCCTTGCCAATAGTCGGAAGCTGCGCGGGTTGCGGATTTTGTTGCGCTCAACGATGTCACCCATCAGTATTTTCTGATAGAGCGATGTCAGCCATTCCCGTTTGTCAGTCTTGTCGAATGACTCGGCAAATCCTCCACGAAAGAAGTATTCGTTGAAGTGGCGCACCACCGCGAGCCGTTTTTCCGGTTGGAACTCCCAGTTCTTGTCAAGCAGGATGCCATAATAGTTCAGATACTCTTCAAAGGAGAAAGGGTAGATGTAGCGCTGTATGTAGCTGCCGCCAAGTGTGGAGGCTATTTCACGACTGAGCATCTTTGCGTTGCTGCCTGTTATCATGACGCGGTATTTTTCCTCAGCCAGCCTGCGGGCGAACTTCTCCCATCCGTCAATGTTCTGAATCTCGTCAAGGTAGATGAGTGGATGCTTCTGGTCGTACATTTCCCAGTAGGCATCCAGCAACGTCCCAAGTTCATCAGACTTTAGCGATGCCAGACGCTCGTCTTCGAAATTGATGTAAAGGAAGTCCTCCACCTTGGCAGTTCCTGCAGAGATTCTGGCCTGCATATTCTGATAGAGCGTATACGACTTGCCTGCCCGGCGAATACCGACGAGCACATAGCACGAATGCTCATCGAACTGACCACTACGTTGCAACAGCCTGGTTCTGCCTATTTGCTGTTGCTTTTCACCAATAACAGTTTTAATGACTTGCTTGTCCACGTCAGAATTCTATAGTTTACTTTGCAAAAATAACAAATTATTTTGAACTATACTTTGTAATAATCAAAATGTGCCATCATTTTTCGGTTTGTTTAACCATTCGGAGGCTATATGATAAGCCAATTAATATTATTTAAGGGGCAACGAAATTTAGCAGAAAAAGTTGCTGTTTGCTACTCTGACTTCGTCGAAGGTACTTTTGTTCGAGAAAACTCAAATTATTTTTGGTTTTCTTCTCACTTCTTCGTACCTTTGCAAGCAAAGCTTCATGTTATGGCCGATTATATTATTATTGTAGCAGGTGGAAAAGGATTGCGCATGGGCGGCGACGTGCCCAAGCAGTTCATGCCGGTATGCGGTGTTCCCGTGCTGATGCGCACTTTGCTGCGCTTCCGTGAGTATTCTGACGCGTTGAGAATTATCCTTGTGCTGCCCCGCGAGCAGCAGGACTATTGGCGCACGCTGTGTCAGGAGCATCATTTCCTCGTGCCCTATCAGTTGGCTGACGGCGGCGCGACACGCTTCCATTCCGTGCAGAACGGGCTGAAGCTGATTCCCGACGACGAGCAGGGTGTGGTGGGCGTGCACGACGGTGTCAGGCCTTTCGTCAGCGTCGATGTCATCCGTCGCTGCTACGAAGCGGCACGCGAACATGGAGCCGTCATCCCCGTGACGCCTGTAGTGGAGACGCTGCGCCATGTGGAGAAAGGCAATGTCTTTCGTGGCGACTACCGCTTGGTGCAGACGCCGCAGACCTTCAGCATCCAGCTGTTGAAGGCGGCCAACCGCCAGCCCTACCGCGACACCTTTACTGACGACGCATCCGTTGTTGAGGCTTATGGACACACCGTAGCGATGGTGGAAGGCAATCGCGAGAACATCAAGCTCACCACGCCTTTCGACCTGCTCATTGCCAAGATACTGGCTGGCTCACTTACATGATTCAACTTTCGCAGGTTTTGGAGTTAAAGGAGTTAATGGGGTTAAAGACAATAGCTTTGCTGTGGATTTCCACCCATGTGAGAATCCTGCAGTTTCAAGGCGGCATGGGTTTAAAAAGTTTCCTGCCGAGAAACCATCGGTTTCTCGGCAGGAAACCAAAGGTTTCTCGGCAGGAAACCAAAGGTTTCTCGGCAGGAAACCTAATGCATAAAAGCCCCTGATGGCAAAAAGATACGTGCTGTACGGATGGAGTGACATAGTTATGGCGCGAAACAGGTCAGTTCGTTACCCGAGTTCTGTCGTCCCTTCGGGACTTTTCGCTGCGCCTTGCCCGCTGCGTAGCTCAATGCGCAGC
>JAEEPZ010000154.1 GCA_016285055.1 Prevotella sp.
CCGAGGCCCCGTGGCCAGCATCTGCTACCTGGGACTGCTGCACGCCGACGAGGACATGGCCTCGGTGGAGCGCAACATCGTGAACTATGGCATGGTGCAGTCGGGCAACCTGGAGAAGGGATGCTCGTGGATACGGCTCTTCATCGCCATGGCGCCCTCGCTGGGATTCCTCGGCACCGTCATCGGCATGGTGATAGCCTTCGACCAGATACAGGAGGCAGGCGACATCAGCCCCACCATCGTGGCAGAGGGCATGAAGGTGGCGCTCATCACCACCATCTTCGGCATCATCGTGGCACTGGTGCTGCAGGTGTTCTACAACTTCATCCTGTCGAAGATAGAGCGCCTGACAAGTCAGATGGAGGAGTCGGCCATCACCCTGCTTGACATCCTGATGAAGCGCAAGCTGAGAAAAGTGCAATGATATGGAGTCGCCCCTGTTCATAGACATCGTGCTGTATGCTATCTACGCATTGTTAGCGGCTGCTGTGCTGCTGACGGCATGGTCGGTGGTGCGCAGCTTCAGGAAGTGCGGCGGCATGGGCGTGCAAGGGCGTGAGAACGGTGTCCCTGCGCGCCGCATCATCCTCCTGACAGGGGGACTGCTGGTGGTGACGCTGGCGGTGACATGGCTGACGGCCAGTAGCCAGCCGCTGAACATCAACGGCAAGACCTACGACAACGCCTTCTGGCTGCGGGTGAGCGACATGCTCATCTGTACGGCCTTCGTGCTCATAGCAGTGGTGGCAGCCAGTGTGGCTTACGCCATGATAAAATCGCAGATCACTCAACTCAGGTCTCAGGACACAAAATAGCAAGTCATCATGATGTTCCGAAGAAGAGGCAAGAAGGAAGTACCCATGCTCAACACCACGTCGACGGCCGACATCTCGTTCATGCTGCTGACGTTCTTCCTCGTCACCTCGTCGATGGACACCGACAAGGGCCTCACCACGCAGATGCCGCCGCCCGAGGACTCCACTGAGCAGCAGGAACAGGAGGTGAAGAAACGTAACGTGATGGAGCTGCGGATAGATGCCAACGATGTGCTGACTTGCAACGGCGAGGCCGTGAGCGCCGCGGAGCTGACGAAGCGCATCGAGGACTTTGTTGCCAATGCCGGCGATGCTGCCGACCTGCCGGAGAAGAGCGAGCGCGAGGTGCACCTCATGGGGCGCTGCCGCGTCAGCGACCGACATATCATCACCATAGCGACCGACAGCATGACGACCTACAATGCCTACTTCGAAATGCAGAACGCCATTGCACGAGGATACAACAACCTGCGCGACAGGCTGGCCCGCAGCCGCTTCGGCCATCCCTACAGCGACTGCTCGCAGGAGCAGCGCGATGCCGTAGCAATGGTCTACCCCAAAAGAATCAGCGAAGGGCGATACCCTCAACAATAAACCCTCAGCTCTCATCTCTCAACACTCAACACTCAACTCTCAACTCTCAACAACAATGAGGAACAGATACTTTACCAGAAACAGTGAAGACCGCGACGTGCCGATGCTCAACACATCGTCGCTGCCCGACCTCATCTTCACCGTGCTGTTCTTCTTCATGATAGTGACGCACATGAGAGACGTTGACCTGAAGGTGCACTACGAGGTGCCGCAGGGCACGGAGGTGCAGAAACTGGGCCACAAGGCCAGCGTGGTGCACATCTACGTGGGCCGTCGCATGGGTGAGGTGGCTGGTGGCGACGAGTTCGTCATCCAGCTGAACAACGAGGTGGCCACGCTCGACGACATCAAGGCCTTCATAGACAATGAGCGCAGCCGGATGAACAGCGAGGACCAGGGGCGCATGACGGTGAGCATCAAGGCCGACCGCGACGTGCCCATGCACCTCATCAGCGACATCAAGCACGCCTTGCAGCAGAGCTATGCCCTGCGTATCAACTATTCGGCAACTGAAAAACATTCAATAATTAACAATAACCCATAAAACATTGATGCTATGGCAAACCAAAGATTGGATCATTTAGACAAGCAAATTCTGAAAATGATTTCCGAGGATGCCCGAGTGCCCTTCCTCGAAGTAGCCCGTACCTGTAACGTCAGCGGAGCAGCTATTCATCAGCGCATCCAGAAGCTGACCAACATGGGAGTGCTGAAAGGCTCGCAGTTCATCATCGACCCTGAGAAGATAGGCTATGAGACCTGTGCCTTCATCGGATTGAACCTGAAGAATCCCGAGACCTTCGACGAGGTGGTGGAACAGCTCAAGACCATGCCGGAGGTGGTGGAGTGTCACTACACCACGGGCAACTATGACCTGTTCATCAAGATCTACGCAAAGAACAACCACCATCTGCTTGACATCATTCACGACCAGCTGCAGCCCTTGGGACTGGCCCGCTCGGAAACCATCATCTCGTTTCATACGGCCATCGACCGCAAGCTGTCGGCAACGAAATTTCCTGATGAGGAGTAATCTTGGAGTTTTTTTGGAGTTTTTTTGGAGTTAAAGGAGTAATCATTGGAGTTAAAGGAGTAATCATTGGAGTTAAAGGAGTTAAAGGAGTTAAAGGAGTTAAAGACAATAGTTTTGCTATGGATTTCAACCCCGGAGACAAAGGCTTTTCATGGAGAGTCATTTGTCTTTAACTCCTTTAACTCCTAAAAAAACTCCTTTAACTCCTCACAATTGAACGGAGACAAGGCTTTTCATGGAGAGTCATTTGTCTTTAACTCCTTTAACTCCTTTAACTCCTTTAACTCCTAAAAAAACTCCTAAAAAAACTCCTTTAACTCCTGAAAATGGCAATGCCGAGGGATTGAATGTGAAACTTGAATAAGTAAAAAAATATGGGAAAAAGAAACAATCATCTTGTCATCATGGCCGGCGGCGTGGGAAGCCGCTTCTGGCCTATGAGCACTGAGGAGCGCCCCAAACAGTTTATCGATGTCTTGGGCACCGGGCGTACACTGCTGCAGCTCACTGTGGAGCGTTTTGGCCAGCTGGTGCCGCCCGAGAACGTCTGGGTGGTGACCAATGCGAGGTATGCCGCCATCGTCAGCGAGCAGCTGCCCGACATGCCGCCTGAGAACATCCTCTGCGAGCCATGCCGCAGAAACACGGCACCCTGCATTGCCTACGTCAGCTGGCGCATCAAGTCCAGAGACCCCAAGGCCAATATCGTGGTGACGCCCAGCGACCACATCGTGACCAATGTGCAGGAGTTTCAGCGTGTGGTCAGCGAGTGCATGGCCTTCACCGAGGACAGCGATGCCATCGTCACACTTGGCATGAAGCCCACGCGCCCCGAGACGGGCTATGGCTACATACAGGCCGACCTCTCGTCGCCGTCGCTGCGCATGAGCAAGCAGATATTCCGCGTCGACTCCTTCCGGGAGAAACCCGACCTGCAGACCGCCGAGCAGTATATCAAGAAGAACAACTATTTCTGGAACGCCGGCATCTTCATCTGGAACGTGTCGACCATTGTCAACGCCTTCCGCGTCTACCAGCCACGCATTGCGAAAATCTTCGAGTCGCTGCTGCCCGTCTACGGTACGCCGCAGGAGCAGCAGGTCATCAACGAGCAGTTTCCCAAGTGCGAGAACATCTCGGTGGACTATGCCATCATGGAGAAAGCGGAAGAGATATTTGTCTGTCCTGCCGACTTCGGCTGGAGCGACTTGGGCACATGGGGCTCGCTGCTGACGCTGTCGAAGCACGACCTCTACGGCAATGCCCTCATCGGCGAGAATATCTCGCTCTTCGAGAGCCGCGGCTGCATCGTGCACACTACGCAGGAGAAGAAAGTGGTGATACAGGGACTCGACGGCTACATCGTGGCAGAAAACGATGACACATTATTAATATGTAAGCTGTCGGAGGAGCAGCGCATCAAGCAGTTCTCAGAGGCTGCGCTGTAGTGGTAAAAAAACGAGGTGACCTTTTATGAGGCCACCTCGTGTTCTTCTTGCATGTCGATGAACTGTCGCTGCGAGTCGTAGAACTCATACTGCAGGAATGCCAGTTTCTGACTGGGAATGATGCGTACGCCCAGGCCGTACTTCATTTGCCATCGGCGCTTCAGCGACCAGACACCCTGGTTGATGAAGGCTGCCACGTAGGGATGGACGTGCAGGGTGAAACGCTTGATGCCTATCTTGTTGACGAGACGGTCAATCTTGCTCTCTAACTGGTCGGTAAACAGGATGCTCGACTTGATTTTGCCTGTGCCGTGGCATGTGGGGCAGCTCTCTTCTACTGCGACGTCCATGGCAGGGCGCACACGCTGACGTGTGATTTGCATGAGGCCGAACTTCGACAGGGGCAGGATGTTGTGGCGGGCGCGGTCTTTCTTCATGTTCTCGCACATCCGCTCGTAGAGCATCTGCCGGTCTTCGGCCAGGTTCATGTCGATGAAGTCTACGACGATGATGCCGCCCATGTCGCGCAGTCGCAGCTGGCGGGCCAGCTCGTCGGCAGCGCCGAGGTTGGTCTCCAGGGCGTTGGCTTCCTGTCCGTTTTCTTTCTTGATGCGCGTTCCGCTGTTCACGTCTACCACGTGCATGGCCTCTGTGTGCTCGATGATGAGATAGGCTCCCCGTTTGTAGTTGACGGTGCGTCCGAAGCCCGACTTGAGCTGCTTTGTGACGCTGAAGTTGTCGAAGATGGGAACGTTGCCGTTGTAGAGCTTGACGATGTCGGTCTTTTCAGGTGCAATCATGCCGACATAGTCGTGAATCTGCTGGTGAATCTCGGTGTCGTTCACGTAAATTCCGTCGTAGGTGGGGTTGAAGAGGTCGCGCAGCAGTGCCACGGCTCGTGTCTCCTCCTCATAGACGAGCTGCGGGGCCTGTGCGGTCTTCTGCACACGGGTAATCATGTCATCCCATCGGCGCAACAGCGCCTTGAGCTCTTGGTCCAGTTCGGCTGCTCGCTTGCCTTCAGCCACTGTGCGCACGATGACGCCGAAGTTCTTCGGCTTCATGCTCTGCACCAGCTGCTTGAGCCGTGAGCGCTCTTCTCCTCGCTTGATCTTGCTCGACACGGAGACCTTGTCGCCAAAGGGTATGAGCACCATGTAGCGGCCGGCAAAGCTCAGGTCGCAGGTCAGGCGCGGGCCTTTGGTGTTGATGGGCTCCTTTACAATCTGTACCATGATCTCCTGGCCCACCTTCAGATAGTTTTGGATGGTGCCTTCCTTGGGGAGCTCTGGTTGCGAGGTAGCTTTCTGGATGGGATAGAGACGTTTGCGGTCGCTCTGTACCTGCTTGAGGTATTTCTCGAAAGAGCTGAACTGTAGTCCCAGGTCAAGATAGTGCAGGAAAGCGTCTTTCTCGCTTCCCACATCGACAAAGCAAGCATTCAGCCCGGGCATGAGCTTTCTCACTCGTCCCAGGTAGATGTTGCCCACAGCGAACGAGGCCTCACGTGGCTCGTTCTGGTACTCCACCAGGCTCTTGTCTTCAAGCAGAGCGATGGAGATCTCCTTGGGCTGTACATCAATGATTACTTCGCTTGTCATTGTTCTTTCTTTTTGGAGTTACAGGGGGAAGTTAAAGTTGAAGTTAAAGTTGAAGTTAAAGGGGAATAACTCCCATTCTTACTCCCATTTTAACTCCCATTTTTACTTCCATTTTAACTCCCATTTTTACTTCCTATTAATTAGAAAAAAGGAGCTTTTCCTCACGCAGCGTCGGGCTGCACTCGGACTCTGCTCCTTTCATCGTCTTTTGCCCGCCGCATTTACTTGCTCTTATGGCGGTTCTTGCGCAGGCGCTTCTTACGCTTGTGCGTAGCCATCTTGTGGCCCTTTTTCTTTTTTCCGTTAGGCATTTCTCTAAAGTTTTAAATGAATTGAATATCTGTGTTCTGTTGTTCGCTTAGCTGTTTTGTGCCATCTTCTCGATAAAGCTCTTGCAGGGCTTGAAGGCCGGCAGGTCATGGGCCTCGATGACAAGAGTGGTGTTCTTGGAGATGTTGCGTGCCGTTTTCTGTGCACGGTGCTTAACGATGAAACTGCCGAATCCGCGCAGGTAGACGTTCTCCTTGTTCACAGCCAGGCTGGTGCGGATTTCGTCCATTAATGCTTCCACAGTAGCTGCCACTTCAGGCTTTGCGATACCGGTGCGCTGGGCAATAGAGTTGACTATTTCTGCCTTTGTCATGGTGTTGTTTTTCTTTAATGATTAAACATTGTATCAATTTCGGGCTGCAAAGATACTCATTTTCAGTGGGATATGAAAATATTTTTCTCGCTTTTTTCAAAAAATCTTTATTTTCGCCGTTTTTCCTATGGTCAATCGCCCTTTTCAGGCCCCTTTTTCACGCCTTTTCCTCGAAATAATCCACCAACTGTTGGCGTGCTTCATCGCTGTCGTTGGCGCTGTCGCTGATGACGTGGCCTTTCTCTAAGAGGACGATGCGCGATGAGATGTCGATGGTGTGCTGCAGGTTGTGGCTGCTGAGCAGGATGGTGGCTCCCGTCTGCTTGTTATAGTCGGTGAGCATGTGCTTGAGGATGCTCTGGCTGGTGGGGTCGAGGAAGTTGAAGGGCTCGTCGAGGATGACCAGCTTGGGCTGCCGGATGAGTGCGGCGATGATGCCCACCTTCTGCTTGTTGCCCGCCGAGAGGTTGCGTATCAGTTTCTTCTGTCCCAGCACCTCGCCGCCGGCAAAGTGCTCGAAGTCTTTCAGCCGCTCGTCCACCTGGCTCTGCTGCATACCGCTGAGCTTGGCCAGGAAGGCGAAATACTCCTCGGGCGTGAGGTAGTCGATGAGAAAGCTGTCGTCGATGTGTGCGGCGGTAGCCTCTTTCCATTCCTCCGATGTCGCGGGGTCGATGCCGTCGAGCAGCACATGGCCGCTGTCGGCCTGCAGCAGGTCGAGCAGCAGGCGGAAGAGCGTCGTCTTTCCCGCTCCGTTATTGCCTACAAGTCCCAGCAGATCGCCGTCGCGGATGGTCAGCGACGGGATGTCGCAGGCCACGGTAGTGCCGAAGGATTTTTTCAGATTCTCTATCTCTATCATAGTCTTATGCTGTTAAACGGCTGCAAATGTAGGGAAAAAAAACGAGATAACACAGCTGCGGCGATATAAATATTATTAAAGAGCCATTATTTCTTTGACAGGGGGATGATTTATAGGCTAATAAATTTGCGGAATGGAAGTTTTTTCGTACTTTTGCGGTGTAAACAGCATTGTTATGAATTATCCTATTGGTGTACAAGATTTCGAGACGCTGCGCAAAGGCGGATTCGTCTATGTAGACAAGACTGACCTTATCTACAAGCTGACGCGCGGCCACATCTATTTCCTCGGTCGTCCACGACGGTTCGGCAAGAGCCTGCTGGTGAGCACGCTGAAATACTATTTCCAGGGCAGGAAAGACCTGTTCGAGGGACTGAAGATTGCGGAGCTGGAGGACGAGTGGCAGCAGTACCCCGTGCTGCATTTCGACTTCAACAGCATCTCGCAGCCAGGTGCGCTGCAGGAGTACATCGCGCTGTCGTTAGAGAAATGGGGAGAGCTGTACCCTTCAGACCAAAAGCCACAGAGCCTGGCCCTTCGTTTCCGGTGGCTCATCGAGGCTGCACACAAGAAAACGGGCCAGCAGGTGGTGGTGCTCATCGACGAATACGACAAGCCGCTGCTCGACCTCCTTGAGACGGGCAATCCTGACGACGAGCGGCAGCTACAGGCGAACCGCGACTTCCTGAAGGACTTCTTCTCCGTGTTCAAGGCCGCCGACGAGCACCTGCGTTTCGTGCTGCTCACAGGCATCACCAAGTTTTCGCAGGTGTCGATGTTCAGCGGATTCAATCAGCCCGACGACATATCATATAGTAGCCGCTTCGACACGCTTTTGGGCATCACCGAGGAAGAGCTGCACACGGTGTTTGCCGAATCCATAGAGGAACTGGCCGACGACCAAGGCATCACCGTGGAGCAGGCGAAGGCATGGCTGAAGGACAGATACGACGGCTACCACTTCAGCGACCGACTCACCGACATCTACAACCCCTTCAGCATTCTAAACGCCTTTGCAAACAACAAACTCGACAGCTACTGGTTCAGCTCAGGCACTCCCTCGCTCCTCATGCGCCTGCTGGCCAACACCAACGAGGACGTGATGCGATACACCGGACAGTATTTCGACAAGCAGACTTTCATCGACTACAAGGCCGACGCGGCCACGCCACTGCCGATGATATTCCAGAGCGGATACCTCACCATCAAGGATGTGGACAAGGAATTCAACACCTATCTGCTTGACTTCCCAAACCGCGAGGTACGTGAGGGCCTTGTCACGCTGCTGACAAGCAACTATGTGCAGCCGAAGGAGGACACGAAATCGTGGGTGGTGAAGATGGTAAAAGCCCTCCGTGCCGCTGACCTCGACCTCGTGCGCCGCCTGTTCACCAGCTTCCTTGCAGATACGCCCTACAGCATGCGGCCGAAGAAGGACCAGAAGGACCGCGAGCTGTACTTCCACTATACCTTCTACCTGCTCATGCGCCTCATCTCGTGCT
>JAEEPZ010000155.1 GCA_016285055.1 Prevotella sp.
AACTCCTTTAACTCCCCCAAACCCCAAAACCTCCTTTAACTCCAATTAATCCATTGCAAAGCTATTGTCTTTAACTCCTTTAACTCCCTTAACTCCTTTAACTCCCCCAAGACCCAAAAACTCCTTTAACTCCTTTAACTCCTTTAACTCCTCAAAAGGGGGCCGTTTCCAGCTTGCCTTCAAATGCAAAATGTTAGCATAATTCAAGATTTGCTTACTTTTTGCAAAATAATTTCGTAAAAAGTTTGGTGTTTCGTTGTTTATTTGTACCTTTGCGCCTCCAAAAAGAGAAAAACCACAAGGTAAAAAGATATGAGTAAGGTAATCACCCCCATCAACTACAAAAGTCTGCTTGACCTGCGCCAGACTGAGCTGGGCATCAAGCTCATCAAGGAGTTCTTTCAGCAAAACCTCAGCACTGAGTTGCGGCTGCGCCGTGTCACTGCACCGCTGTTCGTGCTGAAGGGCTTAGGCATCAACGACGACCTGAACGGCGTGGAGCGTCCCGTCAGCTTTCCCATCAAGGACTTGGGCGATGCCCGTGCCGAGGTGGTGCACTCGCTGGCCAAGTGGAAGCGCCTCACCCTGGCAGAGTACAAGATAGAGCGTGGCTATGGCGTCTATACAGATATGAATGCCATCCGTGCCGACGAAGAACTCGACAACCTGCACTCGCTCTATGTGGACCAGTGGGACTGGGAGGCTGTCATTGCCCGCGAAGACCGCACACTGGCCTTCCTGCGTAATGTCGTGGAGCGCATCTATGCCGCCATCCGCCGAACAGAGTATCTCACCTGCGAGACCTATCCGCAGCTGCAGGCCTTCCTGCCGGAGAAGATTCATTTCATCCATGCTGAGGAACTGCTGCGGATGTATCCTAACAAGACTCCGAAGGAGCGCGAGGATGCCATTTGCGAGGCCTATGGCGCAGTCTTCATCATTGGCATCGGCGGTGTGCTGAGCAATGGCGAGAAGCACGACGGGCGTGCTCCTGACTATGATGACTGGAGCTCAGTGGCAGAGAACGGGCAGAAGGGACTCAATGGCGACATTCTCATCTGGTATCCCGTGCTGGGGCGCTCTATCGAGTTGTCGTCGATGGGCATCCGTGTAGACAAGGAAAGCCTGTTGCGCCAGCTGAAGCTGGAGGGACAGGAGAGCCGTCAGGAGCTGTACTTCCACCAGCAGCTGTTGCAGGACCGTCTGCCGCTCAGCATCGGCGGTGGCATTGGCCAGAGCCGTCTGTGCATGGTGCTGCTGCATAAAGCCCACATCGGCGAGATTCAGGCCAGCATCTGGCCCGACGACATGCGGCAGGAGTGCCGACGCCTGGGGATGCCGCTCATTTGAAAATGCCAGAATGGCGACGGCCAAGAAAAGCAAAGGACTATTAAAAGTGTACAGAGCCTCTGTACACTCTGTACAAAGCCTGTGTACACAGTGTACAGAGGCTTTGTACAATTTTCGCCAGTTTCCCGCGTGAACGACGCAGTGATGGTGTCAAGACTGGGATTCAAGAAAAAGGCCCGACCAATTGGAAAAATAGCGGAAGAACCAAAAATCTATGGAAAATATTTGCAGACGTGGGAAGAATTGCGTAATTTTGCCCATTCAAAACCATGAGTATGAATTACGAAGAAATGCTTAACTCACAGGATGCTGTGGCAGTGAGGCGTTATGCGATGCCTTTCGGTGACTTCTACCGAAAGCAGATTGATCGCAAATACCGCTATGTGGTGGAGTTGCGGTCCGATCTCGCTGACAGTCTCTTCTTCGCCGAGGGACTGCGCAAAGACCAGCAGAGTATCAAGAACATCGGCAATGCTCATCAGCTGAAATATGAGCTGCATGAGGACAGTGGTGGCATCTATGAGATAGACCTGCAGCCGGGCAGTTACATGACGCTTGCGCAGCTGCTGTCCTCCCAGCCAGCGATTGTGGCTCAGAAGGGTTTCGTGGAAGACACTATCAATGCTGTGATGGACTTGACTGAGCATCTGCATGAGCTTGGCATCTATCACTTGTGTTACTCGCTTCAAACTATTTTTGTACGCAAAGGCGAGAACAAACCCCTGCTCTTATGTCATGGTTCCTCTTTCCTTGCCATAAAGGATCAACGCCTGCTGTATCAGGGCTTTGAGGACGATGTGGCTCCCGAGGTGCTCAACGATGCGAAGGCCGATGAGCGAAGTGATGTTTATGCCTTGGGCCGCTTCATTGAGCATCTTTTAGAAAGCAGCGGTCTGGGATATGAATATAAGGGTGTGGTGAAGAAAGCCACTTCCGAAGCTCCCGACGAGCGTTATGCCAGTGTAGCTGAAATGCGCAGTTGCATCAGGCATAAGCGCAGCACACGGCGCTCTCTTTGGCTGGTGGCGGCGGCTTGTGCCGTTGTTGGCGTCGTCGTTGCCGTCTTTTTCAGTCTCATCAGTGAGCCGAGCACGGTGGAGTTTATCGATGACAATGGTGTGAAGGCGAAGAGCGATCCTTTCTCTGAAGTCTACGAAGATGAGTTTGTGGATGACCAAGCACCGTATACCGACCCAGAGATTGCCGTTTATCTGGACTCCATTGCTCCCATGACCGATGAGGAGGTGAAGATGCTTTCCGACTCTATCCGTGTCAACGAGCAGCTCAACTCCATCTTCCGCCGTCGCTTTGAGCAGAAAGCTAGGACGCAGCTCGGCACTATCTATGGCAGTCAGGGAAACGAGACAACCGAGAGCGACTACGTCGGGCAGAGTCAGAAGGTGATGGACGAACTCTACAACTATGCTACCGAACTGAGCAAAGAGACTGGCATCAGCGCTGAAGATGCTGGCAGCATGGCTTCGCAGATTATCTCACAGTTGCAGGTTGAGCTGCAGGAGAACGTGAAGCGTAACGGAGCACAGACAAAACAGGATGAAGAATAATCAAAAAATATAAAAAATGAGAAGCAGAACAGCCCTTTGGTTTGAATGTAAAATCAAATACGAGAAGACCATGGAAGATGGCCTCCAAAAGAAAATCACAGAGTCATACGTCGTCGACGCCCTCTCTTTTACTGAGGCCGAGAAGCGCATCTTGGAGGAGATGTCGTCGTATATCAGCGGTGAGTTTGAAGTAAACGACATCAAGCGCGCCACCTATAAGGAAATTTTCTTCAGCGATGAGGAACTGGCTGACCGCTGGTACAAGGCCAAGCTGCAGTTCATCACCATCGACGAGAAGACTGAGAAGGAGAAGCGCTCCAACGCCAATTACCTGGTGCAGGCCGGCACACTCAACGGTGCAGTGAAGAACCTCGACGAGGTGATGGGTGGCACGATGATAGACTATGTCATTGCAGCCGTTGCCGAGACCACACTCATAGATGTCTTCGAGTATAAGAAGAAAGAGGAGGAGGACAAGCCTGAATTCGAGTCATAAATCAAGCTTCGGAAGTTAAATAGGAAGTTAAATAGGAAGTTAAAACGGAAGTTAAAATGGAAGTTAAAATGGAAGTTAAATAGGACAATAGTTATTGCACTGCCAGCATTCGGAACAAAAAACAACAGTTTTTGCATAGAAAGAAACCCATGCGGATGGTTTATCGTCCAATTTTACTCCCTCTTTTACTTCCATGAGCGTAGCGAATTAACTTCCAATTTAACTTCATGTTTTACTTCCGAAAGATAAGGTCTTAATAATCCCTTGGTAAAATGTTTCCAGTAAAGGAAAACCTGTTGAAAGTTCTTGGTGAGTTGCCTGAGGGCATCCGCCTTGTTGCCATCAGCAAATATCATCCTGCAGACTATATCATGTCAGCCTACGAGGAGGGCCAGCGTGTGTTCGGCGAGAGCCATGAGCAGGAACTGCGCCAGAAGCACGACGAGCTGCCCAAGGACATCGAGTGGCATTTCATCGGGCATCTGCAGACCAACAAGGTAAAATATATCGTGCCCTATATCACGATGATTCAGTCTGTTGACTCCCTCAAGCTGTTGCGTGAGATAGAGAAGCAGGCTGCAAAGTCGGGTAGGGTAGTGAAGGTGCTCCTCGAGCTCCACATAGCTAAGGAAACGACGAAATACGGCCTCACGCCCGATGCCCTGCGGCAGTTGCTCAGCGATGGTGATTGGCGGCAGCTGAGCCATGTGCGCATCTGCGGTCTGATGATGATGGCCAGCAATGTGGACGACGAGCAACAGATAGCCGCCGAGTTTGAGACAGGCCGTCGCCTCTTCGAAGAAGTGAAGCAGCAGTACTTTGCCGACGATGAAGCCTTCTGCGAGCGGTCGTGGGGCATGAGCGCCGATTATCCCATTGCGGTGAAGCATGGCTCCACCATGGTACGTATCGGCACCGACATCTTCGGGCCGCGAGTCTATTAATTATTGAAGAGAAAACAGATGGGTCCTTACTATATGATTGAGGAGCAGAAGCTCCGCCGCAACTTAGCTTTGATAGCCGATGTGGCCAAGCGTGCTGACGTTGAGATTATCCTTGCCTTCAAGGCCTTTGCCCTGTGGAAGACGTTCCCCATCTTCCGTGAATACATCGGCAGCACGACGGCCAGCTCTCTGAGCGAAGCCCGTTTAGCCCGCGAGGAGTTTGGTGCTCCGGCACACACCTATTCGCCTGCCTACACCGATGACGAGATAGATGAGATGGCCCGTTGCAGCAGCCACCTCACCTTCAATTCCCTTTCTCAGTATGAGCGCTACCACCAGCGCGTCCTTGCCGACAACCCTGCAGTGAGCCTCGGCCTGCGTGTCAATCCCGAATACAGCGAGGTAGAGACGTTGCTCTATAATCCCTGTGCTCCCGGTACCCGCTTTGGCGTGTCAGCTGCGAAACTGCCGTCCACGTTGCCCGCCGATTTGGAGGGCTTCCACTGCCATTGCCATTGCGAGAGCGGTGCCGATGTGCTGGCGCGCACCCTTGTGCATATCGAGGAGAAGTTCAGCCGCTGGTTTCCGCAGTTAAAGTGGCTGAACCTGGGCGGCGGTCATCTGATGACGCGCAAGGACTATGACGTCGAGCTGCTCATCGCCCTGCTGCAGGGGCTGCACGAGCGCTATCCCTGGCTGCGCATCATCCTCGAGCCTGGTAGCGCCTTTGCCTGGCAGACAGGCCCGCTGGTGAGTCATGTTGTTGACATTGTGGAGGATAAGGGCATACGCACTGCCATCCTCGACGTCAGCTTCACCTGCCACATGCCCGACTGTCTGGAGATGCCCTACTTCCCCGAAGTGCGCGGTGCCAAGACCATTGAGCCACCTGCTGCGCTCAGAGAAACGGAAGACCAGGATGCTCAATGGATTTACCGTTTGGGCGGCAACAGTTGTCTGAGCGGCGACTATATGTCTTCGTGGGCCTTTGACCATGAGTTGCAGATAGGTGAGGAGGTCATCTTCGAGGACATGATACACTACACCACCGTGAAGACCAACATGTTCAACGGCATCACGCATCCTGCCATTGTCATGCTTCATGCCGACGGCAGCCGTGAGCTGCTGCGCCGTTATGACTATGCCGACTATCGCAGCCGCATGGACTGAGTAGAAAAACACGCTTCCACAAAATAAATCGTCCGTTTTCACGTTCTTTCTATGTGATGACAAGACTTTTTCTTTTCTTGGCGTTTCTTGTGGCAAGCCTCGCGTCCTGTTCCGACGACGACAAGTTCACTGCCTCGCCAACGGTCACTCTGTCTTTCTCCACCGACTCGGTGAAGATGGACACTGTGTTCAGTACTGTGGGTTCCCGAACCTACGACTTCTGGGTGTACAACCGCGGCAGCCGTGGCCTGCATCTGCAGAGCGTGCGCCTTCGTCAGGGCAATCAGACCGGCTTCCGTGTCAACGTTGATGGCTCCTATCTCGACAACGCCCTTGGCGCCGTGGTCACCGACCTTGAGGTGCGCAGCGGCGACAGCCTCCGTGTCTTTGTGGAGTTCACCGCGCCCCACAACCAGCAGCCGACGCCGCAGCTGGTGGAGGACGACTTGGTGTTCCTCTTGGAAAGCGGCATCCAGCAGCGTGTCGTCCTTCGTGCCTTTGCCTGGGATGCCTTGCTCTGCGACAGCATCGTCGTCAGTAGTGACTCCATCATTGAGTGCAGCCAGCCTCTGGTCATCCGACGGGGACTGCGTGTAGACAGTGCCGTCACGCTGAACTTGCGCAACACCACCCTTTTTTTCCACGACAAGGCTGGTATCGATGTTTACGGCACGCTCATCACCGACAGTGTAGTGATGCGCGGCGACCGTCTCGACCACATGTTCGACTACTTGCCCTACGACCGCGTCAGCGGCCAGTGGCGCGGCCTGCGCTTCTTTCCTTCGTCATTTGAGAATGAGCTGATAGCCACAGAGATACGCAACGCAGAGAGTGGCATTGTTTGCGATTCCACGACTTTCCCCTCCGACCGTCAGCGCCTTTATATGGAGCGCTCTGTGGTGCACAACAGCGCCGGCCACGGCCTTTTGGCCTTCAACTCATGGGTGGGACTGTTGCGTTGCCAGTTTACCAACAGCGCCGGCGATTGTCTGGCGTTCTATGGTGGTGCTGCCGTCATGGACCACTGCACCGTGGCGCAGTTCTATCCCTTCCCCGGAGGGCGTGGCGCCGCCCTGCGCTTTGCCAACTTCTACGGTGAGTCAGCTTATCCGCTGCATGCCATGACGATGACCAACAGCATTGTGACAGGCTATGATGACGACGTGGTGATGGGGCAGGCACTTGAGGGCGACAGCCTCACCGCCTTTACCTACAGTTTCGACAACACCCTGCTGCGCACCCCGGTGCTGGAGGACACCGTCAACTGCAAGAACATCATGTGGGAGACGGCAAAGGACAGCATCCAAGGAAAGCAGCACTTCCGTCTCATCGACGAGCAGAACCTCATCTACGACTTCCACCTAGATTCTCTTTCAACGGCTGTCGGTAAGGGATGTTATGAATGAGGAGTTAAAGGAGTTAAGGGAGTTAAAGGAGTTAAGGGAGTTAAAGGAGTTAAGGGAGTTAAAGGAGTTAAGGGAGTTAAAGGAGTTAAAGACAATAGCTTTGCAATGGATTTATTGGAGTTAAAGGAGTTAAAGACAATAGCTTTGCAATGGATTTATTGGAGTTAAAAGAGTTAAGGGAGTTAAAGACAATAGCTTTGCTATGGATCTCAACCACAGAGGCAAAGCCTTTTCACGGAGAGTCATTTGTCTTTAACTCCTTTAACTCCCTTAACTCCTTTAACTCCATAACACATATAAAAAATATAACGATTTATGAAGATAGGCGATCAAGTAAGATTTCTGAGTGAAAAAGGCGGAGGCCGTGTGGCCGGCTTCCAAGGAAAGAACATCGTACTGGTGGAAGACGAGGACGGCTTCCAGGTGCCGATGATGCTGCATGAGGTGGTGGTGGTAGGCAACGAGAACTATGACACCAGCCATGTCGTTGAGGTAAAGCAACAGCAGCAGGCGAAGCAGAAGGCGCAGGAGCGCGAGACCGAGCCTGCCGACCGCCCCGTGACCTTCAAGCCTATGCCCGAAGAGCGCAAGGGTGGCGAGCAGCTGTCGGCCTACCTCGCTTTCGTGCCCATCGATGTCAAGGAGCTGTCGCGCACCCGTTTCGAGGCTTTCTTTGTCAACGACTCCAACTATTACATGCGCTTCACTTACCTCAAGGCCGAGGGCACTGCCTGGACGCTGTGCTTTACGGACGAGGTGGAGCCTAACACCAAGCTCTTCATCGAGGAGTTTGGCCGTGAGGACTTAGGCACGATGGAGCGTGTCGCCGTGCAACTCGTTGCCTATAAGCGCGAAAAGCCCTTCCTGCTGAAGCCAGCCATCGACGTGCAGCTGCGCATCGACGGCGTCAAGTTCTTCAAGCTGCACACCTTCCAGGAGAGCGATTTCTTTGAGCAGCCTGCGCTGGTCTATCCCATCGTGGAGCACGACAGGGTGACCAAGCCTCTCTTTGTTGACCCGAAGAACCTTCAGACACTCCCAGTAAAAGAAGTGGCGGGGGCAGACAAGAAAGTGTCGGCGCCCCCTTCCTCTCAGGGCGATTCTGCCGGCCGTGGTCCTTCTACCCTTGTCGTTGACCTCCATGTCGATGCACTCCTCGACGACACCACCGGCATGACACCCACCGACATTCTCAACCACCAGCTCGACGTGTTCCGCCGCACTCTGAAAAACTACGAGAAGAAGCGCGGCACACGCATCATCTTCATTCATGGCAAGGGTGAAGGCGTGCTGCGCAAGGCCCTCCTCAACGAGCTGCAGTATCGCTACAAGCAATACACCTGGCAGGATGCCTCCTTCCAAGAGTATGGCTATGGCGCCACGCAGGTGACCATCAAATAAAGCAATGATATAGCAGTTGACCTATTCATGCGCAGCCATCCCCTCCCTTCAAGGGGAGGGGTTAGGGGTGGGGTCTGTAAGATCAGTAATATCCTGTCAGCGAAGAGTGTGGGCGA
>JAEEPZ010000156.1 GCA_016285055.1 Prevotella sp.
GCTATTGGGAAGTGCTATTAGACATTAAAAAAGCCGAGTAAAGGTTCTATTTGGTGGTGCAAATGTGGCGCATTTGAAAAATGAAATAATCCGCAAGAAACTGATATACAGAATCTTGCGGATTTCGTAAAGTGATTCCGTTGGGACTCGAACCCAAGACCCACAGCTTAGAAGGCTGTTGCTCTATCCAGCTGAGCTACGGAACCCTGCCATTTGCGGCATCTGAAGATGGATGTGCAGCAAAAGCGGGTGCAAAGGTACGCAATAATTTGCTAACGGCCAAATTTTCCTCGCTAAATCTTTAAAGAAAGGATGAATAGGCGGTGGGAATAGGGTGCGAGAGGGGGTCATGCGATGAAGCTGATGTAGGCACGGTCGTCGAAGCTGTTGTTGCCGGGGATGAAGGCTTTGGTGGCCATGAAGTCAGGCCCGATGTTGAGCGGGTCTTTCTCACGCTGCTCTGCCAGTCGTGCCTCGCTCTCTGCCAGGGTGGGGCAGAGGAAGGGGTAGCCGTCGGAGGCAAGGATGATGTGCCAGGGCTGGAAGTCGAGGGGGATGACGCGGACGTGGCGCTCGTCGACGGCAAAGCCGTCAACCACGCTGTAACCGTTGTTCTGGTGCTGCATGGTCTCGAGCATACGGGGTATGATGGCCTCGCGAGCAGCATCGGCCGTGCTGCCAGCCCTGATGAGGTCGGCCCGGCGCTGTGCCAGCTCTTGCTCGTAGGGCTTGGGGTTGTCGAAGAACTGGGGCGGCAGGGGCTTCCCGGCATCGGGTGATGATGGAGGGGTGCCGATGAGAAGCGCCTGACAGTCGCCGACCATCCATAGCTCGCGGCGCAGACGGCTGAAGACGATGACGGACGCTGTCAAGCGGTCTTCGGGATGCTCGGCCAGATGGGGCAGCAATGACTTGACATAGCGGCGGCGGACGGCTTGGGTGGCACCCAGACAGAACTGATGGCAGCTGATGTCCTTGGGCATCTTCTTGATATATGCTGCAAGGGTGAGCATGGCCAACTCGCCGTTGCTGTGCTTGCGCAGGGAATAGTCGCGGTGGCAGCGGCGGCGGCTCTTCGACGTGGAGCCGTCGATGACAGCTATGAAGTCGGGGGTGACGACGATGCCGTCCTCGCTGCGCTTTGCAGGATTTTTCGGGACAAGAGCCTGTTCGAGGATGGTCATGGGTCTTATGGGACTGATGGGACTAATGGGTCTTATTGGACTGATGGGTCTTATGGGACTAATGAGACTTATGGGGCTTATTAGACTTATTAGACTTATTAGGCTTATGAGGCTTATAAGGCTTCTTTCCCTGCTGGCGATTGTTTTGCGAGTCTTCTTTGTACCAGAAGAAATACTGGCGCTGGGCCTGCTTCTCTTCAGGAGTGTGGGCGGTGAAGACAGGCTCGAGGGTATAAGGGTCGTAGCCGGTGTAGAACATCTCGGTGGCTACGGTCATGGGCGTGGGGGTGAAGTCTTGCACCTGTTCCAACTGATAGCCCATGCGGCGGGTGATGTCGGCAAGCTGCGCCATGTCCTCCTCGTGGCATCCGGGATGTGAACTGATGAAATAGGGAATGAGCTGCTGGCGTAGCCCCTCCTCGCGGTTGATGCGGTCGAAGATGCGCTTGAACTGCTCAAAGAGACGGAATGAGGGCTTGCGCATGAGGTGGAGCACGCGGTCGCTGGTGTGCTCTGGAGCCACCTTCAGCCGTCCGCTGACATGACGGGTGATGAGTTCGCGAGTGTATTCTTCGGCAGAGCGGTTGGTGGCCTCGTCCTTGCTGTGGTGCAGGAGCAGGTCGTAGCGCACGCCACTGCCTATAAAGCTCTTCTTGATGCCTGGCAGGGCGTCGACGGCATGATAGATGTCGAGCAGTTGCTGATGGTTGGTGTCAAGATTGGGACACACCTGCGGATGGATGCAGCTAGGACGCTTGCATCTCTCGCAGGCATTGAGGTTCTTGCCATGCATGCCGTACATGTTGGCCGATGGTCCGCCCAGGTCGCTGAGGTAGCCTTTGAAGTCGGGCAGTTGCATCACCTGCTTCACCTCTTTTATTATACTCTCCTTCGAGCGGCATGCGATGAACTTGCCCTGATGGGCTGAGATGGTGCAGAAGGCACAGCCGCCGAAGCATCCTCGATGGATGTTGACGCTGAACTTGATCATCTCGTAGGCCGGTATGACCTTGCCCTTGTATTTAGGATGGGGCACGCGGGTATAGGGCAGGTCGAAGCTGGCATCAAGTTCCTCGGTGGTCATGGGAGGGTAGGGGGGATTGACCACGACTGCGAGTTTAGAGTTTAGAGTGCACTCTACACTCTGGATGAGCCTCTGTGCGTGCATCATGTTCGACTGCTCCTCGATGTGTCGGAAGTTCTCGGCCTGGGCGCGCTTTTCCTTGAGGCACTCCTCGTGAGAATGGAGGACGATGTCGTCGGGGCGGATGCCTCCGGGAATCTGGTCGGCGGGCTTGATGAAGACGGTCTGCGGGATGTCGGTGATGTCTCCGATGGCAAAGCCGTCGGACAGGCGGCGGGCCAGCTCGATGGTTGCTTTTTCGCCCATGCCATAAGTAATCATGTCGGCTGCGGAATCGACCAGGATGCAGGGGCGCAGGCGGTCTTGCCAGTAGTCGTAGTGGGTGAGGCGGCGCAGCGATGCCTCTATTCCGCCGAGCACGATGGGCACGTCGGGATAGAGCTCACGCAGTATCTTGGAGTAGACGATGGTGGGATACTCAGGCCGCAGGTCGTGTCGCCCGTCGGGTGAATAGGCATCCTCTGAGCGCAGTCGGCGCGCAGCGGTGTATTTGTTCACCATCGAGTCCATGCACCCGGGCGAGATGCCGAAGAACAGGCGCGGGCGTCCCAGCTTCTTGAAGTCGCGGTAGTCGCCGTGCCAGTCGGGCTGCGGCACGATGGCCACGCGATAGCCCGCCGCCTCCAAGGTACGTCCTATGACGGCAGCACCGAAAGAAGGATGGTCGACGTAGGCATCGGCCGAGAAGAGAATCACGTCGACGTAGTCCCATCCACGCAATTCCAGCTCCTTCTTCGTCGTAGGCAAGAAATCGGTCAGCAACTCTTAACTCTTAACACTTAACTCTCAACACTTAACTCTCATCTCTCAACACTCAACACTCAACACTCATCTCTCAACTCTCATCTCTCATCTCTCAACACTCAACACTCATCTCTCATCTCTCATCTCTCAACACTCATCTCTCAACACTCAACCCTCATCTCTCAACACTCAACACTCAACTCTCAACACTTCGGTTCTTCCATTCCATAAAGAGCTGGAAGAGCTGTTGCAGGCCGAAGGCTTTCATGTTGGGATTGTAGATGACGTCGAGGCAGAGGTCGAGCAGGGCTTTGTCGTGTCCTGTCTCCGACTCTAACAGCGCACGGATGTTGAGTTTCAGCTTGTTCAGCGTGTCCTCGTCCACATAGCCGTGAGACTCCTGTAAGTCACGCATCAGCTGGTATTTCTCCAGCGTCTGCAAATGCTCTTCACTCACCTCAATGGTTCTTGTTCCTGTCGTATTAGCTTGAATCTTTGACATAGTATAGATAATTTAGTTAGGTATCAAGTAGGAAAGGATGCCCTGCATGATGGCGCGTCGCATGGCAGCGTCGGTGATGCACTCGAAGGGAAATCCCATGGTGAAGGCCCGGTAGTCCTGTCCTCCGTAGGCCACTGCCGCACTGGTGTTGTTGGCATAGACCATGGCGGGGAAGGCGGCAGCATCTGTAGGCATCAGCACATCGGTGCGCGTGGCGGCATAGTGCTGCTCGTTCAGCTGGTGATGGAAGCTGAAACTGGTGCCGAGACCGTTGACCAGCCCGCTGGCGTCGTGGTAGTCGCAGGGCGAGCTCACCTTCAGCACGTCGCTGAGGAACTGGCGCTCCTGTGGCTGCTGCATGTCAGTGCCGATATAGGCCCCGCTGACCAGCAGGTTGCCGTGTCCTGCCACATACTGGCGCATCACGTTCTGCATGGCAGGTTTGAACGACTTGTAGGGCATGAGGCTGTGGCCGTCGTTACGTTCCAGACCGAGGATGCAGTCTACAAGACTGTAGGACGACAGTGGCACATAGCCGCCTTCAACGGCCTGCACCGACGAGCTGACAATGCTGAAGCGCCCCGTGGCGGCGATGGCCTCGGCATGGGTGCGCACATAGTTGAAGTCGTTGCCTGCCACAAACTTCCCGGCCAGCTCGCTGGTGGAGAAGCCCAGTCCCGTGGAGTCCTCAAGACCGATGCGTGAGACGTCGAACACACGCTGGCGTCCGATGAAACCCGCCGTGCGACCGTAGCTCACGCCCGGGTCTTCATCGATGTCGAAGCCCTGTCCTGTGCGGCTGATGGCCGGCGACGAGAGGCGGTGGAAACCGTTGACAATCATGGCGCGATGGCTGGCCTGCGGGTTGTAATAGGCCGACAGCACCTCTGTGGGGAAGCTCCGTCCGCCATCGTTGACAGCACGCACCTGAAAGCTGTAGAGCACATGGGGCTGCAGCTTCACGTTGCACGACGTGCCGCGCAGCAGCGTACCGTTGTCGAAGCCACCGTCGCCCTGCGCTATATATAAGATGTAGCCGGTGGGCTCGGATGACTTCTCTTGTGAATCGATGAGTCCCTGCCAGCTGAGGCGCACCTCACTGCCGCTCTTGTTGGAGAACTCGCAGTGGAAATGGTCGGGCACCAAGGGCGTCACGGCATACTTCTCGCCGTGGTGCTTGGTGATGAAGCGCAGGGTGGTCTTATAGATGGAGCGTGCCATCCAGTAGCGGAAGTTGGGGTCGAGTCCGTAGCGCATGTCGCCGAAGTTCTGGTGCGACAGTGTCTCGAGGATGCTGCTGGGCACGATGGGCAGACGTGTCTCGGAGTAGTTGCGGTCGTAGAGCTTGCGCAGCTTCCAATCGCCGAAGCGGTATTGCAGGTCGCTGGTAGTGTTGTTGAGCAGTGCCGTGGCCAGTTCCTTCGAAGCGTCGCGGCTCATGCCTGTTGCCAAGGTGGGCTGTCCGAATCCTGTGGTGCAGATGGACAGCGTGCCATAGACGCCCGTGCCGTCCTGCGTATAGCCGGCATCGCTGTGGATGGCCAGCGACAGTTCGATGGGCACCTTCTTGCCGATGGAATCGGGTGCGAAGGCCGAGCCGCCGCAGAGCAGGTTCTGTGTATAGGAGCGCACGTTGATGTCGTCGGCATAGTCGTTGAGTCCCTCCTTGCAGCTATAGACGCTGTAAGGCATGCCTGCCCACTGCGCGAAGTATCTGGCGCCCTCCAGGCATCGCGGCATCCCGCTGGTTCGTCCTCCGCGACTGATGTTGCCCATGCCGCCTCCGAAGCGCACAGCATCGGTGGTGACCATGCCTGAGCGGTGGCTGCTGAGATTGCTCACCACGACGCGGTTGCCTTCGCTCATGCCTGCGTCGAAGTCGAAGGTGCCGAGGTAGACCCACGTGGAGCCGCCCATCTGCTGGTTGACGCGGAACTCAGTGGGCACGCCTTTGTGCCACACGGTGTAGCGGGCATCGTCGATGCTGCCGGGCACGGTCTGATAGCTCACATAGACGGCATAGCGCCCCGCTTCGGGCAGGTTGGGCTGATAGTTCACCTCGCTCACCTTGTTTTTGGTGCGCGTCACCTCCGCCATGCGTGCCGTGCCAGCCTCGAAGGGATTCTCACCGTCGCGGTAGACGCCGCTGTGCATCGAGAATCCGGGCTGCGGTGCCGGCTGCCACGCATTGCGATAGTAGCTCTCCTCATAGCGGAAGGCCATGATGCTGTTGGTGGGGTCGTTGTCGGCTATGACCTCGTTCTTCTGCCAGTCGCGCTCGCGTGGCGAATAGACCACGGCGCCGGCATCCTCCAGCATGGGCATGAGATAGGGCACGACGATGGTCTGTGTGAAGAGGTCTTCGCAGGTGGTGAACAAGGCAGGACGCTGCCAGCGCCACTTCCCCTTGCCCTGGTCGAAGTAGATGCCGTGACTGGCCCACAGAGCGATATGGCGTCCCTGCAGTCCGCGGCTGATGGAGTAGGGGAGCGAGGCGTTCTTCACCCACGGCTCCCCTTTGTGGTCGGTGCGCCCCCAGCTGGTCTGCGCCGCTGCGGGGCTGTAAGATAGAAGAGAAATAATAAATGATAAACCTATCAGCCATTTCCTTTGCGGCGACTTGAGGTTGTCATTATCGTATTTGTTGGAATTCATTGTTGCGTTTTGAGTTTTTTTATGGGTCTTATGGGACCTATAAGACCTATAAGACCTATAGCCCTTTCTGCGTGGCGCAGAAGTTTTCGGGTTTCTTGCCCTTGTAGTCCTTGAAGTACAGTTTGATTTCTCGCATGTCGGCTTCTAAGTCACCTGATGGTATGATGGTCTCTGTACACTGTATGAGCTTGCGCTCATAGTCCAGCCCGTAGAGCAGGATGGGTATGCCGGCCTTCTGCGCAATGAAGTAGAAACCTTTCTTCCACTCCTCCACACGCTTGCGCGTCCCCTCGGGCGTGATGCATACGCGGAAGCGGTCGGCCTCCTTCGCAGTATTCGCCAGCGTATCGGTCATCGATGTGTGCTGCTGCCTGTAGACCGGGATGCCGCCCATGCGACGAAACAACATACCCAATGGCCAGAAGAACCATTCCTTCTTCATCAGGAAATTGCTCTTCAAGCCAGTGGCGCCATTGTAAAGCATCCCTATCACAAAGTCCCAGTTGCTGGTGTGAGGGGCCAGGCAGATAATACACTTCTCGGGGCAGGCTTCCGTCACGTCAACAGCCCACCCCATGCGTTTGTACAAAAGCCAGTTACAGAATTTCTTCCACATATTAATATTTTATAGCGCGTTCACCTGATCCACAAGTTCGCCTATCTGTGCGGAGAACTTCTCGCGCAAGTTCTTATAATAGGCTTTCGGCGTGATGCCAGGCTCGGGATGTGACACGCGGGCCACAAAGTCGCTCTGCGTCTTCAGGATGCTGAAGAGCAATGCCTCTGCGTCGTCCTTATGATAATCTGCTCCGTAGAGCGATGCTGCCATGCACTCTGCAAAGAGCTCCTCGCAGATGGCATTGATGGCGTGTTTCAGGGTTCTTTTGTTTGCCATTTCCTTTCATTTTTAGTGTTCAACGGCAAAGTTAAGAAAAAAAACTGAATCGGCCAATCTTTTTCTGAAAAAAATGTAGTAGTATTTAATAATTATTATGATTCCACGGAAATTTCATTCTTTAGCCTGTCTTAAGAAAAAGGGAACAGCGTGGTGCCTGAGAGTACGGATGACCGACAAGTTGTCGGCCTGGCATGACAGATTGTCTTATTTTCGGGTTTGGCATCTTTGTTGCATTTCAATAGGTGAGCGCCGATGGAAACAGAGGGCTCAAGTAAAGAAAACATGTATAACAAATAAAACCCAAAAAACAAGGAGGACAAAACTATGATGCCAATTATGAGAACAAACAGCTGGATTCCCGCAGTGTTTAACGACATTTTCAACACTGACTTCATGCCGAAGGTAAGCGCCACGGCACCCGCCATCAACGTGAAAGAGACCGACAAAGCCTACTTCGTAGAGCTGGCCGCACCGGGAATGAAGAAGGAAGACTTCAACGTTCACATCAACGACGAGGGCAACCTACTCATCAAGATGGAGAAGAAGGAGGAACACAAGGACGAGGACAAGAGCGCCCGCTACCTGCGCCGCGAATTCTCTTACTCGAAGTTCGAGCAGACACTTATCCTGCCTGACGACGTGAAGAAGGAAGACATCAAGGCTCGTGTAGAGCATGGCGTACTGACCGTCGAACTGCCGAAAGAGGTGGAGGAGAAGGTGAAAGTGAGCCGCCAGATTGAAATCGGATAATGGTTAACAAATGCGTGAGTTCCGCGTGAAAATGCCTGACAAGGGCTTTTCACGCGGAACTTTTTCGTGCTGTGCCTTTCTTTCTATAAAAAGATTCGACCTGTTGGTTGGTTTTTATCCTTGAACAGGCATATCTTCGTCGCTATCTATGTGAGTTGATACCGCGAAGCGGCCTGAGAAAAAACCAATAAAAACCAAGAAAAACAAGAAAAACAATTTGGAAAAAGGTTATCGCCTTAACCGCTGCAGGGACCACGTGAGGCGGGCAAGGAACGGCAAAAAGTCCCGAAGGGACGATGGAGCACAGGCAGGGGCAACGCCCCTGCTAATGGTTGACACCACAATGAGTCCCGAAGGGACGACGGAACCGATGCGCAGGGTCTGTCGTCCCTTCGGGACTTTTGTGTGGTGGGGTACCATGATACAGGGGCGTTGCCCCTGCCTGTAATCCGCCGTCCCTTCGGGACTTTTGCTGCGCCGACCTAT
>JAEEPZ010000157.1 GCA_016285055.1 Prevotella sp.
ATCCCAAACACGGATTCACCTTATAATCACGTACAGAGACTATCTCCACATGATGATGTTCTGCAGCTCCTTTGGCAAAAGCTTCAGCCAACAATTCTGTATTGCCACCCTTACGAGGGCTTCCGGATAAAATCAGTATGTTCATTCTTAATCAGACAACGGTAATACCTATCATTTCTTATAGTTCATTTAAAGTAATTACTTCACACCCTTGTTTTGCGTAATAGGCAAACATCTCTGGCAACTTCTTCAGATCGTAGCTGGTGATACAGTCAGAGAGGACATGCACCGTGAAGCCTGCCTTGGTCATGTTGAAACATGTCGATTTCACGCAGGCCGTAGCGTCTGCACCAGCTACGTAGAACTCATTGATGCCGTTTGCCGCGATGAAAGCAGAAAAGGCCTCGCTTGTAAGGGCATTACTCTTCGTCTTTACGAAGATATTGTCTGATACAACCTTCATCTCAGGCACTAATTCTTCGCCCCTGCTGCCAGGCTTGAATGTACGTGTTCCTGCGGTGATGTTGTGATGCTTGATATAAACCACGTGCATATCCTCTGCCACAGCCCATTCGATGGCGGCATTGATATTGCCGATGATGTCCCGATAGTGCTTGGTGATGTCGTTCTGTATGTCGATAACGACAAGTGCTTTATTGTTCATCATTTACTCAATCACAAAACTACGGGGATAGAAATCGCTATAGAATCGACCATCGGTGGCGATAAATTTGAGTACGCAGTAGTTTGGGTCGGTGACACCGCCGGGATAGTACTGCTCATCGCCATCACGCCAAATCATTTCTTTCGAAGCGGCATCCGTCAGCACCTCCATAGTACCACGAAGCATCATACCCTTGAAACCCTCGGCATCGCAGAAATAGATGCTGGCCTTCGGATTAGCCTTATAGTGGGCTACACGCAGAGAGAAGGTGTTGGTGGTAAAATAGAACGTTTTGATGCCCTCTCGTTTACGTGGTGCCAGCATTGCCTTGGTCCAAGGGAAACCTTCTTGATCTACTGACGAGATATAAGCGATGGGCTGTTTGTCGGCCATCTGTGCAATGAGTTCTTTAACGCCTATCAAAGCGGGATTGACCTTCATCGCTTCATCGTTATTCACATCCAGCGTTTGGTGCCAACGCTTCAGCTGGGGAAAATACGTTTTCATCATGCCGATGTATTCCTCTTTGGTAATAGGTTTTTCTAACCCTTCATTGACAGCATTCACAAATTGAGCACAATGCTCAATCATCTCTTCCATCGTACAATCCTGCAGGAACTGGCCGTCCTTGTAGCAGTACATGCAGTAATCTTCATTCTTCGTGCCGTCGGCATTCGTACCTAGCACATCATCTGTGAGCGGCATTCCGCAGCTCTGGCAAAATCTCTGTTCCATAATATCTTTATTTGTTACCATAATTCTCAATAATATATCTCCATGAAGCATCCTTGTCGTCGAGGTTGACCTTGATGTCTGGCTCCATGCATTCGTCGTCCACCGAAGCGGCATCGGGACGAGCAAAGAACTTGCAGGAGATACTACCCAGAACACCCGTATTGGGGAGCCTGTAAGGGAGTATTTCGCCATAATGTGAGGGCGAGAAGGTGGATGTTGTGCCGATGATGGTGCCGATATGGTTGTCGCGGGCCAAGGTAAAGAGCATACCCGCACTACTGAAGGTGCGTTTGCCCATGACAAAGACCACCTGACCTTCAAACAACTTTGGTTGCTGGAAATCTGCAGGAATCTTTGGCGCAGGCATCTGATAGAGTTCGTTCTTGTGGCCGTTGTCTTCCCAACTCTTCTTGGCTATGGTTATTCTTGGATTATAGGCTGCCATAAGGTCCGAGAAACGAAGATAAGAGGCAAAATGCTTCATCTTATCCACGGGATAGAGATGCATAAGTAGCGCATCGCAGAGCTGACTGCTACCGCCATTGTTGTACTGCGCATCCACAACCAGTGTTTTGATGCCGTTCTCATCCATCTTGGCGAACATATCATCGAGGAACTTAGCGAAAGGATAGTCCTTTGTGTTCACGCACTGGTTGAACTGCAGATAGCAGATGCTTTGGTCCGGGAATAGCTGATAGTCGTAGTTGGAATCATGGTGGCGCATGATATGTTCTCTGTCGATAGGACTGGGGACATCAGCTGTCTCGTCTTTCTCATTCACTTTCTGCTTACTCTCTTGCATGCGCTTCATCGTCGTGAGGTCAGTATGCTTGTCGTGGAGTGGTCCTAATACATCGATGAGTGCATCAACAAAGGCCTCATCGGTCTCAACACTCTTGCACTTTTCCAGGAGAGCCTGTTTCTTGGCAAACCACTCAGCACGTCGCTCTTCCTTGACATAACAAGGATGTGTGTCGGCCACCATATCCATAAAGAGGATAGCATCCTTCTGATATTTGTTGCCAGCCTGATATTCTGTCGTTGTCTGATAGGCAGAATCGTTAAGCGTCTTGAACTTGCTCACATCCTGAGCTTGCATTGTCAGACATCCTCCAATGAGAAGAAGCAATGTACATAATGATTTCTTCATTTCCTTTTTCATTTTGTTATTGTTTGACGCTGCGAAATTACAAATTATTGCCGATATAGCCAAACTTCTGGGATATTCTGCACGATTCTGTGACGGATGGCACAAAAATAATCAGGGAAGAACGCTTGTTTCTTCCCTGACTCATTAGATTACAATTCATTTCCGTTACGCTCTCAGCGCATCAATTTATGTCGCCCGCATCGTCGTCTCCGCCCGGAGGGGTCGTTCCGCCTCCAGTCGAGCCGCCGCCTGAGCCACCGTTATCACCGCCCGACGAACTGCCGCCGCCAGGCGTGATGGTGCCCGTGCCGCTGCCTGAACCAGAGCCGCCTTCCGATGATGTGCCGCCGCCGGTGGTTCCGCCCTGCGTCGGGTTGCCCGACGGTGTCGGGGTGTCGCCGCCGCTGGTCTTTCCGCCGCTGATGTAGTACAGCTTGGCGCGGTCCTCTATGGCGAACAGCAGCACCAGCAGGTCGTTCAGCGCCGTGCTGGGCTGCAGCACCGTGAGGGCGTTCAGCACGTCGTAGGCCTGGCGGATGGCCTCGTCGGTCGCTTTGCGGGCTGCGGCCAGCTCGCCCTTCACCTTGGCGCTCTCGTGGTCCACGCGCACCGTCACCAGCTGCAGCACCTTGTTGGCCTGCACCACGGCCTTCTGCACCCACGCCTCGATGCCCAGCTCCACGAGCTCATACTCCGTGGCGGCTGCCCACTGCTGCGACATGTTGATGACCTTGCGGGCCTCGGCCTCGAAGCCGTCGCTGGTCGAGAAGTTGAAGTCGCGGAACACCTGCCGGGCCAGTTGCGCCTTGCGATAGATGGGCTCCGTCTCGGGCAGGTAGAGCAGGCCGTTCAGTATGCCCAACGCCGTGGACATGTACTTGTCCTCCAGCGCGTCCTCCCGCTTCAGGTCGTCGCTGGCAAAGTCCTTGCCGCTGAAGCGCTTGAACGCCGTGTCCTCGGCCTGGCGTGCCTGATGCACCCCGTTGACAGCCTGGATCAGCATCTGGTTCTCCGTCTCAAAGTCCCTCAGGCGGTCGCAAATCTGCTGCGACACGCCGTCGTGATTCGCGTTCGACAGACGCGACAGATAGTTTGTTGTCAGATTCTTGTTTGCCATAATTCTGCTTGTTTATTACGTTTGTTACTCATGTTTTTGTCCGCTGGACGCTCAGACGACCCCTTGTCGCCGCGCAGTAGCTCCGCTGAGGGCTCAGACGACTCCTTGTTGCCACGCAGTAGCACCGCTGAGGTCTCAGACGACCTCTTGTCGCCGCGCAGTAGCCTCGCTGAAGGCTCAGAGGATTCCTTGCGTCCACGCAGTAGCATCGCTGAGCGTGCAGAGTCTGTCCTGCTTGCGCTCAGCACCGCCAGCAGGCGGAGGGCGCCCCTTTTTATGGTGAGACGTTCTCTTCATTTTCGCTTCGTTTACTTTTCAGTGGAAGTCCTGTTTCCGTCAGCCGCCCGTTCCCGGGTTTGAAGAGAGAGATGGAGGGCGGTGCCGTCCGCGCCGTGGCTTTCGGGGCCGACCTCCTTGGCTATGTTTTACGGCTGATAGACTAGCGGGCTGGTCTGGAGATAGCTATCGCCACCGTTCTCGAAAGACCCCTCGTTGAGGTACACCGTGCCGCCTATGGTTATCGCGCCGCAGTATTCCATATCATCGCTCTCAGAAGTTCCAATGCTGTATGTGGAATAGGAACCCTTATTAACTGTCACTTTGGTGACGCCGTTGGTGATGGTGATGTTTTGGAAAAAAGCATATGGGCCGCCGATGCCGGGTGCTTCATCGCAACCCGTAGCCGTCACGGTGCCGCCACTGATGGTGATGTCGCCGAATTCGTATCCAGATGAATAGCCGAGGCCGATGCCGGCTCCGTGAGAACCACCCGTAGCCGTAATGGTGCCGCCGCTGATGACGATGCTGCCGCAGGTGCCTTCGCTGTTGCCACCGATGCCGGCTCCACCGCTGCCCCCCGTAACGGTGAGTGAGCCAGTGCCACGGATGGTGAGCGTTTTACCTTCCGGCACATAGATTCCAGCATACATACCACTTCCCTTCACGGTATTATTTCCTTCGAGGATGATGGTGGCATCACCTATGCATCTGATGCCAGGGCATGCTGAGCTGGGGTCTAAGATCCCGTTGTCGTTTTCCACATCCCTGAGCGTCACCGTAGCACCATCTGCGACAGCAACTTTGCAAGAAAAGCTGACAGCATAGCCTGTCACGATATAGCCGTCGGCAATCACTAATTCTTCGTCGAGGTAGGTTCTGCCCGAGAGGCTGATGATGGGAGACATCTTCACCCCAATCTCGTAGTACTGGCCGTTGGTGAACGAAACGCCAGTCTTCTCGTAGGAGTAGGTTTTACCACCGGCGGTGGCGGTCAGCGTGACGGTCTGGCCCGAGAAGCCGGGCAGGGCGACATAGATTTCGCTGGTGGCCGAGGCGGGGGTGATGGTGTAGTCGGTGGTGCCGTCGTTGACCACGAGCTGCGTGGCGCTAATGGCCGAGGTGGTCGTCTTGTCGGTGAGCGAGAACTTCACGATGGCCTGCTGGTTGGCACCGAAGCTGGCGCTACTGATAGTGGAAACCGTGCTGCCGCTCACCGTAAAGCTACCTGCGGTGATGGTAGCGGGCGCACAGAAGTCATACGTCGAGGCAATGGTTGCCAGCGTGCCGTCCTGACCGGCGTAGCTGGGGGTGGCATTCGTATGGAAATAGAGCGTCAGGTCTTGGCCTGCGTCTGGAGCGCTGTCGAGCGTTCCGGTGAGCGTCGTCTCGTTGGTGGCGCTTGCGGCAGAGTACAGCGTGCCAATTTTTGAGCCGCCCTGATAGACTAATACCTCCTCGTTCGCATCCCACGTAGCGTTGAGCACGTTCTTTGTGTCAGCGTCATTGCGACCGAGCGAGAGTGCGCGGGTGGTGGCGTCGCCGCCCTTCGAGGCGTTGATGGTCATGGTGTACTTACCCGTCGGGTTGGCGGGCTGCTCGCCGGTGATGTTGTCGTCGCTTGAGCAGGCGGTAAACACTGCGGCCGATGCCATCAGCAGGGCGGCCATTGATAGGATATTCTTCTTCATAGTCGTGTCCTCCTTATTCATCCCAATCTTCTTCTTGCGCTTCACCATAGCCCGAGCGCATGGACTGTACTCCGCTGCCTGCCATGAGGTGCGTCTGCTGTTGCAACTTGACGACTTGCATCGTCGGTCTCTCGTAATCTTTTCTTTTCATACTTGTTTTGAATTTAAATTGATAATTATTTAAGTGAAAAAATAAACGCACGAAAAGGTACATCTGTGCTTCTTCTCCCCTTGGGGGGAGCGAGAAGGGGGACAAAAACGGTATATCCCGCTTGCGGCTGCAAGCGGGACACAAACGTGCCATGTGGACTCCGGCGATCCTTGCGCCGAAACGATTAATATTAAGCCATTTACGGCCTGTGGGGGGGGTAGAAATGCCGCCGTCTACACTCCTGCCGCCCGCCGTCGTGCGGGCAGCCTCAGAAGCGTGTATGTAGGTGAGCGGAGGCATGAGCATGATGGGGGGATTATTCCGGTTTATTGGTCAGTATGCTGATGGTTTCGTCGAATTCGGCGAGGATTTCCTTGAGGCGAGGGTTTGACTTCTGCACGATAAGGGCTGCGAAGTTCTTGGTCTTGCCCTCCTGCACTTCGGCGGTCTGAAGGACGTAGGCATCGCGGCCCGCGTAGTTGTTGAACCATCGGATGAAGAGACGGCTGCGGAATGCCTGCCGGCCGTCGCCCGTCTCGCAGATGTAGAGCAGGATATCGGGGTTGGCAGCGAAGAAGGCCTCGATGAGCAGGAGGATGGTTTCGCGGAGTTTCTGGTCGAGCGGTGACGGCTGGTGGCTCTGGTTGCTGATGGTGAACTGGTAGGCTCCCGTCGGCCAGATGGAATAGTCGTCCATGAAACCGATGTCGAAGATTTGTCCTCGGCTGGTTTCCACATAGTAGTCACGCCCGTCCTCTGTCCAAACCTTATAGGGCGCGAGGCGGCAAATACGGGTCAGGTCGAGCGGATTCATCGGTTAGATGCTAAGTTGGAGACGTTCCTGACGAATCTTTTTAATCTCTTCTTCGGCCCGCTGCTGCCACTCGTGCTTGCGACGGATGGACTCGCGGAAGGCGGCGATAATCTCGTCGCGGGTACGGTTCTTGTATGCAGCTGATACCATAATTATATTGATTTAGAATGTTATTACGGCTGCAAAGATACGAAATAATCTGCGAATAAATTCCATTCCCCTCAAGAAATTAACAAATCGTCACGAAAAAGGGGCGGAGAGCCGCGCCGACATCCTCGGCCTCGGCTCCCCGCCCAGCGCTTCTCCACATTATTATATCTTACAGCCCCTCGATTTCCTTTCGCCCAAACCCTTGACGAATTGATTCGTTATACTGAGCATTGAATTCCTTGAGTTCGAGTTCGTCGCTATCCAATGAAGCTACATATCTTGCCTCTTCGTGCATTTCCAACCATGAACATAGGGTGTCGAAACTTGTCTCTGCCATGATTTGCTGGATAAACTCCAGTTTCTTTAGCGACAGCAATGCCTCATATTCTTTCTTTTCCATAACTATTGATTATAGCATCTCAATTTCCTCCGCCGTCAGGCCGGTGTACTTCGCAATCTGTTCCACTGGCATACCGTCGGCCTTCATGCTGCGAGCTGCCTTTACGATGTCCTCCTTGTTGGCATCGTCGAACTCATCGGGGAGTGACTGCCATTTGTCCCAGTCGGTCTCGGCAAGATAGCTTTCAACCTGCTCCTTCAACACGGGAATGTCGTTGACGGCAGTATTGTATAGCTCTCTGTCGTCGATGGTGGCATAGTCGTGAACCAAGACGTGACGCATGCCTTGCACGAATTTCCACGGTGTCGCCGGATGCTCTTTCTTGAAAGCTTTCGTCAGCATAAAGGCTGCCTCGCCAACTACCTCCACATTCTTCATGACAGAATAGTATGTGCGCTTGTCGGCTACGAGCTTCTCGAAGGAATAGCCCTCGATGAGCATTGTCACGTTGTTGGAGTACTCGATGATGTCCTCCAGCCGCCCTTTATCCCTCGCTCTTTCTCTCATAAATCAGTATTTTATCACGGTTGGCTGTTTCTGCGGCGTATGGACGGAGCGTGCCCTCCACCACCAAATCTACATCGCGGCCCAGCAGTTCCTGCAAGTCCATCAGCATGCCGCCGTGGGTGAAGAGTGTGAAGGGTTTGCCGGAATAGTCGGGCACGAAAAGTATATCCACATCGCTTCTCGGCGTATCCTCGCCCCGTGCGAAGGAGCCGAAGAGCCATGCCTTCAGGACGGGCTGCGTCTTGAAGTACTCGGCGATGACGTTGTTCATTGTCTGGGTGCTCATAAGCGTATGCGTTTAAAAATCTGCTGCAAGGACGGTGCAAGCTGAACGCAATCAAGCTCGCTTGAATTGCTAAGGCGCAGCCCGTTCTCGCACGCTTTCGCGTGCAAATATACGAAACTTTTTGGAAACTAATCCCATTCCCCTCGAAAAATTAACAAATCGTCACGAAAAAGGGCCTGTCCGTTCAGCTCCGAGTCGTAATCATTACATTCTTGCCTTCTGCTTCTCTCCGGCACCAGAGCCACGATATTTAGAGCGGGCCTCGTTGAATTTCCAGGTAAGGTCGAGCACAAAGGTGCGACGGGCAGGATTGTGCGTAGTCAGCTCTCGATAACCGAAGACGATGGCATCGGTCTTGTTGGTATGGAAGATATCGCTGCAACGCAAGTCGAAAGTGAGTGTACCCATACGCT
>JAEEPZ010000034.1 GCA_016285055.1 Prevotella sp.
GCAGCCCTCCCCTCCCTTCAAGGGGAGGGGTTCTTGCCTTGCAAGCGTCCTTCGGCCGAGCGAGGGGTGGGGTCTGTAATATCAGTAATATCCTATCAGCGAAGAGTGGGGCCGAAGAAGTTTCAGCGAAGAGTGGGCTGCAAAGAAATGGCAGCGAAGAAGTGACTGCGAAAAGGGGCAGCAAAGAAGTGGCAGCAAAGGACATTACTGACATTACAGACCCCACCCCTAACCCCTCCCCTTGAAGGGAGGGGATGGCCTCACGGAGTCCCTGCGGCAGGCAAAACGGCGCAGCCCTTCCCCTCCTTTTCCAAAGGAGGGGTCAGGGGTGGTTTGTCAATACTGTCACAACCTATTTCCAAAGGAGGGGTCAGGGGTGGCATGAATAATCCAAGTAAGGAAGGATGGGAATGGCTACGCCGTTATGTGCCCGCCGCAGAGGTAACTACTCCCCTCCCTCACAGGCGATGTTGTCCTTAAGCGGACAACATCTTCAGGCCGGGGGTGGGTCTCCTCTGCGCAGATGAATCCCCCTCCAACTCCCCCTTTGCAAGGGGGAGAATAGGGTTACCTCAAGCCTTTGACTATTGAATAAATTCAACTATCAACTTACCTAATTAGCGGCGTACCTATGCCTTACTCCATCCGCACAGCATGGTTTTTATTGTTTTTTCTCAGGCCGCTTCGGTATCAACTCACATAGATAGCGCAAGGTATTGCATCCTTTCATAATTTTTGTCTGAAGAAATTCCGTAGTGGAGAATCCTGCAGTTTCAAGGCAACATGGGTTTTAAAAGTTTCCTGCCGAGAAACCATCGGTTTCTCGGCAGGAAACCAAAGGTTTCTCGGCAGGAAACTTCTGATGTTTCCGAGCTGTGCGGATGGAATAAGACATAGTGACGTCGCAAATTGGGTCTGTTTGTTCCCCGAGTTCTGTCGTCCCTTCAGGACTATTTGCTGCGTCGACCATGATGCGCAGGGACAGGGGGAGGGGTGTTGACCGCCTTCACCCCGCCGCTGTCATATTCCCGGCCAACACCCCTCCCCTTACAGGGGCGGGGGAGCGGCGGAGATGCTCTAGCAAATGTGTATAAAGACTAGTTACAGGGACGGAGAGGCGGCAACACTCAGCCCTTCACGGGAGCTCAAGGATAAAAGTCAACCGCACCATCCGAAAAATATTCTTGAAAAGAGCAATTAAAGGACGGCAAACGGAAAATCATTCTGCGAAAAGCGGAATAACAGGGGATTTTTCTGCATTTCAATCAAAATTTGGTGGATAACACCAAACTGCGTACCTTTGCACCCAGATTACGACAACAAACAACAAACCATTAAAAAAAGAAAAGACTATGGCACAGAAAAATTATCGCTTCGAGACTTTACAGCTTCATGTAGGACAGGAACAGGCTGACCCCGCCACTGACGCCCGCGCAGTACCTATCTATCAGACTACGAGCTATGTGTTTCACAACAGCCAGCACGCTGCCGACCGCTTCGGCCTGCGCGACGCCGGCAACATCTACGGCCGTCTGACCAACTCGACGCAGGGTGTGTTTGAAGACCGCGTGGCAGCATTAGAGGGTGGCGTGGCCGGACTGGCCGTGGCATCGGGTGCCGCCGCCATCACCTACGCCCTGCAGAACATCGTGCAGGCAGGCGATCACATCGTGGCTGCCGACAACCTCTACGGCGGCTCCTACAACCTCATCACCCACACGCTGGCCACGCAGGGCATCACCAACACCATTGTCAATGTGAATGACCTTGCGGCCCTCGATGCTGCTATTCAACCCAACACAAAAGTAGTATATGCCGAGACCTTCGGCAATCCCAACTCTGATGTGCTCGACATCGAGGGTGTGGCCGCTGTGGCCCATAAGCACGGCATCCCCTTCATCGTGGACAACACCTTCGGCACGCCCTACCTCATCCGTCCGTTGGAGCACGGAGCCGACATCGTGGTTCACTCGGCCACAAAGTTCCTCGGAGGTCACGGCACCTCGCTGGGCGGCGTCATCGTTGACGGTGGCAAGTTTGACTGGAAGAAGAACCCGGAGAAGTTCCCCACGCTGGCCCAGCCCGACCCCTCGTATCACGGCATCGTCTTTGCCGACGCAGTAGGCGCTGCTGCCTATGTCACCCGCATCCGTGCCGTCATCCTGCGCGACACCGGCGCCACGATTTCTCCCTTCAATGCGTTCATACTGCTGCAGGGCGTTGAGACGCTGAGCCTGCGCGTGGAGCGCCATGTGGAGAACACGCTTAAGGTGGTGGACTTCCTGTCGAAGCATCCGAAGGTGGCCAAGGTGAATCATCCTGCCTTAGAGAGCCATCCCGACCACGCCCTCTACAAGAAGTATTTCCCCAACGGCGGCGGATCGATCTTCACCTTCGAGATCAAGGGCGGACAAGAGGAGGCATGGCGCTTCATCGACGGCCTGCAGATCTTCTCGCTGCTGGCCAACGTGGCCGACGTGAAGAGCCTGGTCATCCATCCCTACACCACGACGCACTCACAGCTCTCGCCCGAGGAACTGAAGGAGCAGCACATCACGCCCAGCACCGTGCGCCTGTCGATAGGCACCGAGCACATCGACGACATTCTCGAGGACCTGGCACAGGCATTTGATAAAATTTGAAATAAAGCACTGAAAAGAGAAATGGTAATCTGTCAAATTCCCTAAAGATTTGGCAGATTACCTAAAAAACCGTATCTTTGCACACTCAAACCGACACAGATGAGGAATTATATCATAGCCGACAATCAGGAGCTGACGCGATTCGCTTTGGAGAGTCTTCTTCAGAAAGACGAGGCGAATGTCGTGTACCGCGCTTTCGACAAGGCCGGATTGGTGGCACTGCTCAAGAAACACGAGAGTGCTGTGGTGCTACTCGACTACACGCTGTTCGACTTCACCGACGAAGACCAGCTGCTGATTATTGCGGAGCGCTTCAACCTGTCGGATTGGATTCTCATCAGTGACGAGCTCACATCGCAGTTCATCCGTCGCGTGGTGTACTCCTCGCATCAGTTCAGCGTGGTGTTCAAGGATGCTCCCATGAGCGAGGTGAAAGAGGCTCTGAAAGCTGCAGGACATCATAGCCGCTACCTCAGCCAGCGGGCTCTCGAGTTCATCATCACCCAGCAGCAGGAAGAGGAAAAACCTGACATCCTGACTCAGACAGAGGCAGAGATTGTGAAGGCGATTGCTCAGGGAAAGACGACGAAGGAAATTGCCGCTGAGCGTTTCTCCAGCATCCACACCGTCAACACGCATCGCAAGAACATTTTCCGCAAGCTGGGCATCAACACCGCTCACGAGCTCATCAAGTATGCTCTCCGCGCTGGCCTCATCGAGTCATCGGAATTCTACATTTAACAACACCGACATGAAAACAAAAACAGTATTAGTGACAGGCGCCAATAAAGGCATCGGTTATGGCATTGCCAAACATCTCGGTCTCAGCGGCTGGAGAGTAGTTATCGGCGCACGCGATGAAGGGCGTGCCACAAAAGCCATCAATGAGCTGAAAGCGCTGGGTATCGATGTGCTTGGCTGGGTGAACATCGACCTGAAAGACCTCGACGGCATCGAGCGGGCTGCCAAGGACGTCAGCGAGCGGTTCCCTGAACTGACACTCCTCGTGAACAACGCTGGCATCCCAGGCGATATGAGTGTTGACAGCGAGCATACGGAGATCAGCGTCATCCGCGAGACGCTCGACGTGAATTTCATCGGTACCTTCGCTATCACCAAAGCTCTGCTGCCCCTGCTCACAAAGAACAACGGCCGCATCGCCAACATCACCGTACCTTCGGATATCAGCCCCTATTGGCACCCGCTGGCCTACGTCGCCAGCAAGGCCGCCCAGAACGCGATGATGGGCGTGATGGCCATCGAGTTCCAACAGCACAACACACCCATCGAAATTTTCTCCGTTCACCCAGGCCCCACAACCACCGACCTGAACGGCAACATGGCGCTGCCGGGCTTCCACGACATCGAGACCGTAGGCCAGAAGTTTGCAGAGCTAATTAACGACGGCCAGAACCATCAGGGAGAGTTTATTGAACTCTATCCCATTGTAAAAGAGGATTAACAGCACATCCCCCGCTCCTTCAAGTGGGGGATGTGCTGTATCTTACCACTACTCCATCACTTTACATAAATCTTTTGTCCGTTAACGATGTTCAATCCTTTCTGCAAGGAACTGAGGCGCTGACCTTGAAGGTTGTAGATGGCAGATTTCGTTTCTTCTTCATTATTTGTTATCGCTCCTATTCCTGTCGTCTGCACTTCGAAGTGGCCGGTGAAGGCCTCACTGTTATTCTCAACAGTTACGGTGTAGCGGCCTTTCGTAAAGGCAGAGATGTCGATGCTGAGAGCGACAATACAGCTTGCGTTGATGGACTTCTCATAGACGACATGATTGGATTCGTTAGTGATGCGTACCTGATAGAAATCGTCGAGCGGCTCAAGATGGATGCCTAACTGCAGGTTGCTGTATTCACCATACAGCGACTGCTGTTCCTTACTCCTCCTCGGTGCTTGGGGTTTTGTCTTGATGGTATGGGTGAAGTCGAAGCGGCCTTTCCGGGCGTACTCTGGGGTAGCCCCGTCCTCATAGTCGTAGTTGAGGTAGATGACTTCATCGCAGACAGCACACGACATCAGGAACTGCGGTACAGGATCTGAATATATCGGATCGTATGCATTGATTGTCGGTCCATCAATACCTCCGACTCCTTCCAACCAGTAGGTACTGTGGACGTCACGATAAATCCATATATTTCGATAAACACCTTTAAAGCCATCTAATCCTCCACTCTGCTTCGGTCCAATTTCATAATCTCCATCAATGAAATACACCTTGTCATTGGTTTTGAGGGAGAAGTCATACATCATCCTCATAGACTGCCTCGTCTCGTCATAAAAATACACTTTCTTGTCTTCTTCGTACCATGCTCCCACTTTGCTCAGGGCAGGTGATTGTGACAGATTGTTATAATCTGGATAATCTGGACTAATAAATCTCTGGCACATCATCTGCTTGCAGGTCTTTCCGTCGATAATCGTGTCGCCATCGAAATAGTAGTAGTCAATCACCTGCACAGGATTACCCGATATGGTTCCCACCTTCCACACCTTACCATCTTCGACGAACGGACGGTAGGCTATGTTGTTAGCTGGATTTGGATTTATTAATTCGTCGAAATCGTCAGCCGTAAAGATACACTCCCCGTCCTCAAAGCAGGACAAGAAGTTTTCTCCATGAAGGATACCATTGGAGGGTTGGGGTACATAAAGATTCATGATGTTCCAGCCTTCTTCACAACCCACGCCCTCAACAATAGGAGCTGAAGCAAAGTAGTTGGAGGAATCTGTGGAACCCTGTTCCATCAATAAATCATAATACAAAACATTGAGTAGTTCATCATGGTGGAACTGCATAGGCTTAATGGCAGTAAGCAGAAAGTACAAGGGTTCGTATGAAGGCCTATAGCTGTTGCCGACAGACATGCCGAAATCGTATAGCAGATGGTCACCATCATCTGTATACTGCCACACCTTCCTGTCCTCCTCACGAAGGGCACAGCAATAATTGTTGCCCTCTTCGCTTGTGCGATACATCTTATAATAGGTCTTGCCTTCTATCACTGTAGTGCCGTTGATAAAATACGACACGCTCTTCGTCCACTGCTCATCATCCCATAAGTTATGATAAAACTCTTGATAGTTCCACGTCTTTCCTTCTTTCAAGAATGGATGATAATCGTCTTGAATCCAGTCTTTTAGGGATAGTATAGTACCTTTAAACACTTTCTTGAACTTGTCTATTTCTGACGGCTGGACATAGATGACAACCTCGTCATCCATAAAATAGAACGTGTCACTACGCAATCCTTCGGGGAAAGTGCCTCTGATAACAATTGTTTTGATAGGACTCCAGCGGAAAACGCTCTCAGCAAAACCACTTACGCTCTCAGGAATATCAAGAAATCTTAGGTTGTCACATTTTTCAAAAGTGAAAGCACTTATATACTTGATGTTTTTGGAAAGTCTTATTGAATTAAGGCTTTTACAATTACTAAACGTACTGAAAGACATGTATGTCACGCTGTTGGGCATTTGCACAGAAAGCAGGTAAGGATTGTAGGCGAAAGCATCGCCTCCAAGCCAGGTAACACCATCAGGAACGGAGTAGTTTTCGCGTTTTGCACCTGCTGGATAACAATAGAGCCGGGTCTTGTCCTTATTGAACAACACACCATCAATGGAGCACATGCTTGGATTAGCTTCGTCCACCTCAATACTCACAAGATTGGCGCAGTTGCGGAAGGGATTCTTACAGTCGTCATAGCCAGCATAGTGCTGGATATCTACTACAGTCTTAGGAATCCTGACCTTGGTCAGTGTATTGCAGAAGTCGAAAGCCAGCCACTCTATCCTATCCACGGTATATGTTTCGCCATTATAAGCGACCTGTTCAGGAATGTCTAATTCTCCCACCCAAGTGTTCGTGTTGGCTACCATGGCAGTATGCGTTGCCTCGTTTAGCTTATATTGCAAACTTTCAATAACCACTGTTGGCGTAATGTCACCTCCAGGAATTACTGGTTCTTGAGCATATACCATCGCACTCAGGAATAAAAAACCGATTAATAATCCTCTTTTTTTCATATTCGTATTTTTGTTTTTGTAGTTGTTATTATTATTTCGTGATAATTATTTGCCGTTGAGTATCTGTTCCAGAGTGATATCCGGGCTGCTCTCTCCGAACACATCCTTCTTCAGCTTCAGTTTGCGATGCTGGACGGCTGAGACGGTGATGCAGTAGATATTGCCGATGGTGCGGTTGCTAAGACCGAGCCGCGTGAGGATGCACAGGCGGATGTCGTCTTCCTGCATTTTGGGGTATTGCTCGCGTATCTTGGCAAAGCGGTTAGAGTCGATGGCGTTAAGCGTACGTTCTATCTCGCTCCAGTCGTGCGGACTGAGGTAGATGAGCGAATCGCCGCTCTGGTTGAGTTTCTTCAGCACTTCCGTACGTTCGAGAATGAAGCCTTGCAAAAAAGTCACTACTTCGTTGGCCTGGTGCAACAACGTCTTCTGATGCTCTGCCTCCTCTTGGAGACGGCATCTCTCCTGTTTCTGCATACGGATGCGATAACGAAAGGCCAGTACCGCCGCAAGAAGGATGACGAACGAGGCAATGATGACCGTAAGGAGTGTGCGGCCATATAGCTGTGAGCGGTATTCCAGTTGCTGGTTCTCCCTCTCCTGCCTCAATGTCTCCTGATAGTATTGGTCTTTCTGCTCCAGCGCCTTGTAATAGAAATTCTCTATCTGCCCGAAGGCTTCGTCCACGCTGTCCTCCACCTCTGCGGCACCCAATCGCCGGAGTGCAATCATGGCGAGGTTGCTCTGCACGATATATGCCAGGTGGACATTGTCATTTGCATCAATCTGCCGATAGACCGTCTCTGCCGAATCGAGCATGTCGAGGCTGAGGTAGCTGCGGGCCAGCACCTGCAAGACACCAGGTCTGAGGTCGGATGTCGCTACCGATTCTGCCCGATGGGCGTAGTCGAGCGCTTGGCGATAGTCTTCCTTCGCCCAGGCGATGTTTGCAAGGCTGGTGAGCGTCTGACACATCAAGTCGGTCATCTGTCCTTTCTCAGCAATGTCGTATGCACGGTGGATGAAAGCAAGTGCTTCGTCGTAGGCACTCCCCTCCCCCACTTCGCTTTGCAAAGAATCTTCAGCGGTGAAAGCCACTTGTGCGGCGTATGTGCCCGCATAGTCAAGCAATAGGACGTAGTTCTTGCCTTGCAAGTCTCCTTCGGCCGAGTGTTGCTCATCGTCGGGATGCTGCTCATAGGCGTTCAGGGCTTTCTTCATCAGACGCAAGGCTTCCTCGGGATTGCTCTGCGACAATGCTTCCGCCAATCGCTGGTACGCTATATAATGGGTGTGCCAATCCTCGGATGCTTCCGACAATTGGATGGCCTTTCGCAGCAAGGTCTCACCCTGACGGATGCTGTCGTTGGCTAAAGCAGCCTCAGCCTCTTTCAGACAACGTGCTGCCGTCAGTGAATCTGACATCTGTTGCCGTTGACTGCAAGCAACCATCAGAATGCACATTATTATTATACGCAGGAATCGTGCAAACAACATTATCATATTTTCATGTTTTTCAGTTGCAAAGGTACGACATTATTTCGATTGTTGTATCAATTGCCTATGGAAAATATGCAAACTAGGTAAAATTGGATATTACTACAAATCAATGAATTATAGTAAAGCACATCATTCAGCCTATGGAAAAACACAAAGAAAGGTATGGAATAATTAGACTGCTGAGGTCAAAATGGAACGAAAAAGAGCGAAATACCACGATTGTGGTATGCAAATAACAAACGAATGGTATTGTGGGAATCAGGAAATCGCCGTACCTTTGCACCGTCGGAAGTGAAAAAGAGATTTGCAGCCTCCGCAGTAAAGGAAATCATTCTAACACATTAATAAAAGGTAACGATTATGACAAAGATTGCAAAACAACTGACCGACCTGATCGGCAACACCCCGTTAGTGGAACTCAACCGTTTCTCCACCTCAAAAGGCCTTGAGACTCCGGTCATTGCCAAGGTAGAGTTTTTCAACCCCGGCGGCAGCGTGAAGGACCGCATCGCTCTGGCTATGATTGAGGACGCTGAGCAGCGAGGCATCCTCAAGCCCGGCGCCACCATCATCGAGCCCACCAGCGGCAACACCGGCGTAGGCCTTGCCCTGGTGAGCGCCGTCAAGGGCTACCACCTCATTCTCACCATGCCCGACACGATGAGTGTGGAGCGCCGCAACCTCGTAAAGGCCTACGGTGCCGAAGTGCGCCTCACGCCTGGCAAGGACGGCATGAAGGGAGCCATAGCCGCCGCCGAGCAGCTGCGCGACAGCACTCCCGGCGCCGTCATCCTGCAGCAGTTTGAGAACGCTGCAAACCCCGCCAAGCACTATGCCACCACTGGCCCAGAGGTGTGGCAGCAGACCGACGGCACGGTGGACATCTTCGTGGCAGGCGTGGGCACCGGCGGCACCATCAGCGGTACGGGCAAATATCTGAAGGAGCAGAACCCCGAGGTGAAGATCATCGCCGTGGAGCCGAAGTCAAGCGCCGTACTCAACGGTCAGCCCAGCGGCCCGCACAAGATACAGGGCATCGGTGCCGGCTTCGTTCCCAAGACCTACGACGCCACGGTCATCGACGAGGTGTTCGACGTGGACAACGACGACGCCATCCGCACCGGCCGTGAGGTGGCTCAGCAGGAAGGCCTGTTGGTGGGCATCAGCGCCGGCGCCGCCCTCTATGCCGCCACACAGGTAGCCCTGCGCCCGGAGAACAAGGGGAAAAAGGTGGTGGTGCTGCTGCCCGACACAGGCGAGCGTTATCTCAGCACCGTGCTCTATGCCTTTGAGGAGTATCCGCTGTAGGAAGAGGACAGAGAGGACGCAAGAGGATGGAAGAGGATGGAAGAGGATGGGAGGATGGAAAGAAAAACATAGTTTTTTTTTGCTTTTTGCCTTTTTCTTCGTACCTTTGCAGCCGATTAAGTATGAAAATCGAAGAGCTGCAGTCCCTTTATGGGAAATGTGCGCAGGTAAAGGCGCTGGCAAAGACCTTAGGAAATGACAAGATGCGGCGGATGGCCCTTAGCGGGCTGTCTGCCTCTTCGGTGTCGGTGGTCTTCTCCGCATTGAAGCTTCAGAAGGTCTTCCTTTTCATCCTTCAGGACGCTGAGGGAGCGGGCTATTTCTACCATGACCTGACGCAGCAACTGGGCGACAGCCAGGTGCTGTTCTTCCCCTCAAGCTACAAGCGCGCCGTGAAGTACGGACAGAAAGACCCTGCCAACGAGATACTGCGTACCGAGGTGCTCTCAACTCTCAACTCTCAACACTCAACACTCAACACTCAACCCTCAACACTCAACCCTCAGCTCTACATCGTCACTTACCCCGAGGCGCTGGCCGAGATGGTGGTGGCACGCCAGCAGTTTGCCGACAAGTCGCTGACGCTGACCAATGGGCAGACGGTGGCAACGGAGCAGGTGCTCAAGGAGCTGCGCGTGTTGGGCTTCCGCGAGGTGGATTACGTCTACGAGCCGGGGCAGTTTGCACTGAGAGGCAGCATCCTCGACGTGTTCAGCTACAGCCACGAATATCCCTTCCGCATCGACTTCTTTGGCGACGACATCGACTCTGTCCGCACCTTCGAAGTGGAGAACCAGCTGTCGAAGGAGCGTTGCCAGCAAGCCACCATCGTGCCGGAGATGAGCATGACACAGCAGAAAGCGTCACTGCTCACCTTCCTGCCAGACGATGCCATCCTGGTGTTCCGCAACTATGACTTCACCCGCGAGTGCATTGAGAAGACTTATCAGGAAGGCTTTTCCTCACAAGCCTTGAAGGAGCGCTTAGAGACAGCCACTGAGATGGAAGCACGGCAGATAGCGCAGGAAATGCAGCGCGACACTCTGCTCACCACCGGCGCACAGTTCGATGCCCTTGCAGAGCCCTTCCGCCGCATTGAATTAGCTGCCCCAACCCTGACCTCTCCCCTGGGAGAGGGGAAGCGGGAGGGACCGAGGGAGGGGAAACTATTCCATATCTCGCCCCAGCCGCTGTTCCACAAGAACTTCGACCTGCTGACACAGACCTTGGAGGACTATCTGCTGAAGGGCTACAAGCTCTTCATACTGGCCGACAGTCCCAAGCAGATAGAACGTCTGAAAGACATCCTCGCAGAGAAAAGCAGCCTCGGCATTGAAGGCATTGACAAGACGCTGCACGAAGGTTTCGTAGACCACGACCTGAAGCTCTGCCTCTTCACCGACCACCAGATATTCGACCGCTTCCACAAATACAACCTGAAGAGCGACAAGGCGCGCTCGGGCAAGGTGGCCCTGACGCTGAAAGAGATTCAGCAGTTTGAGATAGGCGACTACGTAGTGCACATCGACCACGGCGTGGGCAAGTTCGGCGGGCTGGTACGGATGCCATTGCAGGATGGGGCGTTTCAGGAGATGATAAAAATCATCTACCAGCGCGGCGACGCCATCTATGTCTCTATACATTCTTTATATAAGGTGTCGAAGTACAAGAGTCAGGACGGCGGTCAGCCCCCGCGCTTGTCAACACTCGGCACAGGGCAGTGGGAACGCCTGAAGGAACGCACGAAGAAGCACATCAAGGACATTGCCCGCGACCTGATACGCCTCTACGCCACACGGCGCCATCAGCGAGGCTTTGCCTTCAGCCGCGACACCTATATGCAGCAAGAACTGGAGGCGTCATTCGTCTATGAAGACACTCCCGACCAGCTGAAAGCTACGCAGGACGTGAAGGCCGACATGGAGAAGGACACGCCCATGGACCGCTTGGTATGCGGCGATGTGGGCTTTGGCAAGACAGAGGTGGCCGTGCGCGCTGCCTTCAAAGCGGCCACCGACAGCAAGCAGGTGGCCGTGCTGGTGCCCACCACGGTGCTGGCCTATCAGCACTACCACACCTTCAGCAACCGTCTGAAGGACATGCCCGTCAGGGTTGACTACCTGACACGCGCACGCACCGCCAAGCAGGCCACAGCGCTGCTGAAAGACCTGAAGGAGGGAAAGATAGACATCCTCATCGGCACGCACAAGCTCATAGGCAAAAACGTGAAGTTCAAGGACTTGGGACTGCTCATCATTGACGAAGAGCAGAAGTTTGGCGTCTCAACAAAAGAAAAGCTGCGCCAGATGAAGACCAACGTGGACACGCTGACCATGAGTGCCACCCCCATACCGCGCACACTGCAGTTCTCGCTGGTAGGGGCACGAGACATGAGCGTCATACAGACACCACCGCCCAACCGCTATCCCATACAGACGGAGATACACACCTTCTCGGCCGACATCATCACAGAAGCCATCAACTTCGAGATGAGCCGCAACGGGCAGGTATTCTTTGTCAACAACCGCATCAACAATCTCCGGGAGCTGAAGGAGATGATAGTGAAGTACATCCCCGACTGCCGCGTCGCCGTGGGCCACGGACAGATGAAGCCAGACGAGCTGGAACAGATTGTGCTCGACTTCTCCAACTACGACTACGACGTACTGCTCTCCACTACCATTGTGGAGAACGGCATCGACATTCCTAACGCCAACACCATCATCATCAACAACGCACACAATTTCGGCCTGAGCGACCTGCACCAGATGCGAGGCCGGGTAGGCCGTGGCAACCGCAAGGCGTTCTGCTATCTGTTGGCACCGCCACTGTCAGCGCTGCCTGCCGACAGCCGTCGCCGACTGGAAGCCCTGGAGAACTTCAGCGACCTGGGCTCGGGCATCAACATCGCCATGCAGGACCTCGACATACGCGGTGCCGGCAATCTGTTAGGAGCCGAGCAGAGCGGATTCATCAGCGACCTGGGCTATGAGACCTACCAGAAAATCCTCAATGAGGCGATGACGGAACTAAGGAATGAGGCCCCCCTTTCGTCCCCCGAGGGGGACACCAATGTAGGCAAGCCCACTAACAAAACAAATGAAGCCCCCTCGGGGGCAGTAGGGGGGGCTTTCCCCTCGGGGGCAGTAGGGGGGGCTTGGTCTTTCGTAAGCGACTGCGTCCTCGAGTCCGACCTCGAGATGTACTTCCCCGACAGCTACGTTCCCAGCGACTCAGAGCGCATCCTGCTTTACCGCGAGCTGGACAACATCAAGGACGACAAGGAGCTGGAGGCCTACAAGACACGGATGACTGACCGCTTCGGAAAGATGCCTCATGCAGCACAGGAACTGTTGTACGTGGTGCCGCTGAGACGAATGGGAAAAGAGTTAGGCTGCGAGAAAATCATGCTGAAGCAAGGACGCATGTTCCTCTACTTCGTGCAGAACCCCGAGAGCCCTTACTATCAGAGTGAGGCTTTCGACCATGTGATAGACTACGCCACGCATGAGGTGCTTCGCTGCAAAATGCGCGAGATGCCTGCACCCTCCGGCCAGCGAGGCATGAGGCGCTCAATGGTGATAGCCGATGTGCCCACGGTAGAAGAGGCCGTGCGCGTTTTACAAACCATTAGAAAACCCGACAATCATGGATGAAGATATAGAATTAGGCGGATCAAGAAGAGACTATCGTACAGAAATACCTGGCAACGAAGACGACATGTATGGGGAGGGCTTTCAGTATATCAACCTCAAGAAATACAACCACCTCATCCCATACATCATCGTGTTCGCCATTGTGGTAGCACTTGTACGAGGTGCCTTGCCCAAGCGTGACCGCAAGGGCTGCACCCTCATGGTGCTGTTTGCTTTTATTATTTACTACTTTTTCAACAGATGCGTGCATCTATAGCATGTAGTCCACTATCCACTGACCCACTTCACGCGTTCCGTAGTGCGCTCCACCTTCTACTTGTATCTCAGGTGTACGGACGTTGGCATCCAGTGAGGCATCGACAGCCTTGCGAATGAGCGCCCCCTCTTCTTTCATTTCGAAATGTTCTAAAAGCATAGCGGCCGAGAGAATCTGCGCCACCGGGTTGGCCAGGTTCTGCCCCGCAGCCTGGGGCCACGAGCCATGCACAGGCTCAAAGAGCGGTGTGTGCAGGCCTAACGACGACGAGGGCTGCAGGCCCATCGAGCCGGTGATGCACGACGTCTCGTCGGTGAGGATGTCGCCGAAGGTGTTCTCCGTCACGATGACGTCGAAGAAGCGCGGCTCGGTCAACACACGCATAGAGGCGTTGTCGATGAACATATAGTCGGTTGCCACCTCCGGGTACTGCGGTTCCATCTCCTTTGCTATCTGACGCCACAGGCGCGAGCTGGCCAGCACATTGGCCTTGTCCACCACGGTGAGATGCTTCTTGCGCTTCATGGCATACTCAAAGCCGACCTTCAGGATTCGCTCTATCTCAGGACGCGTATAGATGTCGGTGTCGTAGGCTTTGTCGTTGTCCTGATATTTCTCGCCGAAATACATGCCGCCCGTCAGTTCGCGGATGACGATGAAGTCGGCTCCCTTTATCAGTTCATCTTTCAGCGGCGACTTGTGCAGCAGACAGTCGAAGGTGGCTACGGGACGGATGTTGGCAAAGAGCCCCAGTTTCTTGCGCATGGCTAACAGGCCCGTCTCGGGGCGAACAGGCGCAGTGGGATCGTTGTCATACTTCAAAGAGCCTACGGCAGCGAAGAGCACGGCGTCGCTCTCCATGCACAGCCGATGCGTGGCCTCAGGATAAGGGTCGCCCACAGCATCGATGGCGCTGGCACCCACCAGACCTTCCTCGAAAGAGAAGTCGTGACCAAACTTGCTGGCTATGGCTTTCATCACGGCCACACCCTGCTGCATGATTTCCGGGCCGATGCCATCGCCCGGCAGGATGGCTATTTTCAGTTTCATTTCTTTTCTTTTTTTTCGTTATTAACTTTTTTCGTTATCTCGTTATAACGTTATCTCGTTATCCCGTTATAACGTTATAACGGGATAACGAAATAACGAAAAAAAACGGGATAACGCCACAACGTTATTTTTCCACTATATTCAGCATTTTGATGGTAGCCTTGATGGCGGCTTCTGTCTGGTCGGCGTCAAGGCCACGTGTGCGCAGCACCTTGCCATCGGGCATCTGCCAAGTGATGACGGTCTGCACCAAGGCGTCGGTGCGGCCGCCGGGGGGAATGGTGACAGCATAGTTCTGCAGCAGCGGGAAGGTGCGGTCGAGATATTCCTTGTAAATCTTGCGCAAGGCCTTGACAAAGGCGTCATACTGACCGTCGCCTGAAGAGTGGCCCTCGTATTGCTGCCCGTTGATTTCCACTTTCACATTGGCCAGAGGCTTCAGACCGTAGGCCAGTGATACTTGGTAACTGACGAGCTTCACTTTATCCTCGCTGACATCGTGTTTCAACACATCGCTGACGATGAAGGGCAGGTCGTCCTGTGTCACCACTTCCTTTCTGTCGCCCAGCTCGGTGATACGCTTCGTCACACGCTGTGTCTGCTCGGGCGTCAGTTCCAATCCCAGCTCCTTCAGGTTGCGTGCAATGTTGGCACGGCCACTGGTCTTGCCCATGGCATACTCCCGTTTCCTTCCAAAGCGCTCAGGCACCAAGGGATTGTGATAGAGGCCGCCCTTCTGGTCGCCGTCGGCATGGACACCGGCCACCTGGGTAAAGACATTGTCGCCGATGATGGGCTGGTTAGGAGCGATGGCTATGCCGCTGTAGCTCTCCACAAGGCGGCTCACATCCATGAGCTTCTCCTCGTTGATGCTGGTCTTGGCATTGAACTGATCCTTGAGGATGACCTGCACGCTCGACAGCGGTGCATTGCCACAGCGCTCGCCCAGACCGTTCACGGTGACGTGCAAGCCTTTTGCGCCACTCAAAGCAGCGGCCAGCGAGTTGCTCACAGCCAGGTCGTAGTCGTTGTGGGCATGGTAATCGAAGTGCACCTGCGGGTATCGCTTCAGCATCTTGCGGAAATACTCGATGACCTGCAGCGGATTCATGATGCCCAGCGTGTCGGGGAGCATGAAACGGCGTATAGCAGACCCACCCCCTTGCCCCTCCCTGCAGGGAGGGGAGTCATTACCTTGCACGCCCATATTATCAGGGGTAGTAGTAGTTTCCCCCCTCCCTGCAGGGAGGGATTGGGGGAGAGTCTGCAGACTATCCATCAGCTGATAGACATACTCCGGCGAGTCCTTCATGCCGCTACTCCAGTCTTCAAGGTAGATGTTGACGCCCACGCCCTTGCTATTGGCATATTCCACCACGCTGATGATGTCGGCGATGTGCTCCTCAGGGGTCTTGTGCAGCTGCTCACGGCAGTGGCGCAGTGAGCCTTTGCACAGCAGGTTCATGGTGCAGGCGCCGGCGTCGACAATCCAGTCGACCGAGGTGTGGCCGTCGACGAAGCCCAGCACCTCGACACTCTGCAGGCGGTCAATCTGGCGGGCATAGCGGCAAATCATCTTCACCGCCTCTTTCTCGCCGTCGCTGACCCTGGCCGACGCCACCTCGATGCGGTCGACATTCAGGTCGCGCAGCAGCATGCGGGCAATCATCAGTTTCTCATGCGGCAGGAAGCTCACGCCGCTGGTCTGCTCGCCGTCGCGCAGCGTGGAGTCCATGATTTCCACGAAGGGCGGTAACCTGTGTTCGTCAGTCTTTTGTGTTGATTTCATCGTTCTACTTGTCGTTATAAAGCCCATAGGCCGAGAGTATATCAACGTAGACCTCAGTCTCAAAGATACGGTATACCAGACGGTGCTTCTTCGTTATCTGACGACTCCATCGGTTTGCGGGCTTTCCCTTCAACGGCTCTGGATGGCCAGTGCCCGTCATAGGATGTTCAACAATCTCATTCAGCAATCTGACGGCTTTCGCAAACGCAGCTGGCTCGCTGCGCTTCAACTTGGCAAGTCCCTCTTTGGCCTCAGGAGCATAGGTAATCGTGTACATAGTCAGAGTGAGTTAAGCCAGACGTTCATGTCATCGCGATTGGTAAAGGTGAAGCCCTTGCCATCGGCAATCTCTTTCTCTGCCTTGTCTACGCGGGCAAAGAATTCCTCCTTCGTCATCAGCGTAGGGTCAGTCTTCTTTTGGGCAGCCAGCTTCTTCACATATTTCACAACCTTAGCCAGCAGTGTCTCGTCGTCGGCTATCTCACCCATGGCGCGGTATAGTTCCGCGTTCAATTCTAATGCAGTCATAATCCTAACATTTTTAGTTGTTGGATGCAAAGGTAAGAAAAAACTCAGAAAACGAAAAGAAATACAAATATTTTTTTGATTTCCCGTTGCGTACAATATATATCCTCGCGCGCATGCGCAATATATCGCGCGCGTGAGTGAAAACAGCTGGTATACCGTCAAGCCAATATGAATTTACATTGAAAGGGTCCCCACGATGCAAATCCTTCAACATGAGAGTCCCTTTTATCGTAGTCATACTTGTAGAGAACGATTCTTGTGATGCTTTGCAAACCAGTCCATGCAAAATTCTGATTCTCTAAGACATATTCGGCTGAACTTTTATCATCCATATAGAACAATGGATTTTCTCTTTCATCCTTACATTTTTGAGCAAAGCCAAAAATAAAAACCATAGCCAATAGAACGACACCGAATCTAACTAAATTATTATTCATATCATAGTAGCTTAAAATCGCACCTATGAAGCTCAGGTTCGGTGCTAATCATTATGATTTCTGAGGCATACAAAGAAAAATTTTTCCACGGGGTATTTTCCCTCATATTCTCTGCTGCTCCCACGCAACGGTTTTCTGCTGGTTGGCGACGAGGAAATCGATGTCGTCAAGCCCTTCCATGAGACAGTGTTTCTTGTAGGCGTTGATGTCGAAGTGCTCACTGTGTCCAGTGGCGTTGTTGGTGACGGTCTGCTGCGGCAGGTTGACGGTGACCGTAGTCTTTGCGTCGGCCTTGATGCTGTCGAAGAGCTCTTGGAGGAACGCCTCGCTGACCTGCACGGGGAGCACGAAGTTATTCAACTCGTTCTGCTTGTGAATGTCGGCAAAGAACGAGCTGACGACCACGCGGAAGCCGTAGCCGGCAATGGCCCAGGCGGCGTGCTCACGCGAAGAGCCGGAACCGAAGTTCTTGCCTGCCACAAGAATCACGGCGTCCTTGTAGCGGGCATCGTTAAGTACGAAGTTTTCCACCGGCTTCCCCTCCTTGTCGTAGCGCCAATCGCGGAACAGGTTCTCACCGAAGCCGTCTTTGTCAGTGGCTTTCAGGAAGCGGGCCGGGATAATCTGGTCGGTGTCTACGTTCTCTATCGGCAGAGGAACGCAGGTGCTGGTGATGGTATCAAATTTCTGTTTCATTTCTTAAAACATGAATAAGGTCACTGGTCATCAGCTCCTTGAAGAGCCGCTCCAGATTGTTTTTCTTGAGTTTCAGGTTTCCTCCGTTGCCACTCTTGTAGGCTTTGAAGAACTCCTCGTCATCTTTATACAGGCTCAGCGATTCTGAATCGCCACCAGTAGAAATGTCTTTCACCTCCCTGCCTTTACTGATGCCCGTGTCTTTCAGCTTTGCAACAAGTGCCTTGTAGTGCTGCTCGGTGTTGGGATAGCGTTTCTCAGCCAACGTCCTGCTATAGTCACGTATGGTCACAGTAATCGAGTCGGCAGTAACGGTCATCGTAAATGAACGGTAATACGGCGGGGCAATGGAGCCGTCGGAGTGGCAATAGACTATTTTTGTAACCTGTAGCCAGTCTTTCTCCGCGATGCCCTTTTCAAAGATTGAAAACAGTCCTGATATGGCAAATAACACAGATAGTATCTTCATCCCGTTAATGATCAGTCATCATTGTTCGTGGGTCGGTGATCACTCCTGTAATGGCAGCGGCAGCGGCGGTGAGGGGCGAGCAGAGGATGGTGCGTGCACCCGGCCCCTGACGGCCTTCAAAGTTGCGGTTGCTGGTTGAGAGGCAGAGCTTGCCGGCCGGCACTTTGTCGTCGTTCATGGCCAAGCAGGCCGAGCAGCCGGGCTGGCGAATCTCGAAACCGGCAGCCTGAAGCACAGCGTCGAGACCCTCGTCGTGTATCTGCTGTAGGACGGCCCACGAGCCTGGCACCAGCCAAGCCACCACACCGTCGGCCTTCTTGCGACCCTTCACGATGGAGGCAAAAGCGCGGAAATCCTCAATGCGACCGTTGGTGCAGGCGCCAAGGAAGACGTAATCCACCTTCTTACCCAACAGCTTCTCGCCAGGCTTGAAGCCCATATATTCGAGCGCACGAGCCCCCCCTGCAGCCCCCGAGGGGGCTTCATTACTTTTTGACACATTTGTGTCCCCCTCGGGGGACGAAGGGGGGGCTGGTATGGCCTTTGTTATTCCTATTCCCATACCGGGATTGGTGCCGTAGGTGATGCGCGGCTCAATGTCTTCGGCGTGGAACGTCAGTTCCTTGTCGAAGACGGCATCATCGTCGGTCTTCAGCGTGCTCCAGTAGGCGACGGCCTTGTCCCACGCCTCGCCTTTGGGTGCATACTCCCTGCCTTTCAGGTAATCGAAGGTCACGCTGTCGGGGGCGATGAAGCCGCCGCGTGCCCCCATCTCTATCGAGAGGTTGCAGAGCGTGAGACGTCCTTCCATCGACATTGCTCTCACCACCGGGCCGGCATATTCCACGAAGTAGCCGGTGGCGCCGCTGGTGGTCAGCTGAGCCATCAGGTAGAGCGCCACATCCTTCGGCGTCACTCCCCTACCCAACCGTCCGTCGATGTTGATGCGCATCGACTTTGGCTTCTGCTGCAGGATACACTGCGACGCCATGACCATCTCCACCTCGCTGGTGCCGATGCCGAAGGCCACAGCGCCCAGGGCACCGTGCGTTGAGGTATGCGAGTCGCCGCAGACGATGGTCATGCCAGGCAGCGACAGTCCTTTCTCAGGTCCTACGACATGGATGATGCCGTTGTCTTTCGAGTACATGCCGAAATGCTTGAGGCCGAAGTCGCGGGCGTTGCACTCCAGTGTCTCCACCTGCTTCCTCGACACTGGGTCTTCTATGGGCTTGTCCTGGTCGTGCGTCGGTGTGTTGTGGTCGGGCATACAGACGATGCGCTCCGGCCTGAAGCACTTCAACCCGCGCTGCCTCAGTCCCTCGAAGGCCTGCGGCGACGTCACCTCATGGCAATACAGCCTATCTATATAAAGTTGTGTAGGGCCGTCAGCAATATGCTGCACTACGTGGACGTCCCATATTTTGTCGAACAAAGTTTTCATATTCTTGATAATGAGAAAATGAGATAATGAGAAAATGAGAAATTATTTTCCCCGTTTCATATTCTCTTTTGTTTTCTTTATGATTTTGATAAGTGTACCTATAATAATATTAAGGTCGTTTTGAATTGAGTTATATTCACCCTCAGAGATTTTTCAGATTTGTAAAGGAGTCTCAGCCAAAACTCTGTCTCACCTGCTTCTTTTAGCGCTATACTTAGCTTACTGATAAAATCGGCTCTGCTCTGAGCATTTTTACTTTCTGACACATTTGCACCAATACTTGTGCCTGACCGATAAATCTGAAGAGACAAGGTGTATTCTTTTTTTTCCTTTCTCAGATAATTGTACATTTTAATAATGCGCAAAGCAAAGTTTTCAGATAAATCAGCAATCAAGTTATCGTGCAACATAATTTCTCATTCTCAAAATTTCACATTCTCTCATTTTCTCACTCTCTAAATTTCTCATTTTCTCATTTTCTCATTTTCTCATTTTCTCATTCTCTCATTTTCTCATTTTCTAAATTTATTTATACAGTCAATATATGCCTCTACCGACGCCGTAACGATGTCGGTGTTGGCACCGAAGCCGTAATAGAGCTGTCCGTCGTACTCCACCTGCATGTGGACCTTGCCCACATCGTCGCTGCCCTTCGAGATGGCTTGGATGGTGAACTCCTTCAGCGTCATCTGTTTCATGATGATGCGCTTCAGCGCCCTGATGGCAGCATCGACAGGACCGTTGCCGCTGGAGGCTGCCTCAAACTTCTGGCCACTGATGTCCAAGCCTATCGAGGCGACGCTCTTCACACCCTTGCCCGTCGTCACCTGCAAGAAGTCGAGCTTCACGGCGTGCTGCTCGGCAGTGTCGGCACCGGCCAGCATCAGCACGTCGGCATCGCTCACCTCCTTCTTCAGGTCGGCCAGCTGCAGGAACTTCTCATAGATTTTGTCTACCTTCTTCTCATCGCTCACATCCACGCCATAGGTGTGCAGGCGATGCTTCAGGGCGGCGCGTCCGCTGCGGGCGGTCAGTACGATACTGTCGATGTCGATGCCCACATCCTTCGGATTGATAATCTCGTAGGTCTGCACGTTCTTCAGCACGCCGTCCTGGTGGATGCCGCTTGAGTGCGCAAAGGCGTTGCGACCCACGATGGCCTTGTTAGGCTGCACAGGCATGTTCATCAGCGAGCTGACCATGCGGCTCGTGGGATAAATCTTCATCGTGTTGATATTCGTGTCGATGCCAATGCCTTTGTGACACTTCAGTATCATGGCTATCTCTTCAAGCGACGTGTTGCCGGCACGCTCGCCGATGCCGTTGATGGTCACCTCCACCTGGCGCGCACCGTTGAGCACACCCTCTAAGGTGTTGGCCGTGGCCATGCCTAAGTCGTTATGGCAATGGGTGGAGATAATGGCTTTGTCAATGTTGTCGACATTCTCTTTCAGGTATCTTATTTTCTCACCGAACTCTATGGGCAGACAGTAGCCCGTGGTGTCGGGGATGTTCACCACCGTAGCACCGGCCTTGATGACCGCTTCCACAACCTGCGCCAGGAAAGCATTGTCGGTGCGACCGGCATCCTCGGCGTAGAACTCCACGTCGTCCACAAACTGCCGTGCGTACTTCACTGCCCAGATGGCGCGCTCGATGATGTCGTCGCGCGTGGTGTTAAACTTGTACTTGATGTGCTCGTCGCTGGTGCCTATGCCGGTATGGATGCGTTTGCGCTTGGCATACTGCAACGCCTCGACAGCCACGTCGATGTCCTTCTGCACGGCACGTGTCAGCGCACAGACGGTAGGCCACGTCACGGCCTTTGAAATCTCGATGACGGAATGAAAGTCGCCGGGAGAACTGATGGGAAACCCGGCTTCGATGACATCCACACCCAACTGCTCCAGGGCTTTCGCCACCTGGATTTTCTCTACAGTGTTCAGCTGACATCCCGGCACCTGCTCACCGTCACGAAGTGTCGTGTCGAAAATGTAAAGTCTTTCTGACATGTTGTTCCTTTTTCTTTTTACCTTAAATCGGCTGCAAAATTATATACTTTTCCCACCAAAACAAAAAAAACAGGACATTTTTTTACCTAAAACTCACAATTTTTTACTTCTGCAAAGTTGTCCGTAATTTTTCTTTACATTTCGGACTGTTTGTCCGAAGCCTTCGGACAGACAGTCCGAAGCCTTCGGACGGAGAGTCCGAAGCCTTCGGACAAAGCGTCCGAAGCCTTCGGACTTTTTTTTCAGCATCATCTTTTTGTAAATTCAATTTTATTTCATACCTTTGCAGCCATCATTTAGAAACAAACATCTATTCCCTTTGTCAAAAAAATCTATGATGAAAGAACAAGAGTTATTCAGATCAGTAGCAGAAAGCGGCTATTGTGTTTGCAATGCCGAGCATTGCCCCAAGAAAGCACAGTGTCTGCGATGGATTGTCGGTCAGCATATGTCCGACACAGTGATGTTTTGCATGAGCGCCAATATGCGATTCAAGGATGTGGCGACGGCTCAGTGCCCCCTCTTCCGAAGTGCAGAGAAAGCGCAAATGGCAAAAGGCATGATTCACATATTCAGCGACAACATGCCCAAGCGGCTGGAAACGAGCTTACGCAACCAACTCATCAGCCGGTTCGGTCGCACTTACTATTATGAGTACCGCAACGGCACACGCCTCATCGCGCCCGACATGCAAGAGGAGATACGCCAGATGTTCCGTCAAGCGGGCTGGAACGAAGACGTCAGCTTCGATGAGTACGTGAAAGACTATGACTGGTAAGGTGGTGGCCTATGAAACGGTTAGGGATGATAGCCGCAGCAACAGTGCTACTGATGTGGGGCGGCTGCGCTACACAGCAGGAGAGAAATGAGCAGCGGGCAAGGATGCGGCAGGCTGTAGAGCAGGCTGTCGCATCCAGGCAATGGCGCATTGACGTACAGTCCATGCTCACGCTGCGTTATGGAGCAAGAACAGTGACGCCCGACTTCTACCTTGAGCTGCGGGGCGACACACTGGTCAGCTACCTGCCCTATCTGGGGCAGGCGCACCAGGCCACGCTGACCACACCGATAGGTCTGAACTTCAAGGCGCCCCTCCTGCGCTATGCCGACCGCCATCTCAAGCCCCACGTGTCCCAGATGGAAATGGACGTAAAGACGCAGGAGGACAACTACCATTATATAATAGATGTGTACGACACCGGCGAAGCCGACATCCGCGTCAGCTCCCTCTACCGTGATCCCATCAGCTTCACCGGCACTGTTTCAGACCAGCCCTAAAAACAGTTTGATGAAGCATCGTAACTTATCCCCCCCCTTGGAAGGGGGGGGGCAGGGGGGATGAAACTTTGCGCAGATGAATCCCCCTCTAACTCCCCCTTCGCAAGGGGGAGAATTAAGTTACCGCAAGCCTTGCTTGTATCTATCATGATACATTCTTATGAGGAGTCAGTTTGCTTCTATATTGGCGTGCACACTATCGGGTAATTGCGGATAATCATAAAGACAAATGACTCTCTATGAAAAGCCTATGTCTCTGGATTGAAATCCATAGCAAAGCTATTGTCTTTAACTCCCTTAACTCCTTTAACTCCAAAACTTGCGAAAGTTGAATTACGACCTCTTACTTATCACAAATCCTATTGGGGGCTTCGGCTGCGGAACCTCGATAGGCACGATGTCTTCAGCAGTGAGCATGAGCATCTCAGCCTTATCCATAGGCTGTTGGTTTACGCAGCGTGTCGCGTGCTGGATATAGATTCGCTCCAGCTGGTTGGCAATGAAACGGGCATTTCCCCAAGTTTCAGGGTCACGCGACTGATAGGCCAGTGAGAGCATGTCGCGGTATTTCTCCCATGCAGAAGGGGTAAAACTGTAGCCGTAGTCCTTCAAGCGGCGACGGGTGATTTCCATCAACTCCTCGACGGTGAAGTCCTTGAACTCGAACCTGTTGGGAAGACGCGATGCCAAGCCCTGATTGAGGTCGAGCATCTTCATCATCGGTTCCTTGTATCCGCAGAGCACGACGGCGATGTCACGCTGCGACTCGTCGGCAAGGACTTTCATCAAAAGCTGAATGACAATTTTTCCCGGGTCGTGTGGATGCGGGCTGTTCAACAAGTAGGCCTCGTCAAGCATCAACACTCCGCCCTGGGCCTTCTCCAACACCTGTCGCAAGGAACGTTCCTCGTCGCCCCAAAGCGTACCCATGAAGGTGCCGCGATCACAAATCACCACATGGCCTTTGGACAAAGCGCCTGCCTGACGCATCAACGAGCCGAAGAGTCGGCATATCGTCGTCTTGCCCGTTCCTGGCCGCCCCAGGAAGAGGCTGTGCAGCGACACGGCGTGAGGCTTGCTCTCAGGAAACAGCTCGTGCATCCGCTTGTTGTAGCTGGTCAAAGCCACCAACTCATCCATACGGTGCTTGATGTCATCACAGCCTACCAACTTGTCCAGTTCTTCACGAGGATTCGCAATAGGACGCAGAATCTCCACAGTGACCTGCATGTTGTTATTCTGTTCAACCGTTCCATCCGGGTAATAGACAGGGTCGTCATCGTCTTCGTCTTCGTCATCACCGACGGGACTATCCGTTTCGTCCTCCTCCTCATCCGCTTCAGCCTCGTCGTTTGAACCCTCGTCGCCGAAAGTCTCCTCATATTCACGATTGATGAAGTCGGTCAGCATCTTCTCGAATTCATTCTCTTCAAAATTCACCTTTTCCTTACCATCCTCCTTTCGATCCTCAACGGTTTCAGTTTTTAAGAGTTCTTTAAGTGCTGCATCATAAACGGCATCCACGTTTGCCTTCCCCACCAGCTCTTCATCACGGTTCGTCCAGATAAACTTGCTTTTCAGCCGTTTGCAGCCGTCAATCACTTTTATGTTTCTCGACTCCCAACGCTCTTCCATCTCACCAGCATTAAGGATAGTAGCCTCTGTCAGAAGGATGCCAAACACGGTTATCTCCTCATTGCGGGGCTGCAGGTATCTTGTTATCTGCTTTATCGCCTCCGAAAGCTTCCAGACCACACTGACACGTGGCTCGTCGTTGGCACGATAGATGAAGGAGCCCATTTCCTCAGACTCATCGTATGTTTGTTTGTCATTGTTTCCGCAGCAGTCGAGACAAACCAAGACAACTGTCGCGGAGTCAGCATAGAAATACACTTCATAGTCATTCAGATGGGGATATAAACCCCACCGATAGGTAGAGTACACAGAATAGTTCATCTTAGTCAAGGCATTCATATACTTGATGATGGTGTTTTTGGACTGCTTCTTGAAATTTTCAATCAATCTATTTGTCTTTTTCATAATCTACATAATTCTAATCACAATAAAAATATCGACCTGTTCGGGCGTTTTCACCCGCACAGGCCACACTGTCTCATCTCAGAAACCACAAGGGGTTTCTTTTACGGATGGCAAGTAGCATAAGCACGACAATCCGGTCGTGTGGTGCACATATTCGTGCACACCTACCAACTGAATTATCCACCTTATTGTTGCACAAAGAAGAGAAGAGGAAACAACCCGCTTTACCCTTCGAAGATAAAGCAATACAATTGTAGCAAAATGTCAAAGAACGCACAGGCGAACGTCAAAGAACACATCAGCGAACTTCGATGAACGCAACGACAACAAGGCATTATCTGCCTGTCGACCCTCAGACTTTGTTTCAACTACGTCTTAGAACCGCTCGGCAAATCAATGTGTTCATTGTCATTCTGTACATTCTTGCTACAATTGTTTTAGTGATAGAATATGCAATTCGGCTGCAAAATTATATAAATTACATGAATCTCCAAACTTTTTCGTCACTTTTTTTCGAGAAACATAAAAATGAATGTCCCAATCTTTGGCAAATCAAAAAAAAGCACTACATTTGCAGGCATGAAACAAGCAATGATTTTTGCCGCCGGTCTGGGCACTCGCCTGAAGCCCATCACCGACAGCATGCCCAAGGCAATGGTTCCTGTGGGCGGTAAGCCTCTGCTCTGGCACATCGTCATGAAACTGAAACGCTCGGGATTCGAACGCATAGTTATCAACGTCCACCATTTTGCTGACCAGATAATAGACTATGTCAAGGCCAACAACAACTTTGGGATGGACATTTTGATATCCGACGAGCGTGACTTGCTCCTCGATACGGGAGGAGGGCTGAGAAAGGCATTGCCTTTATTCGATGAAGGCAACCCCGTCCTCATCCATAATGTAGACATCTTCAGCAATGTGGACCTGGCGGCCTTCTACGACAAGGCTTCCTCTGCTGATGCCTTGCTCCTTGTCTATCATCTCCGTACCGGGCGCGACCTGCTCTTCGACTCAGACATGAGCCTGTCGGGTTGGACGAATGATGACAGGGGTATTGTCAAGTGTGTTCTGGGCAAAGAGCCGGCAGCGCTAAGCCGTTATGCCTTCAGCGGCATACACATCGTTCACCCCTACTTGTTAGAGAGCATGACCCAGATGCCGGAACGATTTGGCATCTTCGAATACTACATGCAGTTCTGCCAGCAATACCGCTTCCTGGGCTACGAGCAGCACGATTTACGAATGCTCGACGTTGGCAAGCTCGACACCCTCACACAGGCAGAAGAATTTCTCAAGACAGCGGGCACTCTATAGGCCACCCCAGACACCTCCCCAGGGTGGGGAGATGCCTCGCGGAGTCACTGTGCGCAGCCAGCTGATGACAACAAAGGCAACTGCTGTCTGCTGGTGGTAATTTAGAATGTAGCACCGAGCATGATGTTAAAGCCACGCAGCTTGTCGTAGTCGGTGACCTTGCTGAAGTCCATCCAGTAGGCGGCACCGAAGCTGAACACCTCACTGATGCGACAGCTGGCTCCCAATTGCCATCCGGCCACGAAACGCTTCATGCCACCCATCGGGTGGTCGTTCTTCATCCAGTTCTCAGTATAGCGGCGTTCATCGGCCTCTTTCTGCGTCTTGGCTGAGAAGGTGTAGCGCCCGTAGATGCCGGCGTAGGGATGGAGGGCAAACGACTCAGAGAGAAGAAGGTCGTAGGCCAGGCTGACAGGGGCAGTGAGCGACACCATGCTGAACTTGTTCTTCACTTCCTGCTCAGTCTTATTACGGAACAGATACTGCACCTTCGCCCCTGCATCAATGCCAAGCGGCGAGCCAAGCGGGAGGAAATAGGTGAAGCCTACAGAGATGCCGTGATAGTTGCTTTCCGTCTTCGACAGTCTGCCGTCATCGTAGCTCCATGTGTGTGGGTTATATTCGGCAAAGAAGACGCCATAGCTTTTCACGTCTGATGACTTGTAGTTGACACTATAGGGATTTTGCTTCACCTGTTTGTCATAGGAGGCACGGCGATACTGGCCTACGGTCATGGTCTTCTGCGCAGTGGCAGAAACACTTGCCACGAAGATGATAGCAGTGGCAAGAATGATTTGAAGGCAATGTTTCATCATTTATATGTCACTTAAGTTTAGGAAGTTAAATTGGAAGTTAAATTGGAAGTTAAATAGGAAGTTAAATTGGAAGTTAAATAGGAAGTTAAATAGGAAGTTAATTCGCTACGTTCATGGAAGACTGAGTTGAAAGGATGGGTTCACCGTCGGCATTCCATTGTATGCCCCGCCGCAGGTAGATGTCGCGAATGATATTGCCGTCTACGATGCGCTTGTCTTCATAGAGCATATCGGTGCCAGAGCCGTCGGAGGATGTGACCAGGTAGACATTCGACAGGCACGGTGCTGTGGTGGAATCTTTGACGATGAGCGGCTCTTGTCGCTTCACCCAAACGGCAGTGTCGAGCAGGTTGGCTGTGACGGGTGCCGAAAGCATGCCCACCGTGGTGTAGACAGTCCAGATGCCGCTGGCCGAGTAAAGCACCAACACGCGCTGTCCATCGGGTGTGATGAAGGCTTCGGGGTTCTCGTTGACGTAAATGGGATAGGCCGAGCGGTGGCCGTCGGGATTGATCCACTGGCGCTCCCACTCATGGTCGGGCAAGGAGATCATGACGCGGTTGGAGCTGGTGGTCCAGGGATTCTCCATGCGCGCTATATATATACACTGTGTCTCCGTCTCATGGCGTCGCTCCGGCCATCCGCTCCACAGCAGGTACAGCTCGCCGGAAGGCATCTGCAGCAGGTTGGGGTGTATGCCGTAGTTCCATTCAGCATGCGTCTCTATAGGACCTTTCATCTCAAAATGCCCCGTCATGGGGTCGGCGTCGGCACACTCCATGACGAAAAGATGATGGTTGTCGGTATTGCCGTCGTCGCCCTCGAAATAGAGATACCATTTGTCGTTGACACGATAAATCTCTGGCGACCAGAAATGTGTCATTGTGTCGCGTGTAGCACTCCAGAGGGTGCGCCGCTGCCCCGTTGCCAGGTCTTCCAACCGCTTGGTGCACAGCAACTCGATGGAATCGCCGCCATAGCTCTGCATGGTGAAATAATAATTGCCATTGTGACGAATGGCCTGCGGATAGCCCATGTGTTCAAGCAGCATGATGTCCTCACAGGCTTTGGGTGTCTCCGTGCGATGGCAACATGACAGGGAAAGGAGTATAGGAGTAAGGAGTAATGAGTAAAGGAGTTTCTTATTAAAATGTTTCATTTTCTTGCGTATTGATGATGCAAAAATACAATTATCTTTTCACTTGACAAAAATTTTTCGTCACAATTTGTTTTCCAACAACATTTTTCGTTCAACGGCGGTGCTTTTCTTCTTGTTTGAACGGTTTTTTATTCTCTTTGATTATTTATTTTCCCTCTTTTCGCAAGTTTTTGTGTTATTTTGCAGCGTAAATGTTTTTTGAAGTTAGTTTTAGTTAGTAAATAATGGGTTAGTAATTTTATCAATGCGACGTGATGTCGCCTATGTACACACACGAAAGATAGGTATTAGTATTCTTTTAAAGGTAAAAAGATTTTTCAGGAAGCAACATGAGTGAAACATATTCAGAATACTATAAAAGAAATTGTATGAAAAGATTACTGACATTTTGCGTTTTGGGAGCTATGGCACTGACGGTCATGGCTCAGTCTGCTAAACTGTTCACTCCGTACAAAACCACCAACCTGCGCCTGCCCAGCGTCCCCCTGATTGTCAGCGACCCGTACTTCAGCGTGTGGTCGCCCTACGACCAGCTGACCGACGGCACCACTCGCCACTGGACCAACGACGAGAAGCCCTTGGAGGGCCTTTTGCGCGTTGACGGCAAGACCTATCGCTGGATGGGTGCCGACCGCGCCATCCTGCAGAGCATCGTGCCGATGGCCGACGAGGAAGCCTGGGAGGCCGACTACAGCCGCAAGTCGCAGCAGCCTGCCGGATGGATGAAGCCCGATTTTGCCATCAACGACAACTGGCGTCGCGGCAAGGCAGCGTGGGGCAGTCCCGACCTCAGCTTTGTGCGCACCCACTGGAGCGACCTGAACAGCGACCTCTACGTGCGCCGCACCATCGACCTGAAGGCCAGTGACCTGAAGGAAGACCTCTTCATGGTCTATTCTCATGACGATGTGTTCGAGCTCTACATCAACGGCACGAAGGTGGCCGACACCGGCGAGACGTGGGTGGAAGGCGTACAGCTGCACCTTGATGCAAAGCTGAAGGGCCTGTTGCATGAGGGCAGGAACGTGATAGCCGCCCATTGTCATAACACCACTGGCGGTGCCTACACCGACTTCGGACTGTTCAAGAACATCAGCACCAGCAGTGCCAGCATTGAGACCGCCAAGCAGAAGTCGGTCGACGTACTCGCTACCAACACTTATTACACCTTTATATGCGGGCCCGTAGAGCTGGACGTGGTCTTCACGGCTCCCATGCTGATTGACGACTACGACCTGCTCTCTTCGCCCATCAACTACATCTCCTATCAGGTGCGCGCTACCGACGGCAAGGAGCACGACGTGCAGCTGATGATTGCCGCCACGCCCGAGATGGCCCTCAACAAGGTTTCGCAGCCTACCCGCTCCAAGCTGGTTGAGAACGAATGGGGCGGCCAGCAGTACGTCTGCACCGGCACCATCGACCAGCCCATCCTCGCCAAGAAAGGCGACGGCATCTGCATTGACTGGGGCTACTTCTACATCCCTGCCATCAACGGCACTGTGTCGTTGGGCAAGGCCGCTGACATGAGAGAGCGCTTCGCTGCCACCGGCAGTACAAAGACCATGAGCATCTACGAATGTTCCACCGCCTCCTCCATGCCCTTGCTGTGCTACGTGCACGAGTTCGGCAAGACCCGTCAGGCTGCCAGCTTCATGATGATGGGCTACGACGAGGTGGAGGACATCGAGTATATGTACAAGCGCTACAAGGGCTACTGGGCACACGGCGGCACGGTGAGCATCTTCCAGATGTTCAACCGCATGAACTCGCAGTATCAGAACATCATGCAGCGCTGCCGCGACTTCGACAAGCTCATCTACGACGACGGCCTCGCTGCCGGCAACGAGCACTACGCCGAGATTCTCTCGGCCGCCTATCGCCACGTCATCGCCGCCCACAAGCTGTTCCAGGACGACCAGGGCAACCTGCTGTTCTTCTCAAAAGAGAACAACTCCAACGGCTGCGTGAACACCGTCGACCTCACCTATCCCGAGGCCCCGCTGTTCCTCTGCTACAACCCCGAGCTGCAGAAAGCCATGATGACATCCATCTTCGACTATTCAGCCAGCGGACGTTGGACGAAGCCCTTCGCCGCACACGACCTCGGCACCTACCCGATAGCCAACGGCCAGGTGTATGGCGGCGACATGCCTTTGGAGGAAGCCGGCAACATGCTGACGCTGGCCGCACAACTGTGCAAACTCGACGGCAACGCCAACTATGTGCGCAAGTATTACGGCATCCTGGAGACCTGGGCCAACTACCTCTCGGAGAACGGTCAAGACCCCGCCAACCAGCTCTGCACCGATGACTTTGCCGGCCACTGGGCTCACAACGCCAACCTCTCCATCAAGGCCATCATGGGTGTGGCAGCCTTCGCCGAGATTGCACGCATGATGGGCTTCAATGACACAGCCGACAAGTACCTGGCCCGCGCCCGCGAGATGGGCACCAAGTGGGAGAAGGATGCCCGCGAGGGCGACCACTACCGCCTGGCCTTCGACCGCAACAACACCTGGAGCCAGAAGTACAACATGATCTGGGACAAGCTGTGGCAGACCAGCGTCTTCCCCGCCGGCACCATGGAGCGCGATGTGAAATACTATCTGAAGAAGCAGAACAAGTACGGACTGCCCCTCGACATCCGCAAGGACTACACCAAGAACGACTGGATTATGTGGACGGCAGCCATGGCCAGCGACAAGGAGACATTCCTGAAGTTTGTGGAGCCTGTCTACAAGTTCATGGACGAGACTGAGAGCCGTGTGCCTACCAGCGACTGGTACGACACGAAGACAGGCCGCATGGTGGGCTTCAAGGCCCGCTCGGTCATCGGCGGCTTCTGGATGCGCGTGCTGGAAGAGAAACTGAAATAATAAAAAAACAGATATGAGAACGATAAGAATGAAAACCTTGACCTCGGCTGGTTTGCTATGCTGCCTCATCGTGGCAGCCCTCGCTTCCTGCGAGTCGTCGACCACCGTGGAAGACTACTACGGCGTGCAGACGTCGGACCCCTACGACCCGTCGAAGCCGGTAACCATCACCAGCTTCACGCCCACCAAGGGCAGCGTGGGCCAGCAGGTGGTCATCCTTGGCCAGAATTTCGGCAACGACTCGTCGATTGTTAACGTCAACATCGGCGGCAAAGAGGCTGTGCTGGTGAGCGTGAAGAACAATGCCATCTACTGCTATCTGCCGGGCGCCGCCTACGACCAGATAGAGGGTAACCGCCTATATGCTTCGGTGCAGGTCACCGTCGACAAGCAGACGGGCAAGGCCGCCAACCGCTTCGAGTATGAGCGCAAAATGGTGGTGGGCAAGCTGTGCGGCAAGAGCTACGACCGCGAGGCCGACGCCGTGTGGATCGACGGCTCGTTCGACGACTGTAGCGGTTTCAAGAACGACGGCGTGATGCAGTTCTCGCCCTACAACCACGACCAGCTCTTCGTGGTCTACGACCAGGAGCCACACTTCGGCACCGTGGCACACGGCATACAGCTCATCGACCTGAAGGAGCGCACCGTGCAGACCATCCTGCCGCTGTCGAAATTCTCCAACCAGCGTCTGCGCACCATCGACTTCGCCGTCGACCCCTTCATGTATAATGAGGACGGCAGCTTCGATTATATTGTTGACGAGGAGACGGGCCAGAAGAGCGGCTATGCCCCCGAGGGATGGGACCAAACCGCCACAGCCGACCAGAAGAAATGGCGCGAGCACCTGATTATCTCGGCCGACAACGACGACAGCAACTACCGCGCCAACTCGGTCTACATCGTCGACCGCGACCCCGAGGGCAACTTCAGCAGCGGCTCCACCGTGCGACAGCTGGCCAACTACCGCCAGTGCAACGGTGCCTCGCTGCATCCCAATGGAGAGCTGTACTTCACCAGCTTCGCACAGGGCGAGGTGCTGCGCCTCGACATGAGCAAATACTGGGAGACGCAACTGCCCGACACGCTGGGCGGCTCGGGCACCAGCTGGAGCCCCTACGCCAACCAGAACCTCTACGACCTGAACACCGGCAGCAGCACCGGCACGGGAGCCTTCGAGAAGCTCTTCACCGTGCAGGATGTGAGCTGGGAGTTCCAAATCGACATACACCCCAGCGGCAAGTATGCCTACATCGTGGTCATCAACCGCAACTACATCCTGCGCACCGACTACAACGAGCAGACGCACCGATTCTCGGCACCCTACCGAATAGCCGGCGACATGTCGCGCGAAGGCTTCACCGACGGCGTGGGACTCTCGGCACTGCTGCGACGACCCTATCAGGGCACCTTCGTGAAGAACGACCAGTACGAGGCCGAGGGGCGCGACGACATCTACGACTTCTACTTCTGCGACAGCCGCAACGACGCCATCCGTCTGCTCACCCCCGAGGGAATAGTAAAGACCTACGCTGGCGGAGGCTTTGCCACACATGCCGACGGCAACACCTACGGCAACGAGAACGGCGAGCTGCGCGACTTCGCCCGCTTCCACCGCCCCACCGGCCTGGTGAACGACGTGCACCGCGATGCCATCACGGGCGAGAACACGCTGATATTCTACATCCTCGACACCAGCAACTTCGCCATCCGCACCATCACCATGGAAGAGAACCTCGAAGCAAATGAAAACTGAAGAATGCGCCACCGCTACATCCGAATAACCCGGAAAGCTATCATCGTCATTCGTAATCCGCAATTCAAAATATGAAGAGATATATCATAACGCTATTCCTCGTGCTGGGCTCGACGCTCTCGGCCCTGGCGCAAAAGGAACTGACCATCACGGGCCGTGTGACCGACGCCAACGGCGAGGAGGTCATCGGAGCCAGCGTCATCGTGAAAGACTCGAAAGGACTGGGAACCATCACCAACTTCAACGGCGAATACACCATCAAGGTGCAGGAATACCGCACCCTGCAGTTCTCCTATATCGGCTTCAAGACGCAGGAGGTGCTTGTCAAGGGCGACAAGACCCGCATCGACATCGTCATGCAGGAGGATGTGAAGCAGGCCATCGACGAGGTGGTGGTCACCGGTATGGGCACCCAGAAGAAACTCACCGTCACGGGTGCCGTGTCGAACGTGAAGGTGGAAGACCTGAAACACTACAGCACGTCGAACCTGACGAACACGCTGGCCGGCAACGTGCCCGGCATCATGGCCTTCCAGTCATCGGGCCAGCCAGGCAAGAACACCAGCGAGTTCTGGATTCGTGGCATCTCCACCTTCGGAGCCAGCTCGAAAGCCTACATCCTCGTCGACGGATTTGAGCGCGAGAACATCGACGACATCAACATCGAGGACATCGAGAACTTCTCCGTGCTGAAGGATGCCTCTGCCACCGCCATCTACGGTTCGAAGGGCGCTAACGGCGTTATCCTCATCACCACCAAGCACGGCAAGGCCGGCAAGGTGCAGATCAACGGCAAGGTGGAGACCTCCTACAACACACGTACCATCACGCCCGAGTTCGTCGACGGCTTCCAGTACGCCAACTACCTGAACGAGGCCCGCGTCACCCGCAACCTCGGCGTGCTCTACCAGCCCGTGGAGCTCGACATCATCCGCGAGGGTCTCGACCCCGACCTCTATCCCAATGTGGACTGGCAGGACCTGCTGCTGAAGGACGGAGCCCTGAGCTACCGTGCCAACATCAACCTGAGCGGTGGCGGCGAGACGGCCCGTTACTATGTGTCCATGGCCTACACCGAGGACGAGGGTATGTACAAGACCGACGAGACGCTGCGCAAGAAGTATGACACCAATGCCAACTACAAGCGCTGGAACTACCGCATGAACGTCGACATCGACGTGACGAAGACCACGCTGCTCAAGCTGGGCATCGGCGGCAACCTGAACAAGCGAAACTCACCGGGCATCGGCGACGACAAGGTGTGGGGACAGCTCTTCGGCTACAATGCCCTCTACACTCCTGTGATGTTCTCCAACGGCTTCTATCCCGCCAAGGGTGTGTTCAATGCAGAGGAGCGCGACGGTGTCATCACCTACACCCTCGACGAGAACTACATCAACCCCTGGGTCAGCTCTACGCAGACGGGCTACAACAACGAGTGGAACAACAACATACAGACCAATGTCACGCTGGAGCAAGACCTGGGCTTCATCACCAAGGGACTGCACTTCACGGGCCGTTTCGGCTTCGACACCTACAACCAGAATGCCATCCACCTGCATCACTTGCCCGCCCTCTACAGCGCCCGCTCGCGCAACACCGAGACCGGCGAGCTGGACTTCCAGATGGTGCAGAACGCCAAGGACATGGAGCAGACGACGAGCAACGACGGCTGGCGCCGCGAGTTCCTCGACCTGCTGCTGCACTGGGACCGTTCCTTTGCCGACGCCCACTACTTCGGCGCCAATGTCAAGTTCACCGAGGACCAGCAGATCTCCACGCAGAACTTAGGCACCGACGTGAAGAACTCGGTGTCGCGCAAGAACAAAGGCCTGGCCGCTCAGTTCACCTACAACTACAAATACCGCTATTTCCTTGACTATAACTTCGGCTACAACGGCTCTGAGAACTTTGCCGACGGCCACCGCTGGGGTTTCTTCCCCGCCTGGTCTGTGGCTTGGAACATCGGCGAGGAGCCTTGGGTGAAGAAAAAGGCACCTTGGCTCGACATGTTCAAGATTCGCTTCTCCCACGGCAAGGTGGGTAGCGATGCCACCGGCAGCACCCGCTTCCCCTATCTCTACACGCTGGAGCAGAGCGGCAACGGCTACTCCTGGGGTCAGTATGCCAGCAACACCTATTCCAGCATCCGCTACCGCCAGGTGGCCAGCGAGGGCGTCACTTGGGAGGTGGCTACGAAGAATG
>JAEEPZ010000158.1 GCA_016285055.1 Prevotella sp.
GGGAGGGGATGGCTGCGCATAAATCCTTTCTGCAAAGGGTCAACTGCTATATCATTGCCCTTTCTTTTTATCGTAGGCGTGCACTGGATAGTCGATGGTGTAGTGCAGACCGCGGCTCTCCTTGCGCTCCAGGGCGAAGCGGGTGATGAGGTAGCCCACGTTGATCATGTTGCGCAACTCGCAGATGTCCTTTGATGCTTTCACGCGCTTGAAGAGGCGCTCGGTCTCCTCGTAGAGCATGTCGAGGCGGTCCCAGGCGCGGTGCAGGCGCAGGTCTGAGCGGACGATGCCCACGTAGTTGGCCATGATCTGGTTGACCTCGCGGACGCTCTGGGTGATGAGCACCTTCTCCTCGTTGGTCATCGTGCCCTCATCGTTCCATTCGGGTATCTTGTCGTTGAAGTCGTAGAGGTCGACGTGCTTCACCGAGTCCTTAGCGGCCGTGTCGGCATAGACGACAGCCTCGATGAGCGAGTTCGAGGCCAGACGGTTGCCGCCGTGCAGCCCGGTGCACGAACATTCGCCGAGGGCGTAGAGGCGTTCTATCGAGGTCTGTCCGTTGAGATCCACCTTGATGCCGCCGCACATGTAGTGGGCAGCGGGACGCACGGGGATGTAGTCGGTGGTGATGTCGATGCCCATGGAGAGACACTTCTGGTAGATGTTGGGGAAGTGGCGGCGTGTCTCGGCCGGGTCTTTGTGGGTGACGTCGAGGCAGACGTGGTCGATGCCGTGAATCTTCATCTCCTTGTCGATGGCGCGAGCCACAATGTCGCGTGGAGCTAATGAGAGGCGCTCGTCGTATTTCTCCATGAACGTCTCGCCGTTGGGCAGCTTGAGGATGCCGCCGTAGCCGCGCATGGCCTCGGTGATGAGGTAGGCGGGGTGCGTCTCCTTGGGGTTATGCAGCACGGTGGGGTGGAACTGCACGAACTCCATGTCCTGCACGGTGCCCTTGGCACGATAGACCATGGCGATGCCGTCGCCCGTGGCGATGACGGGGTTCGAGGTGGTCAGGTAGACGGCGCCGCAGCCGCCCGTGCACATCACGGTGATCTTGCTCAGATAGGTGTCCACCTTCTCCGTCTCAGGGTTGAGGACGTAGGCACCGTAGCACTTGATGTTGGGCGAGCGGCGGGTGACGCGGACGCCCATGTGGTGCTGGGTGATAATCTCCACGGCGAAGTGGTTCTCCTTCACGGTGATGTCGGGATTGCTTCTCACGGCCTCCATCAGCCCGCGCTGTATCTCGGCGCCCGTGTCGTCGGCATGGTGGAGGATGCGGAACTCTGAGTGTCCGCCCTCGCGGTGCAGGTCGTAGGTGCCGTCGTCTTTCTTGTCGAAGTTCACGCCCCACTGCACCAGCTCCTTGATTTGCTCAGGCGCCATGCGCACCACCTGTTCCACGGCAGCACGGTCGCTGATGTAGTCGCCGGCTATCATCGTGTCCTCTATGTGTTTGTCGAAGTTGTCGACGGCCAGGTTGGTGACCGATGCCACGCCGCCCTGTGCAAAGCTGGTGTTGGCCTCGTCGAGGCTTGTCTTGCAGATAAGGCACACCGTGCCCTTCTTCTCGCGGGCCACCTTGAGTGCGTAGCTCATGCCGGCCACGCCCGCTCCTATAATCAGGAAATCATATTTGTAGACCATTGTTGGAGTTTTGGAGTTTTGGAGTTTTGGAGTAAGGAGTTTTGGAGTAAGGAGTTAATAGATATAGACCTTGAAGGACTTGAGTCCGCCGGGGACGCCCTGTTCGGCACGTGGGAGATATTCGAGGGCGGTGACGGTCTGTTCGCTGCCCAGGTCGATGACCAGCAGGTGGGGCATTGAGCTGCCGCGCTCCGTCTGCCAGTAGGTGCTCTCCTGCAGGTCGAACACCTTGTCGCCGGTGTGGTTGCCGTTCAGCTCCTCGCTATCGGCGTATTTCGTGGTCCACGGCTCGCGGCTGATGCGCTTGCCGTCGGTGCCCTTCAGGTAGATTTCGGCAATGGCGGCCTGGTCGCCGTCCTTCAGGGTGGAGAGCACCTCGATGGCGAGGTAGCGTCCCTTGTGCGGCGCGGGGAAGCGGAAGTCACACCAGCCGCTGACGGGCTCAAGGGTCAACACGTCGCTGACGCCGCCCGGCACAGTGAACGCCACGGGCACCATGCTGTTCAGGTCGGGCTTGTCGCCGATGTTGTTGTGCTTGTTGCTCTGTTCCAGCTGGAGCTTGTTCAGTTCAGGCTCGGCTTGTCCCCAGACAACGGCCTCACGAGGGCCAACGACGTCGAGGACGATAATCTCATTCTTGCCCTTCTTCAGCCAGCAGCCGGGGATGTACAAGGTCTGCTGCGGGCCAATCGACCAGATGCGGCCCATGGCGTGGCCGTTCACCCATACTTGTCCCTTGCCCCACGTTTCGAAGTTCAGGAACGTGTCGCCCACCTTCTTCAGGTTGAAGTAGCCACGATAGTAACCGCGCTTGCTCACTAAGTCAAGTCCGTCAACGTTCATTTGTGGCTTCTTGCCCAGTCGCTGACCTTCATTTTCAGCTTTTGTGTAATCATTGTTGTGTACAAAAGCGTCAGCGGCTTTCTCATAAGAGTCCGGCAATCCGAATTTAACCCAGTTTTGCGGTTTCCATGTGGTTTCGATGCCTTCCACTTCTGCTGTGATGGCTACTTCGCCCACAATGCCTTTGAAGTCTTTGATGGCGCGACCAAAGTTGATGCGTCCCATCGCTTCAACAAGGATTTCCAATTCATCGCCTTTCTTTACAGGGGGCAAAGTGAGGCTCTTCTCATTCTTCACACGGTCCACCTTTCCGATGTATTTGCCATTGATGAACACTTGCGCAAAGTCGTGGAAATCAGCCGTAATAACGCTCTGTGCAGGAATCTCTGGCATGGTGGCAGTGTAGAGCATCGAACCCCAACCCATGTCCATCTCTTCAAAGGTCATCAAGCCACCATCTTTTCGAATGGGCAATTTTAATTTTGAATCTGTGCCGTTGAATATGGAAGAGAACTCTTTCAACTCGAACTTAGGCACGGTGATGATAGGCATCGGAGCCTTGGGTACGGCGGGCATCTTTTTGCCGTCGTTGTACTTCTCCATCATCTTGCGCAGCTCCCAGAACTTCGGGGTGGCGAGGCCCCATTCGTTGATAGGCGCATCGTAGTCGTACGAGGTCACATCGGGCGCAAAGCCGGGAGAGTTGGCGCCGGCCCAGTGGCCGAAGCTGGTGCCGCCGTGGGTCATGTAGAGCGAGAAGCTGATGCCCTTGGAGAGCATTTCGTCCATGCCCTCCACCATGTCCTTGGCCGGGCGTGTCTCGTGGCGGGCACCCCACTTGTCGAACCAGCCGCTCCAGAACTCGGAGCACATCTTCGGGGCATTGGGGCGCAGCTCACCCAAGCGGCGGAACTGGTTGTCGATATTGGCGCCCGTTCCGAAGTTCATCGTCCACGTCAGGTCGTCGAGGCCGTTCTTCTCGAAGTTGGAAGACCAGTCGCACTGGAACAGCTCCAACTCCTTACCGTAGATGCCGCGCAGGCAGTCACGAATCTCGCTGACGTAGGGCTTATCCTCGCCATAGCTTCCGTACTCGTTCTCCACCTGTATCATAATGATGGGGCCGCCGTTCTGGATGGTCAACGGCTTGAGCTGCTCGCCCACCTTCTCCTCGAATATCTTCACGCGCTCCATGAAGTAGGGGTCTTGTTCGCGCAGGCGGATGTCCTTCTTCTTCAGCAGCCACCAGGGCAGGCCGCCCATCTCCCACTCGGCGCAGACGTAGGGGCCGGGGCGCACGATGACGTACATGCCGTTCTTCTGCGCCAGGCGGCAGAACTCAGCCACGTCGTTGTTGCCCGTGAAGTCGAACTCGCCCTCCTTCTGCTCGTGGATGTTCCAGAACACATAGAGGCACAGCGTGTTCATGCCCAGCGCCTTGCACATCTTGATGCGGTGCTCCCAGTAGGGCCGGGGGATACGCGGGTAGTGCACCTCGGCGGCCTTCACCACGAAGGGCTGGCCGTTGAGCAGAAACGTCTTGTCGCCTGTAGTAAACGTGCCGGGCTTCACGGCGTCGGTGGAGGCACTGGCAGTCGTGGCAACCAGCAGCGTGGTGGCCAGCATCAGTTTTCTCAGTATTTTCTTCATTGTTTTTTGATAGTTTTAAGCTTTCGGAGGGCAAAGGTACAAAGAAACGGCCGAAAGACAAAGGAAAATCGCATTTTTCTTTTGCTTTTTCGAGCAAAAGTGCCTTCGGGCCTTTCTACGCAGGGCGACTGCAAGGATTTTCACATGATGATACAAATGGACTTTTTCAATTCCTCGTTTTTGGGAGCTTTCCTTTTTGCTGTGAGAAAATGAACAATGCCACACCCATTTTTTCTTGTCATCATTTGGTGATTTGGACGATTGTGAGTACCTTTGTGACCGACAGCCTGAACCGCAACTATATCCCCATCACCACCGACAGTCTGCTGCTTCAGGCCACCGCCTATTTCGACAGCCACGGCACTCCCAACGAGCGCCTCCGTGCCCATTACCTCCTCGGCTGTGCCTACCGTGACATGGGCGAGGCACCGCAGGCCATTGAAGCTGGATTATATATTATTTGTGAACTTTATCGGGTTTTTTCTTGTTTGTTATCACCAAATGTTATATCTTTGCAGCACTTAATTACATTTTGATTATGAGGAAGAACTATTTACGCTTGCTTCTTATCCTGCTGTTGTGCATGTCTGGCAAAAATGTTTCAGCACACAACGTTGAAGTAGCCAATGCCGATGGCGTGATGATTTATTATAACTATATTAATGAAGGAACAGAACTTGCAGTTACTTCTCAGCCCGGAAACAGTTCTGGATATTGGGGAGTAGTAGTCATTCCCGATGAGGTAACAGTCAATGACCAAACGCTAAAAGTAACGAGCATTGAAAAGGGCGCGTTTTCTGGCTCCATTGGCCTGACCTCCGTCACTATTGGCGATTATGTGACGACGATTGGGGAAGGGGCATTCTACAACTGTGTTGATATGTCTTCTGTTACCATCGGCAACAGCGTGACGACAATAGGAGAAACAGCTTTCTTTGGCTGCATGGGCTTGGTTTCAGTCAGCATCCCCAATAATGTGAATACGATTGGAAAATATGCGTTCTACCATTGTGACCATCTTAGCTCTGTCTCCATCGGCAACAGCGTGACAACGATAGGGGATTTTGCTTTCCAAGGGTGTAGAAGACTCTCGTCAGTCACTATTCCCAATAGCGTGACGACCGTCGGAATGTCTGCCTTTCAGGACTGCTGGGGCCTTGCCTCTGCCATCATCGGCAATGGTTTGACAGATATGGGAGACGATGTGTTCAAACACTGCCAGAACCTTGCTTTCGTTTCCATCGGTAGCAGTTTGACAAGCATCAATGCCAATTGGTTTGCAGAGTGCCCCGTGTCAAAAGTAGAGCTTTACAGTAACGCAATAGCATCACAAAACTATAGTGATGGCTCCTCTATTAAGAAGAAATATTTCGGCAATGTTGAAGAAATAGTTATAGGAGAGGGTGTAACAGCTATAGGTGATTATGCGTTCAACGGCTGCAATAAGGTGGACATAAGCAGCACTGTTTGCAAAATGGGGAAAAGACTTTTCAGTGTCCTTGCTACGATAGACGTAACCTGTAGGGCAGCAACTATTCCTGAGACGGATGGCGATACTTTTTCCACCTTTAATCTTCGCAACTCAACGCTGCATGTTCCTGAGGCCAGCCTGGAGGCTTATCAAACGACAGCTCCTTGGAGTGGATTCGGAAAGATCGTACCGATCACATCGACAGGAGTCACAGCGCCAACAGCCACACACCAGCCTGCTGTCGTGGAACACTACGACATGGGTGGCCGCCGTGTAAGTCAGCACCAGCGAGGTGTTCGCATCGTCAAGATGAACGATGGCACCACGAAGAAAGTCGTTGTGAGGTTATACTGAGAATCAGATGATGGCGAAATTTGTCTATATATATAACGACTCCGGCTCCACCGACTACCTTCTCGGCGGCAGCCTGGTGATGAAGGACGGCATGATAGACAGGCTGCTCTTCAACGGCGGCTATGCCAAGGCAACCGCCATAAGCCCGACGACATACGGTTTCAGTATGTATATCAGCACACAACAAAATTCCGTATATTGATGAGCGTAATATCATATACCTACAAAATGAAACAATAACTGGCTATCGTGAAATAGAAGCCGATGTCGTTATATCAGGTGAACATGTGACTGAAAACATAGGTTATGGACCTGTTCGCCTAGCGAGTGGTAAAACGAAGATACAAGCAGAAACGACAGAACTAAATGGTGGAACCTCAGTTGATTTGGGAGCGGAATTAGAAATTAATCCTCTAACACCTTAAAAATATGAAACGAATTGTTGCAATGTTGTTGTTGCTTCTGCCCATGATGTTGATGGCGCAGAACACTCCGAGCCGAATGTTCGTAGATGGACGCAGCTGGAAGTACAGTTACCATGTTCCTGACGATGGATACATAACGGATGAACAGGCTTACAGCGGTACCCATGACTGGCTGCACTACGACTATGAGCTGTATGTTGACGGTGACAGCGTGGTGGACGGTCGCCCCTGCCGGAAGATTATGGCCAAGGGATTCTCAGGAACCTGTCTGTATGCCCTCGGTGCAGAGGAGGATGGCAGGGTGGAACTGCGCCTTGAGGAATTCGAGCCAGCCTTCTATGCTCCGTTTGCATTGAAAGAATGGGTGACCCTCTACGATTTTGGGGCGAACAAAGGCGATCAGTGCCACATGGCGGCGTACATAGGCGGCGAAGTGACGGTTGAAGATGAAGGTGTGGCACAGACTGGTGGAACTTCTCACCGTTTTATGGTGCTCGGCAGGCCTGGTGATGCGCAGTGGCGAAGCTATGCCGTGGAAGGCATCGGCTGTCCGCTTGGCCTCTATATGTTTGAGAACATCATTTCCAACGGCTCCGCTTCGTCATTTGTCGGCTGCTTTGACAACGGCAGCTGCATTTTTTCAAAAGAAGACTTTGACAATCTGACCTTTCGTCCTGTCGTTGGCGTAGAGGCTGTCGTCGGCAGTTTCAACAGTCCTTCCTCACAGTCCTTCGACCTGCAGGGCCGCCGCCTCGACCATCGCCACGCGAAGGGCATCTATATTAAGAACAGAAAGATAATGTGGAAATAGCAAGAATCACGGGGACGGTTCTCAGATTCGCTAAATTGGACCAGGGAATCGGCGGGGACGGTCCTAAATGATCATTTTTGGGTGTAAATATTTGGAAGATGCGAAATAATTGTGTATTTTTGCGGTCATATAGTCAACAGACGATGGTGCGGCTTGCAGGAGCGGCATCCGCCAAATCTCCCGTGTCACAGGTATAAGCATTGGCATTATTCTAAAAATTTAAAAGACGATGTACAAAGACAAAAAATGATCATTTAGTGCTCGACCTTCGGTCGCTTGGCTCGTCCAAGAACCGTCCCCGCCGATCTTAATTCCTTTGAGCATATAAAACTATTTATTAATTTTGCATCACAATGTAGGATTACATACACTTAAACATAAACATACCTGACTATGAAGAAAAGACATTTCATTATTTTGGTGGCGGCTATTGTCTTCCTGCCGGCCAAGGCTCAGGACGGTACCCTTCCCATGCTGGAGGAAGGCAGGGTGTGGAACAATGTCAGCCTGCACCCGGGAGCGAATGCTGAATATACCAACTTTTACGGGATAACGTGCGAAGGAATTCCACGACAATATGCGATTCACGGCGACAGCGTCGTCAACGGGAAGGCATACAAGAAACTATGCCGGGAGGACAGGAACCTGTCCATACTCATTCGCCAGGAAGGGTCGCGCATATACAAGTGGACGAACAACTCCACGGAAGAGCTGGCATACGACTTCGGCCGCTGCCTCTCCAGTCCTCCCGCCAAGGGCATATACATTGATAAAAACAGGAAGATGATGAGGAGATAAAACATCAAGAGAAGATAGAGAAATAGTCCTAAGTTATAATTTTTCGTGCTGTGCGGATGAATGAGACATAGTTACGTCGCAATCTATGTGAGTTGATACCGCGAAGCGGCCTGAGAAAAAACCAATAAAAACCAATAAAAACAAGAAAAACAAATTGGTAATTTTTCTCATTTGGTACAATAGCAATCGCCTTGCCCACCACATAGCTCAATGCGCAGCCATCCCCTCCCTTCAAGAGGAGGGGAGTGCCTCACAGGGTTCCTGCAGCGGGCAAGGCGCATAGCTCAATGC
>JAEEPZ010000159.1 GCA_016285055.1 Prevotella sp.
AGGAGTTAAAGGAGTTAAAGGAGTTAAAGGAGTTAAAGGAGTTAAAGGAGTTAAAGGAGTTAAAGGAGTTAAAGACAATAGCTGTATACTTGCGGGTGGAAAAATGTCAATTGAAGAAGTTCCACGACACCCCGAGGTGCAGGACGGAGCGGTTGAGCGGATAGCGTGGCGTGAGGAATGACATGCGGTTGAAGCTGGTGCCTGTGACGTTGGTCATCATCACGAAGAACCGGGCGTGCTTCAGGTGCAGGTTGGCGTAGGCATCGACGAAGGGGAAATTGCCTAACTTCCGGCGTGAGAAGTCGCTTTTCTCCGACGCTGCGCTGGCCACGGCAAACTGGTTGAGCTGCGGCAGAAACTCCGGTGCCTCGTATTCGGTGAACCATGTGGCCGACGCGCCCAGCTCAACGCTCAGCACATCGGCAATCTTGAATTTCAGATAGAGATTGGAGAAGACGTTCAGCTTCGGCAGGGGCAGGACGTCCTCCTGGCTGCTGGTCTGAAAGGTCACGATGTTGTCCCAGTTCAGCGGGCCGAGATGCAGGCGCTGGTCTAATTGTGCGGTGACTACTGCCAGCGACTTGTCACATTGATGAAACGCCGCGCTCACTCCTCGCATGGTCTCCTGCGACAGGTCGTAGCTCATGCCTAAGTACGTGTAGTTCTCTATCTCGTCGAGAGCCACGCGCAGGCTAGTGCTCGTCTTCTCATAGGTGAGGCGTCCCTCCAGGTGTGTGTGTATCTGCTTGTCGAAGTCGTTGTCCCACCAGAAATGCTTGGCGTGGTAGTGACGCTGCAGGAAGACTGGCTTTGTGCGGTGCATGAAGGCTAGGGCGTCGAGGCGGATGGTGTCGCCAAGGAGCCGGAAGTTCAGGTCGGCGCGGCCGTCGAGCTTCATTTGCCCGGCATCTTCGCCTGCCACCCAGAACTCGCCCGTCAGGTCGTAGTGCAGGGCTGTGCCCAGCGTCTTGGTCAGCTGTCCGCCCACGCTGACGCTGTGCTCCGTCCATCGGTGCAGGACAGTCGAGTCTTCTTCTACAAATTCAGGCATGTCGAAGCGCCGCAGATCGTGGCTGACGAAGGCCTTCAGTCCTGCCGGCGCATATTTGTTGAAGCCTTCAAGGAGTCCTATGGCCAGCGTGTTGCGAAGACCCAGGTGGCGTGTCTTGTCGTAGATGGAGTCGTTAGCATAATTGCCTGTATGCCTGCGGTTGAAGTAGGTGTTGGTGTAGAAATCGGTTGGCGTCTCGTAAGCCTGGTAGATGTGGTCGTAGTTGAGCAGCTCGGCAGTATGTATGAAGCTGGTGACGGGCACAAACTCGCGCTTGACAAACACCTCGGCACTGTCGATGGCTGCTGTCTCGGCTGCTATGAGCGAGTCGGCCTGTGCCTTCGACGTCACGCTGATGCGGTCAGTGTTGAGTGTTGAGAGTTGAGAGTTGAGAGATAAGGAGTCGTTGAGAGTTGAGAGTTGAGAGTTGAGAGTGTCGGGCACGCTTTCGGCTATCTTGGCATCGTCGGGTCGTCCGCTTGGGGCGGGACCTGCCTCTTCGTCGTTGGTCTGCTCGCGCCGCTTCTTCTCTTCCTCGGCCTGCATGGCAAATTTCTTGGCCTCTATCTCCTCGGGCGTCATGGGCACCTTGCGGTAGAAGCCCACGCTGTAGCGGTGGGTGAAGAACAGTCGCTGGTGGTCGTTGCGGTTCCAGTTGCGCGACAGGAAGGTGGGAATCTCGTTCTCTGAATAGCTCTCGGTGAACAGTTCCGGGTGGGTGATGTAGTCGTCGCTGGTGATGCCTCCGTTTTCTGCTGCCTTTTGGTGGTAGGTCTGGAAGAGCAGGTGCATCTGGTAGCGGTCGCCGAGGTGTGAGACGTAGAACGATGCGTTGAAGTGGCTGTTGCTCTGGTTCTGGAAGTATCCTCGTGCGTAGCGGTAGTCCAGGTCGAAGCCCATTCCTGTCTGCTTGCCCGCATTGACGGCGAAGCGCGCATCAATCAGGTCTTCGCCGTTGGTCTTGTCGCCGCAGCTGCCGTAGGCAAGGTTGGTGATGGGCGAGAGCGAGTTGGTAAAGTGCCACTCGTCGGGCTGTCGCAGCACCTGGTCGTAGGTGTCGGTGAAAAACGCCTGCGACGTGGGTTGACGGTCGGTGAAGATGCGCGAGAGGCGTGAGGTGTAGTTCGACCCCACCGTGTTATACTGCCCATGCATGCCTGTGCCCATGGTGGACTGCGGGTAGAGGTGGGGTAGGGTGTCGACGTCGGTGCGCTGGATGTCGCCGAAGCGGCGGTCCACCGTCCATACGAAAATGCCCTTCGGCACCACTTTGTTCTTCGTGGTGTCGTTGCTGTGGGGGTTGAAGTTGGCGTTGCGCTGTTTGATGTTGCCCTGCTGGTCTATTTCGTTAATAGTCTGTCCGTTAACGATTGTTGTCAACAGAAAAGCTATAAAGAAAGAAGCAACCGTCTTCATGCCTTTAGATCTTAAAGATGCGCAGGAACAGCTCGACGAACTTGAAGACGAGCGAGACGATGAGCACATATTTGGCCACATCGTGGTCTACGTTAAAATAGATAATGAGTCCTGCTATGGCGCCTATCAGGAATATGACGTTGAGCCAGAAGCGCAGCACGCGTGTTCGGCTGGAGTCGCGGAAGGGCTCCAGGTTGTGTCGTCGCGGGCGGTTGGCCATGGCCTCGTCCACGTTTTTCTGCAACTCTTCGTCGGTCATTTCGTCAGGGCGTTGGTGAACAGCTCAAAGAGATAGTCCTTGCGGTCGATGGTCTTGCGGCGGAACTTGCCGCTGATGCGGGCCAGCTTGTTCTTTTTCTTCGTCAGCCCGATCTCGTCGGTGATCCACTCCTCGGCGACGAAGCTCTGTGGGTCGCGTTCCTCCTCATAGAGGTAGCGTATGCGTGTCATCGTCACTTTGGCCTGACCGTCGCTGCACTCCACCATCAGCGTGTACATCATGCGGGTGAAGTCGAAGCTCAGCGGCTGACGCTTGAACACTAGCATCTCTTGAAGGTTGGCCACCAGCAGCATCTTCTCGGTGTCCTCTATGGCGATGCGGCTGTTCTCATACTGCCCTTCCTCCTGTAGCACGTTGTTGAGCTGAGCCAGCATGATGTCATACACTTGCCGGCTGCTCTTGCCCGGCGCAAGGATGTTGGTGGTGAAGGTCACTTTGCCGTCTACCACGGGTACGGCACCGGCCAAGTATTTCTGGTCAGTGTTCTGCTGTGTCTGGGGCTTCGTCTGTTGTTCCCATGCATTGTCCTGTGCGCTGAGGCTCAGCGGCAGAGCCAGCAGCAGGGCTATCATCACTCTCTTCATACTTCGCATTTTTTTTGTTGTTTGATTGTTTACAGCCTGCAAAATTACGATTTTTTTCCGCAGATGACGCATTTTTGTCCGAAAAGTTTTTGAGAGTTAACTTTTATTTGATACTTATATCATGATTTCAAGCACACCGTCTGAGAAAAATCCGTACTGTGAGGTTGGAATCCGACATAGTTACGTCGCTATTTAGGTCAGTTATGTTCCGCTAAGCGGACTTAAAAAAAAACCAATAAAAACAAGAAAAACAAATAAAAACAATTGGTAAATTTTCTCATATGGTACAATAGCTATCGCCTTGCCCACCGCATAGCTCAATGCGCAGCCATCCCCTCCCTTCAAGGGGAGGGGCAGGGGTGGGGTCTGTAATGTCAGTAATGCTCTTTGCTGCCACTTCTTTGCTGCCACTTCTTTGCTGCCACTTCTTTGCTGCCACTTCTTTGCTGCCACTTCTTTGCTGCCACTTCTTTGCTGCCACTTCTTTGCTGCCACTTCTTTGCAGCCACTTCTTTGCAGCCCACTCTTCGCCCCCACTCTTCGCTGAAACTTCTTCGCCCCCACTCTTCGCTGACAGGATATTACTGATATTACAGACCCCACCCCTAACCCCTCCCCTTGAAGGGAGGGGATGGCTGCGCATGAATAGGTCAACTGCTATATCATTGCCAAAATAATTTATGAAAAATTCGTGTTAATTCATGGTCATTCGTGTTTAAAAAAGAAAGAAATGCTCTTGTCTGCGACGCCGCTCGGCTCTGCCGCTTGGCTTGTCCAAGAACGTAAATATGCGCGAATGACACGCAAATACTCGTAAATATTTAATAATTCACGAAACATTCGCGTGTCATTCGCGCATATTCGCGTAGCGTCGCAGACTATTAGAATATCCATGATTCCATGAATAATTCAGGTTAAAATCTTGTCTGCACCGCAGGCAAAGAAGAAGGCGAAATGAATATTCATGTCCTTCCAGCTGGCTGGTTATTTCTGTTTGGGAGCCAGCGGGGCGGGGCCGTTGAGGGTGGGCTCGACGGGGATGATGCGGCCCTGCTTGTCGAAGGTGAGGCGGTCGATGCATACCTCGCGGTGGATGCCCGGGTCGCGGTGGATGAAGTTCTTGTTGATGCGATGGTAGACGATGTACCACTCGTCCTTCTTCGGCAGCTGGAGGATGCTGTTGTGTGCCGTGCCGTAGATGCCTGCCTCCGGTCTCTGCTCAATGACGCGGTAGCTGTTCTCGTCGATGGTGATGGGGCCGAGGGGCGACTTGCCCGTTCCGTAGCACACGTGGTAGTTGGGCGAGCCGGTGTCATCGACGCTCCAGAGGAAGTAGTAGGTGCCCTTGCGGTAGAACACGTAGGCGCCCTCGCGGAAGGCCCATGTCTGCAGGTTGCCGCCCTGCGGTGTCATGTGGGTGATGGTCTCTTTCTTCACCGAGAGCATGTCGTCGTTGAGCTCTGCGCCGGCCATGAAGCCGTTGCCCCAGTAGAGATAGCATTTGCCGCTCTTCGGGTCCTGGAACACGTCGACGTCGATGGCCTGTCCGCCGCGTGCCTCCTGCGGACGGTCGGCGTCGGTGATGATAGGTGCGCCGCTGTCGACGAAAGGCCCTGTGGGGCTGTCGCTCACGGCCACGCCTATCTCCTTGCGGTTCGACTGCGGGTTGTGGGCAGAGAAGTAGAAGTAGTATTTTCCCTTTTTCTCAATGATGGCGGGAGCCCAGGCGTTGCCCGTGGCCCAGCGCACCTGCTCGCCCTTCACGTCGAGCATCTTGCCCTCGTCGGTCCAGTTGATGAGGTCGGTGCTGGAGAAGACGCTGAAGTCATGGCCGCCCCAACCGGGAGTGCCGTCGGTGGTGCTGTAGATATAGTATTTGCCGGTCTGGGTCGAGTAGAGCACCTCGGGGTCGGCGTGGTAGTCGGGCAGGATGGGCTGCAGGTGGTTGGGGAAGGCCTGCTCCAGACGCTCTTTCTCCGCCCGAGTGATGGGTATGATGGTGCCGTGGCGGGGAGTGAACTTGCCGCGTGTGGCCGTGTTCTGCACAAACTGGAACGTCTTCAGGTCGGTGGACTTACAGAACTGGTAGTGTCCGCTGCCGTAGCAGTCGTACATGATGATCCACGACTTCCCGTCGATGGCCTTGCACACGCCGACGCCCTCCACGGCCTCGCGCGTCTGCTCCACGTTGCCGTCAATCATCTGCCAGCGGTCGGTGAGCTGCTTGGCCACTGCCTGATAGATGCCGCGCCCCGACTCCTGCTTGTAGAAGAGATGGTAGAGCTGGTCGGCCTCGTTGTAGACGATGTCGCCGTCGATGGTGGCGTTGCCGGCGTCGAAGAGCCACTGCGGCTCGCCCTCCAGGTCGGTGAAGTCGGCGTTGGCATACTGGTAGTAGATCTTGTCGTAGGAGTCGCGGTCGCTGGTGCGCAGCGAGTAGAACACCATGTATTTCTTGGCCTTGTGGTCGTAGATGGTCTCGGGTGCCCATACGCGTATGACGTTCTTCCATGTCTTCGTGTAGCGTGTGGGGAAGTTCACCGTGGCGTGCTGCCAGTTCACCAGGTCGGTGCTCTTGAGCAGCACCATGCCTCTGTTGCTGCTCCATCCGTGTGCTGAGCGCATGTCGGTGCAGACCATGTAGAATGTCTTGCCGTCCTCGCAGCGCAGGATATGGGGGTCGCGCACGCACTGTGTCAGGGCGATGGTGTCGCTCGAGATGACGGGTGCGCCGTCGTTAAGGGGTGTGAAGTTGTAGCCGTCGTCGCTCAGGGCGTAGCATATCTGCTCGTCCTCGGGGGCGTTGCTGTTGAAATAGGTGAAGAGGTAGGCCACCATCTCGTTGGGGCCTTGCTGCTCTTCAGCCACCGTCGTTTTCTCCTTGGCGCCGAAGGTCGGCATGGCGATGACTGCCATCAGCATCACAGCCAGTAAAGTCTTGCCTTTGTTCATGGTTATTTAGGTTTTTATTTAAGTTTTGGAAGTTAAATTGGGAGTTAAACTGGGAGTTAAATTGGAAGTCTCTGTTGTTGTGTGCAAAGGTACGAAAATGCATTGGAAAAACAAAGAGAAAAAGCATTTTTCTTTCTACCTGTACAGCATTTGTACCGCTACGCGGCCTGATACAAAAACAAATAAAAACAAGAAGAACAAATAAATACGGCTATACTTGAATGATTCTGACCTGAATGATTCATGGCAATTAAACTAGGCAATGATATAGCAGTTGACCTATTCATGCGCAGCCATCCCCTCCCCGTAAGGGCAGGGTTCAAGAGGGGATGGCTGCGCATAAATCCTTTCTGCAAAGGGTCAACTGCTATATCATTGCCTTAAACTATATGCAGTTAACTCTTTCTTTTTCACACGAATGACCATGCGCTCGGCTCTGCCGAGCGCGTGATAAATTATTGATAATTCGTGTTTTATAAAAAAGAATTAAATAACCATGAATAATGTATGCTAATATGTCTGCGACGCTACGTAAATATACGTTAATGTCACGCGAATTCTCGTGAATGGATAAATATTTACGAATATTCGCGTGTCATTCACGGTCATTCGCGTTGCGCCGCAGGCAAAAATAAGGTGCAGGGGCCATGCCGCATTGAGCTGTGTGGCGGGCAAGGAGATTGCTTTTGTCCTAAATTGTTTTTCTTGTTTTTATTTGTATTTGTTTGTTTTTTAAAAAGCCTGCGTAGTGGTATCAACTCTCGGTAAAGGTTCTCGCTCAGAGCTTGACGGTCGAGATGTCTACCAGATTGTTGACGATGGCATAGATGGTGAGGCCTGCCGGGCTGTGTATCTGCAGCTTGCGTGCGATGTTGCGGCGGTGGGTGATGACCGTATTCACCGAGATGCACAGGTGGTCGGCTATCTCCTTGTTCTGCATGCCCTGCACCAGCGCGATGATGACGTCTTTCTCGCGGTCGGACAGTGCTTCCGAGCTCTGTCCCACCCCTGCCTTGAACACCATGTCTGAGATGTTGCGCGTCACGTCGCTCTGCCTGGCCAGCTGCTCCAGCCGCCGGATGGCGGGCACGAAGATATGATCCTCCACCATGGCGTGCTGCCGCAGCCACACCTCGTTCTCATAGATGTCGTGCAGGGTAGCGGTGAGCTGGTTATTGTGCAGCCCGTCCTGCGGCAAGTATTTGATGATGAGCAGCTTCAGCTCTCGCAGTTTCTTATCGGCCGCGCTGTGATGCTTTGAGAACGTGTCCACGTCGTAGTCGTTGGCCGGCCGTCCCTCTATGAGCGACTGGACGTAGGGGAAGAGCGTCTTCTGTTCGTACTTCATGTGGCGGCGTATCTCGTGGGCGTACTCGTCGTAGAAGCGCAGGATGAGCTTGGCCAGCGAGTCGTGTTCGTTGAGCGACTCCTGCAGCTCGCGGCGGATATAGGGCAGCTGGAAGTCGAGGAAATAGGCGTGGCTGGCCTCTAAATAGCGCATCAGTGTGGGTACGCTGATTTTCTCGTCTGTCTCAAAACTGCCGTTCTCGTTGACGGTGAAGTTGACCACTGCCAGAAAGGTGTAGGTGTCTACGTCGTTGTCCTTGCACGTCTGCTCAACGGTCTTGTCGCCAAATCCGAGGCTGATGCCGAAGCTCCCCAGCTGCTGCAGCAGGTCGTAGTTGTCGCGGATGAGGGAGATCATCTTGTCGTCGGCCTCGTAAGTCTTCTGATTTTTCATCTTCTACCGATTTTTGATTATCGACTGCAAAGGTAGCTATAGTTTTTGATTTGCGCAATAATAATAATTAGGTATTTTGCCCACCCGCCCCAATGACCCACTATGCCCACTCCGCCCACCCCGCCCACCTCGCCCACTTCCGCCCACCCCGCCCACTCTGCCCACTCTGCCCACCTTGCCCACCTTGCCCACCCCGCCCACATTACCCACTCTGC
>JAEEPZ010000160.1 GCA_016285055.1 Prevotella sp.
GCTGCGCATTGAGCTATGCGGTGGGCAAGGCGATAGCTATTGTACCAAATGAGAAAATTTACGAATTTGTTTTTCTTGTTTTTATTTGTTTTTATTGGTTTTTTCTCAGGCCGCTTCGCGGTATCAACTCACATAAATAGCAACGTAACTATGTCTGATTCCAACCTCACGGTTCGGATTTTTGCGAGAAATGATTATCCGCATTTTAGTGTTATTTAACCTCCCAGATTTGTCAGTTTCCCCAATAGTCCATACCTTTGGCGAAAAATAGACATATGATGAAGCTATTAGAGTTACCAATCGCTTTCCCGATGAGGAGTCCTTTGACCAGCATCTGAATCAAGAACGCGAGAAGGCCGGAGTGATATTGCAAGAGTATCTCAATGAGTTCTGTAAGCTAATTGTATTCATCTACTTAACTGATGACTGGACGATGGCCTGGAAACTGAAATATCGCTGCACCACCTGTGGCTACGAAGCTGAGGTCTACGAAGGCAGGGGACTCTTCCGGCAAGAGATTACTGCCGTGTCGTGTCCTGACTGCAAGACCATTCAGAACATCGTGGTGGGCGGCATCATAGCCGACGTAGCCCCGTCCTACCGCAGCGAGGTAGGGCGGCTGTGCCTGAACTGTGGCAGCGATCGCATCAGGATATGGAACAAGCATACCTGCCCGAAGTGTCAGGGCCAGATGGAAGCCACGGGTGAGCGAGAGTTCTGGACCTAACGAGCCTGGCTTGCTGCCAGTCCCGCCCGTCGGCCGTTGACCACGATGTCTGCCACCCCATTGCCTCCCAGCCGGTTGGCTCCATGCAGTCCGCCTGTCACTTCGCCGGCAGCATAGAGGCCGGGAATGGGTGTGCCGTCGGCTCTCAGCACTTGTGTCTCGGCGTTTACGCTCAGGCCGCCCATTGTGTGATGGATGGCGGGCTTGACACGTACGGCATAGTATGGCGCAGTCTCTAAGGCGACGGTCATCTGTGTGGCTCTGCGCCCGAAGTCCTCGTCGCGGCCCGCTTTCTGCTGGATGTTGTAGCGGCTGATGCTCTCCTCCAGTGCTTGTGCCGGGATGCCCACGCCGTCGGCCAGTGCTGCGACTGTAGTGCCTTCGCTGAGCAGGTGCTGGTTGGCGTAGGTCTCGATGGAGGCCAGCGACTTGCGTACACCTTGGTCAAACACAAGGAAGGCCTCGCCACCTGTCTGAGCAAGGATGGCTGTCGAGACCACATCGCGTGTGTCCATCTCGTTGCAGAATCGCCGTCCTTCATGGTTCACCAGGATGGCACCGTTGCCGCGCACCGCCTCAGTGATGAGGATATGGTTGGTGGCTTCAGCCGTGGGGTGAATCTGAATGTTTGCCATCTGTATGGTAGCGCCTCCTATGGCAGTCACCCAGCCGAAGGCATCGCCGGTAGCCCCGGGATGGTTCAGTGTGGCAAAGCCGCTGAGCGAGGGCTGCAGGCGTGTCACCATGTCCAGGTTGGCACCGAAGCCTCCTGTGGCAATGATGACAGCGCGCGACGTGAGCTGATAGCTGCTGCCGTCTATGTTCTCCACCTTCACGCCCGTCACCCTGCCGTCCATCGTGGTGAGCAGCTCCGTGACTTTGTTCGACGTGCGTATCTCGATGTTCTCCTTTTCACTGGCCTCCTTCAGCACCTTCATCAGGTGTGGGCCGATGGCTGTGCCGCCTTTGGGCCGGTGTGTGCGCTTCACGCTGCTGCCGCCCATCAGTCCTATGTCGGTGAGGTCGGCACCAAGTCCTCTCAACCATGTGATGGTGACGGGTGCATACTCCACGAGGCTCCTTACCAATGACGGTATGTTCTCATACTTGCCGCCGCGCATGATGTCGTCGTAGAACAGTTCTTTCGAGTCCTCTATGCCCTGTTCGCGCTGTACGTCAGTCTCTGCCGCATTGATGCCGCCGGTGGAGTAATTGGTGTTACCGCCAATGATGCCCTGCTTCTCCAATACGATGATTTTCTGTTTGCCGTCGGCCTCTGCTGCTGCCACTGCCGCCGACAGCCCTGCGCCGCCTGCACCGACGATGACGATGTCGCACGTGCCGTCCTGATAGGTCTTTGCGCCCTCCTTCTGCTTGCCCATGGCAGCGAGTATGCCCATGTTGATGGCGCCGATGACACCTGCTGAGGTCAGCGTGGCGCCGCTGACACCGTCCACCTCCACGCTCATCACGTCCTTTCTGCCTGTGGCCCGTGCCACGATGTCGTTGATGGCATCCTGTGCAAAGACCGACTCCGACTGGCTGACGATGGTGACCTGCGCCACCTCATGGTTTTTCACCGCCACCTTGGCGATGATGCTGCCGCTGCGCCCCTCGCCGCTGCCTGTCCACTCTCCGTCTTGCAGCATCTGTGTAGCAGGCTCCGTCGTGCTGTTGTCATCATCGTTGGAGCAGGAAGTCAACAGCCCGCTGGCTCCCATCAGGATGAGGGTCAGCATCGCAATAAGTATCTGTTTAGTTTTCATGGCTTTATTCATTTCTTGTGCGGGCTTACCATCCTGGAGGCAGCACAATGTTTTCTGCGTCATGAGCCTTCTCAAACAACGGTGCTATCTCCTCGTCTGTGAATCCGGCGATGCCGCAGCCTATGCGGGTAACGAGGAAGGTGAGGGTGGGGTGCTCCCGTGCAAAGGCGATGAACTCGTCCACATAGGGACGGATGGTTTCTACGCCGCCTTGCATCGTGGGGATGGCATAGCTCTGGCCTTGCAAGCCCACGCCCTGCCCCATGATGGCTCCAAACTTGCGGTAAGCGATGTATGCCGCTCCGCCGCCATGCATTCCCTTCAGATTGCTGCCGAACACAAAGATTTCGTTCGGCTTGAGTTCTGTGATAAACTCTGGTGTCGTTCTCTTTTGTTCCATATCTGGTGCTATCATAAAATCCATATCCTCTAAAGCTTCGAAAGCTGCCGGTGCCAGCATGTCTGCCATACCACTGCTCATTGGCGGTGTGAAGAGTATTCTGGGTTCGCTCATCCTGCCCTCGCTTCTGGTCAGCATCTGCTCGTCCATCACCTCCGGCATGTCCAGGTCCATGTCGAAATTCTTCTTGAAGTAGGGCACGATGACCTGCTCCTTCAGTTTCTTGTACTTCTGCGAGATGGCCGACGGCGTCATACCCATCTGCGCCGCTATCTCCTTCAGTTTGAATCCCTCCTGCAGCAACATGACGATGATGAGCCGTGCCTGCCTGTCCAACGGCGCATGGTTGCACACGTCGTCCACCATGCGGTTGAACTGCAATCGCAAGTTGCTGGTCACGTCAAACGACATCAGGTAGTCCTGAAAGGTGATGCTGCCATACTCTTTCTTGTACCATTTCAGGGCATCGAGCACTACGTAGCGGAACCCGTTGATGAGCCATGTGCGCAGGCTCACGTTGGGCGAATGGTCTTCCAGCGGCTTCCAGTTGTGCTCCATCAGGTAGAGGGCATACTGGTGGGCCAGCGACATGAAGTCCAGGTTTTGCTTGCTGCTCAGCTCATAACGCTTGTCAAAGACATGGTAACCCACCTGGCAATAACCGTAGAAATACTCACGGATAATGCCGGCATTGCCCTTGCGGAAACCGCTCAGAATCTCATCGTCAGATAGTCGCTGGAAATACATATTTGCTGTTTTGGGGGCGAATTTACAAAAAAATCTTCATATCTGCTTCATTTTTTCTCAATTATTTCTTTAAAGAGATAAAGACATGTCAAATAAACGAAGTTATTCACCATTTAAAAAACTTACGATTATGAAAGATTCAACAAAGCGAGTGCACAATCTGATGATTGTCGACGAGAGTGGTTCTATGATGGTTATCCGCGAGCAGGCCTTCTCAGGCATGAACGAAACCCTGCAGACTGTCCGCGCGATGCAGGAGAAGTATCCCGACCAGCAGCAGTTTGTCACCCTGCTCACCTTCGACAGCGGTCACACCACCTGGCACTACGACAACACTCCTGCTTCACAGACGAAGGATCTGGGCAAGGATGCCTACAGCCCTGGTGGCTGCACTCCCCTCTACGATGCAATTGGCAAAGGCATTTCGAAGGTCAACGCTCAGATAGAGGAGGGCGACCACGTGCTGGTGACCATCATCACCGACGGCGAGGAGAACAGCAGCAGGGAGTGGACGCTGCAGATGGTGCGCACCATGATTGAGAAGCTGAAGAAGCAGGGCTGGACCTTCACGCTGATAGGCACCGACAACCTCGACGTGGAGTCTATGGCCCACTCCTTCGCCATCGACGAGCATCTGAAGTTTGCGCAGACAGCAGCAGGCACCAGTGCCATGTTTGCCCGCGAGCGCCGCAGCCGTGAACGCTTCAACTGCTGTGTCGCCGAGGAAGCCGTCATGCCGAAAGGGTCATTCTTTGACGAAAACTGAACTCAGTAGGCGAGAAGTGTACAGAGGCTCTGTACAGTGTGTACAAAGGCTCTGTACACTTTTATCAGTCCTTTGCTTTTCTCGTCTGGTGCGGGGCGGGAATATGACAGATGGCCTATATTTATTAATATGTTCGCGCGAAAGCTTTGCGATGTTTGCGGAAAGCAAATAGCAATTCCGCCGCAGGAACTCGCCTCCCCCTCTGTCCCCCCCTTGCAAGGGGGGGGATAAGATACCTATGCAACGGCCACATGACGGCGCAGCCCTTCCCCTCCTTTTCCAAAGGAGGGGTCAGGGGTGGTTTGTCAGAGATGTCCCAACCTATTTCCAAAGGAGGGGTCAGGGGGGGCGCCTGCGCCTGAATAGGTCAGCCGCCAAACAAAATGTGGGATGTCCCCCTGTCGAGGACATCCCACATTTTAGTCAGGTGCTTCCAGCGAAGACTCCTTCTTCAAGTTTCGCATTCGCTCCGCTCGGCCTTGCCGCTTCGCTTTGCGAAGAACTTTCAGAAGTTAAAGGAATTGAAGACAAATGACTCTCCATGAAAAGCCTTTGTCTCTGGGTTGAAATTCATAGCGAAGCTATTGTCTTTAACTCCCTTAACTCCTTTAACTCCAAAACTTGCGAAAGCTGAATTACTTCTTCTTCAGCAGGTCACGAATCTCGGTGAGCAGCTCTTCCTGCGTCGGGCCCTTTGGAGCCTCGGGAGCAGCTGCCTCTTCCTCCTTCTTCTTCAGATTCGACAGCTTGTTGATGCCCTTCAGCATGAGGAAGATACAGAAAGCCACGATGAGGAAGTCAACTACATTCTGGATGAATGCACCGTAGGCGAAGATTGAAGCTCCGGCCTCGCGTGCAGCAGCCAGCGATGTGCCTGCCGGCAGGTCGCCAGCCTCGGGCTGAGCCAGCACGGCATAGAGATTGGTGAAGTCGGTGTTGCCCAGGACTTTACCTACGAGCGGCATGATGATGTCGTCAACGAGTGAGCTGACAATCTTGCCGAATGCTCCGCCGATGATTACACCAACGGCCATGTCCATCACGTTGCCTTTCATGGCAAACTCTTTGAATTCTTTAACAAATCCCATAGTGCTTAATGTTTAAAAGTGGATAATGTTTGTTGTTGATTGGTTATAATGAATAGTGTCTTTGTCGTTGCGTGCAGACAGATGAACTGTCCCTATTTTGTAAACTTAACGTTGCAAATCTCTGCTAAAATGTTGACATGCGCTAATTTTCAATTTTCTGTTTTGAATTTTCAATTTTATTAAGACTGAATTTTGCTGCAAATATAGGAATTTTTTTGTAACTTTGTAGCCGAAAACGAAAAAAATGCGTCGGTGGGCGCAAAAAAAATGATTTTTTTTGATTTATTCATTCTATAACAAACAAAAAAACAATGACAAAAGTTGCTATTAACGGCTTTGGCCGTATCGGTCGCCTCGCATTCCGTCAGATGTTCGAGGCTGAGGGTTATGAAGTTATCGCTATCAACGACTTGACCAGCCCGAAGATGCTGGCTCACCTGCTGAAGTACGACACCGCTCAGGGCGGTTTCGCCGGCAAGTTTGGTGAGGGCAAGCACACCGTGGAGGCCACTGAGAACTCCATCATCGTCGACGGTAAGGAAATCACCATCTATGCTAAGCCCAATGCTGCTGAGCTGCCTTGGGGTGAGCTGGGCGTGGACGTCGTGCTGGAGTGCACCGGTTTCTACACCTCTAAGGAGAAGTCAATGGCTCACATCCAGGCTGGTGCCAAGAAGGTTGTCATCTCTGCCCCCGCTGGCAAGGACCTTCCCACCATCGTTTACAATGTGAACCACAAGACCCTGACTCCCGAGGACACCGTGATCAGCGCTGCTAGCTGCACCACCAACTGCTTGGCTCCCATGGCTGACGCTCTGAACAAGTATGCTCCCATCGTGAGCGGTATCATGAGCACCATCCACGCTTACACTGGCGACCAGATGATTCTCGACGGTCCTCAGCGCAAGGGTGACCTCCGCCGCAGCCGTGCAGGTGCTTGCAACATCGTTCCCAACAGCACTGGTGCTGCCAAGGCTATCGGTCTCGTCATCCCCGAGCTGAACGGCAAGCTCATCGGCTCTGCACAGCGCGTTCCCACTCCCACCGGTTCCACCACTATCCTGGTTGCCGTTGTGAAGGGTAAGGACATCACTGTTGAGGGCATCAACGCCGCCATGAAGGCCGCCGGCAGCGAGAGCTTCGGCTACACCGAGGATCAGATTGTGAGCAGCGACATCATCGGCATGAAGTATGGTTCGCTCTTCGACGCTACCCAGACCATGGTGAGCAAGATCGACGACGACACCTATCAGGTTCAGGTTGTGAGCTGGTACGACAACGAGAACAGCTACACCAGCCAGATGGTTCGCACCATCAAGTACCTTGCTGAGCTGAAATAAGCAACGGTTCATCGCTTGACTTTATGAAAAAGAGCTGTCCGGCTATTGTCGGGCAGCTCTTTTTATGGTTCTTCCGCTTTTTCGGTTGGTAGTTTCTAAGTCCGCTTAGCGAAACAAACTGACGTAAATAGCGACGCAACTATGTCACACCATCCGTAAAGCACGAAATATCAATTCACGAGACATTCTTGCATCATGTAAACTAAAGGAGAGCCGAAACCCTCCTTTAGTCATTCTGCTGGTTGCCATTTGCAGCGGACAGGCGACACGATGGCGCCCTCCTTCTTCAACTCAGCAAAAGCCTTGTCAACCTCCTTGCGGTCGATGCCTGTGATTTCAGCAATCTTGCCAGCGTTGACGGGAGCACCGAACTCACGCATGGCCTGTAATACTTGTTCTTTCATGACGGATGGAATGATGACATAGTTACGTCGCTATCTATGTGAGTTGATAGTTGAATACATTCGATGGTCAAAGGCTTGAGGTAGCCCTATTCTCCCCCTTGCAAAGGGGGAGTTAGAGGGGGATTCATCTGCGCATAGGTGAATCCCCCCCTGCCCCCCCTTTGCAAGGGGGGGAATGAGTTACCTCTGCGACGGCTAAGTGACGGCGCAGCCATTCCCCTCTTCGGGGCTTTATGCTGCACCTTGCCCGCCGCATAGCTCAATGCGCAGCCCTTCCCTCCCTTGTATCCCTTCAAGGGGAGGGGTTCTTACCCCCTGAGCATGAGCGGCGCAATAAAAAGCCGCCAGCAACTAAGCAGATGAACACGCTATGCGCTTCAATATGGCTTCCTCAAAAAAGTCCGAAGGCTTCGGACACTCTGTCCGAAGGCTTCGGACAAGTCGTCCGAAGGCTTCGGACGAAAAGGCCGTCGCTAACTTTGTGAGTTGATACCGCTACGCGGCCTGAGAAAAAACCAATAAAAACCAATAAAAACAAGAAAAACAATTTGGGACAATAGCTATGCCTTGCCCGCCGCATAGCTCAATGCGCAGCCATCCCCTCCCTTCAAGGGGAGGGGCAGGGGTGGGGTCTGTAACTTCTTCGCTGCCTCATATTCGCTGCCCCTTCTTCGCTGAAACTTCTTCGCTGCCTCTTCTTCGCTGAGACTTCTTCGCTGAAACTTCTTCGCTGATAAAATATTACAGACATTACAGACCCCACCCCTAACCCCTCCCCTTGAAGGGAGGGGATGGCTGCGCATTGAGCTACGCAGCGGGCAAGGCGCAGCGAAAAGTCCCGAAGGGACGACAGAACTCGGGTAACGAACTGACCTGTTTCGCGCCATAACTATGTC
>JAEEPZ010000035.1 GCA_016285055.1 Prevotella sp.
CCCCAAAGCCCCCCCTACGGCCCCCGAGGGGGCTTCATTACTCTTTAGGACATTTGTGTCCCCCTCGGGGGACGAAGGGGGGGCTTTAGGCTTCTCCCACACCGCCACCGGCTCGCCTATGCCGTTGCCATCGATGTCGACGCCCACCAGCGGCCAGTCGTCAACCCAGCGGGCAGGCTGCATGTGAACAACACGACCGGCAGGGTGCGTCTCCTGAAAATGGTAGAACCACCACGTGCCGTCGGGAGTGTCGACGAGGGCTCCCTGATGCGGGCCGTTGACGTTGGTGGAGCCCTGTTCCAGGACGATACGCTTCTCATAGGGGCCGTAGATGTTGCGTGAGCGCAGCACCGTCTGCCAGCCGCAGCACACGCCGCCCTCGGGGATGATGAGATAGTAGTAGCCGTGGCGCTTGAGGAATTTCGTGCCCTCGGCCACCGGACCGGTATACACAGTGACGCCGTCGTCGAGCAGCTGCTTGCCGTCGGCCGTCATGCGATGGATGATGATAGGCCCAGCACCATACTGACTGCGGCCTAAGTAGGCCTGGCCGTCGTCGTCCCAGAAGGGGCACGGGTCTTCCCACTTCTCTACTGCCTTGACGCAGTGCAAAGGACTCCAAGGGCCGTGCGCGTCGGGGGCCGTCGACATGAACAGACCCTCGTCAGGGGTGCAGAAATAGACGTAGAAAAGGCCGTCGTGATAGCGGATGGAGGGCGCCCACGAGCCACCGCCGTAGTGACTGTTATCGTCCCAGCCGGGATAGTCGAAGCGGCGGTATATCTGACTGATAATGTGCCAGTTCACAAGGTCGTAGCTCTCCAGCACCTGCATCCCCATGAAATGGAAGTCGGAGGCCACCATATAATACTTGTCATCCACGCGGATGACATCGGGGTCGCTGTAGTCGGCGTTCAGCACGGGGTTCTTGTACGTGCCGTTGCCTTGGTCGCCCCAGTCCAGGGGACGCTGTGCCCACAGCGATGCAGCGGCAAGCACAGCTGCCATCGTCAGAAGAAATTGCTTTTTCATTGTGCAAAGATAATCATTCTTTCCAAATAAAGAAAAAAATGAGAAGAAAAAAGCATAGTATCGGGTGATTACGCATCATCATAAAAAAATATGATTATCCGCATGTAGCCGATGGATGCCTTTGTTATCATAGTCTGTCTCAATCATTATCAGACAAACACGTGCTGCCGCAAAAGTAATATATTCCCCCCCTTGGAAAGGGGGGGGCAGGGGGGGATGAAGCTTTGCGCTGATGAATCCCCCTCTAACTCCCCCTTTGCAAGGGGGAGAATTAAGTTACCGCAAGCCTTACTTGTAGCTGTCATGATACATTCTTATGAGGAGTCGGTTTGCGTCTATATTGGCGTGCACACTATCGGGTAATTGCGGATAATCATTTTCTTTTCCTGCCGCCACGACACATCATTGTCCAGGCAGGGAAGGGGGAAGCGGCGGAGATACCTCAATGAGATTGCTGTTTTTCTTTATACATTATTATAATACGCGCGCGAAAGGCACTCTCATCACAAGAAAAAAAGCACAATTAACTTTTTTTACGAGAAAAAAGTGCTGTTTTTTTACTTTTTTTACTAAATTTGCTGCAAATATAAACATATTTGGGAAAACCAAGCATGAATCTTTAAGATGAAGCTAAAGCAAGCATTATTACTTTTCCTGTTTTTGCCGTTCATGGGCTGCCTCTCATCCTACGGGCAGCATCTTGCCATCAGCAACAATCTGCTGTTTGATGCGGCTGGGGCACTCTCAGCGGGCGTCGAGATTCCATTGTCGAAAAAGACCTCGTTTGAGACCTACGGCAGTCTGCGGCCCTGGAAGAGAGGGGAGCAGAAAGTGCACAAGCACTGGGCGGTGCAGAGCCAGCTGCGTATATGGCCCTGCCAGGTGATGAATGGCTTTTTCTTCGGCCCCTACGTGCACGCCGGAGAGTTTAACATCGGCAACAAGAGCTTCTGCTTAGGCCTGCTCAACGGGCTGAAGCCCAACCGCTATGAGGGCTGGCTGGCAGGCGGCGGCATCGGCGCCGGCTATGAGTATGCCTTGGCAAAGCACTGGAACATCGGTGCAGAGCTGGGCATAGGCTATACCTATATAGACTACAAGAAGTTTGACTGTGAGGTATGCGGACCACAGAGGGATGACGATGTGTACCACTACGTAGGCATCTCGAAGCTGGGCCTCAGCCTTATCTACGTCTTTTAACTAAAACATTCGCTGTTGCAACATGAGCATGAATGACTATAAAACAGGTCGCGGACTCGCGCGCCTACTCACGTTTTCGATGCTGCTATTCCTTCTGTCGGGAGTGCAGAAGGCCCAAGCAGCCGACTACGACTATGTGTTGAAAATCAATCGCTCGGCACTGGCCGTGGTCGACAGCAATGTGGTGGCGTCCTTTCAGGTCACTGCCATACAGGATGTGCCCGCCATGCAGTCGGTGGTGCTGGTGCCGGAGCTGATAGACACCGTCACGATGCGGAAGGTGGAGCTGCCGATGATATTCATCAACAGCCGCAACCAGCAGATTTACTTTGAGCGCAGCCTGAAAGACGAGTATCCCGATGCCATAGCCGTGCGCAAGAAGAATGGCCAGAATCTCGACATCGACTATCTGCGCTCGGTGAAATATGAGCCATGGATGGACAATGCCGTGCTGAAGCTGAAGAAGCAGAGCTGCGCCTGCAGCAACCCGCAGGACAGGGGCGAGATGATTATTGCCATGTTCCCCAAGGAAGAAGTGCCGCCCATCATCAACCTCTTCCCCGTCTATCTGCTGCCGCCTGCCGACAACTCGGTGAAGGTGCGCGAGGAGCGCGGCTCGGCCTTCCTGTGCTTCGAGGTGAACAAATGGGACATCAAGCCCGACTACATGACCAACCCCGTGGAGTTGCAGAAGATACACAACAGCGTGAACCTGGTGAAGAACGACTCCGACGTCACCATCCAGCGCATGACCATCGAAGGCTTTGCGTCGCCCGAAGCACCCTACGAGCACAACCTCATGCTCAGCGAGAACCGCACGGAAGCACTGAAGAGCTACCTGCTGCGCACCAACATTGCCAAGGGCATCAGAATAGAGGCTACGGGCAAGGGCGAGAACTGGGAAGGCTTCATGAAACAGCTGAACAGCAGGAGCGACGCGCCGCAGCAGAGCCGGCTGATGAGCATTGCCACCAGCAGCATCTCGCCAGACGAGAAAGAGAAGCGGATGCGCAAAGAAGCTCCCGAAGGATTCAGATATGTGGTGGAGAACTGGTTCCCCGAACTGCGCTGCACCAACTATACCGTCATCTACACCGTGCGCCCGTTCACCATCGAGGAGTCGGAGCGAGTGTTTGAGACACGCCCCATCAACCTCAACCTGAACGAGATCTACCGTCTGGCCGACAAATATGCCAACGACCAGGAGAAATACTACTCCATCATCCGCAAGGCTTACATGCTCTATCCCAACGACTCATACATCAACCTCACCATGGCATGCCTTGCCATCAAGAAAGGCGAGGCCGACGAGGCTGCCGAATACCTGAGCAAGGTGAACGACTGCCCTGAGCGGACGATGAACGAAGGCCTCGTGGCCTGGATGAGGGGTGATGCCGACAAGGCCGTACAGCTTGTGGAAAAGGCACGGCAGCAGGGAGTGAAGCAGGCAGAGGTGCAGCTTCAGGAATTTGGAAAACTCAAAAACAAACAATAAATAAAAAAAGAAAACTATGTTCCAGTCAATCAAATTCATCTTTGCACTGCTATTGGCCAGTGCCGTCGTTTGCAGCTGCAGCCAGCGCGAAGACATTGACGATGCCGTCGACACCAACACAGAAAACACGGTGGAAGAGGCTAGCGTCGTATTCCGTCTACAAGCCAACGCCCCGACGGCTTTGACGACACGTAGTGTGGAAGACAGCTACAATCATGTACAGGGAACGCAGGAAGAGTACCAAGTGAACAACGCCAGGATCTATCTCTTCGACGCGCCCACCAAGCTCTTCGTCAAGAGCATCATGCTCACCAACCTGACGCGCACGGGCACCGATGCCAACGGCTACGTCATCTATGAAGCAGAGCACGTGTCGGTGCCACAGGGCACATACGACATCTTCGTCACCGCCAACACCGGGCGCTATATCAACAAGACGACGGAGAGCGAGTTCCTGGCCGACATCGACAGCCTGACATACGTCAGGGGTGCCATCCAGGACATTTCGGGCGGCATCGTGATGACCAACCGCGCATCCGAGAACACCGGCACCGTGATTACCAAGAGCGAAGACAATGAAGACAACGTGGTGAGCATCACGCTGGAGCGCGTCCTGGCACGCATCGACATTGCCAAGAGCAGCAATTCATTCCCGCTGACCGACGAAGCCAACCAGCAGTATGCCTCCATCACCCTTGAAGGCCACTACATCGTCAACCTGCCCAAGTATTACTACTCCTACCGTCACACCGCCGCCCTCACCTCAATGGACGAGCCCGTGTGGGACATCAACGAGCACTTCGGCAACGTGAAGGACGTCAACGGTTATGTCATCGACCCCGATTTCTTCAAGAAAACCATCGATGCCACCAGCTTCACCAACGCCGGCAAATACTATGAGCACTTCTACGGCGACTACAGCAATCCCAATGCCGTGGCATGGACAGCCTTCAAGCCCGCCAGCGAGACGCCGCAGTACAACACCACCTACTGCCTGGAGAACTGCACACTGGCTCCCGCACAGAAGAACGGCTACAGCACCGGCGTGCTCTTCAAGGCAAAGCTGGAGCCCTACAACAACGTCTATCATCTTGCCGACAACGGCACCCTGCAGGTCATCACCGACAAGAACCAGTATCCCGAAGTGCTCTACTACTTCAACTACAAGTTCTATGACTCGCCCCAGGCACTGGCATCCGCTATCGGCATCAACGACATCAACGGCAACAGCTTCGACCTCTACCAGGCAAAGAAATACGAGAAGGACGACGACGGATACCACTGCTATTACACCTACTGGATCCGCCATCTTGACAACTACAAGCCCACCAGCATGGGCGTGATGGAGTTTGCCATCGTGCGCAACAACCTCTACCGCATCCTCGTCACCAATGTGTCGGGACTGGGATACCACGAGGTGACCGTCAATCCTGACACGCCCGACGAGGGTGAGACCTATCTCAAGGCTGTGCTCAACGTGAAGCCATGGATTGTAAGAGACCTGACAAACATTATACTGTAAATCCATTAAAGTTGCAGACCGTGAAGAACCGTGTCAAACTGTGGCTCGTTTCCATGCTGTGCGTCATGCCATTGGTGTCCTGCACGTGGGTGAAGGACGACACTGACGACTGCCCCTACGGATTCTGGCTCAAGCTGCACTACACCTACAATATCCTGGATGTAGAGGCGGCGCCGGAATACGTCACGGATGCACACGTCTATGTCTATGACGCAAACGGGAACTATGTCAAGCGCATTAACGCCACTTGGAACGACCTGAAAGCCAACGACTACCGCATCAGGGTGGAAGACCTCGCTGAGGGCGACTATCAGTTTGTGGTGTGGAGCGGAATGGGCGACAGCCAGTATTCAGTAGCCGGCGACACACAGGCAAAGGATGAATACCGGCTATCGCTCGTCGAGGAAGGCGGTACTTCTGCCCAGGAATTGCCGTCACTCTTCTACGGCAGCCTGCCCACCGTTCACTACGACAAATCCTATGCCGTGCATCACATCGACATGATGAAGGACACCAACCAGCTGGCCTTGCTCGCCGTGCCCGTCGCGGAAGACACGGAGGTGTCGGTCAACGACTTCAGCATGAAGGTTGTCACCGCCAACGGCATCATGGACGCACGCAACCAGATAGCAACTGAAGCGGCAACCACCTACCTGCCTTTCGCCCAGGAAGATGTCACCTTCGACGACCCCGACTATGGAGAGCTGCATGGCGCCAAGTTCGGCATCAGCACACTGCGGCTGATGGAGAACAGCGACTGCCGCATCATCCTCGAGAAGAGCAGCACGGGCGAGACAGTGTTCAACATCTCGCTGCCAGAATACATCGGGATGATTGGTTCGCTCTACACCAACCTGGGCAGGCAGCTGTCCGTGCAGGAATATCTGGACCGGCAGGACTTCTATACCATCGTTTTCTATCTCTCTGGCGACCTCGACCAGCTCATCCAGCTGCGGGTCAACAGCTGGAGAGTCAGGGCTTATAATCACTTAAAACTTTAAGTGCGTGTTCCACAGAGTGAAAAGACATTGTGCAGCCTCGCCCGCTCCTAAGGATGCCGTGTGCGCAGCCGTTCCCCCGTTCCGCCGGAGCGGGAGAAGCGGCGTCGTCAGCACCCTTCTGCTGCTGTTGCTCGTCCTTCTGATGCCTGCATGTCAGCATGACATGGAGCAGGATGACTACGTCGCGCCAAAGATGAATGGTGGTGAGCAGCTGGCTGAAGACAGCATGGTCAACCTGTCGCTGAGACTGAGAGTGGCAGCAAGCCAGAGCACAACAGATGAGAACTATTTCCGCAACGAGTACATAGTCAGCCGACTGGAATTGTGGTTCTTCGATGCCGAGACGAAAAAGTTCTTTGCCCGCCTGGTGACGAATGACCTGACAGAGGCCGAGACTGCCATCTCCAACCAATACGACATCACCTATCTCCTCAAAGACGTGAGGCTCAAGGCCGGGGTGTATGACATCTTTGCCATTGCCAACTATGACTACAGCACAGAGGACATAGAAGACGAGGCAGACTTCCTCAACCTGGTTGATGCCATGACTTACAGCAAAGGCATTGAGGCGTCAATACCCGAAACCGGCCCCGTAATGACCAGCCGCGCCACCGAACTGCTGGCCGTCAATCTGGTGCCGTGGATTGACAAGGAGTATGTGCTCAGCGTAGATATTGAGCGAGTGATGGCAAAGATACAGATAGGCGTCCTTCACAACACCTTCCAGCTGAAGCATGGTGAGAGGAAGTATGCCGACATCAACATCACCAACTACAAGCTGGTCAACCTCAACAACCGCTATTACCTGTTCCAGCATAAGGACGTAATGGAGGAGTTCAATGACCAGCCGCAGTTCGTATTGCCCGACAACTTCAATGACTATAGCGACGAGGGAGAACAGTATGTCGTAGACCCGCTCTTCTACCTGAAGACAACGAATGGTGCCGATGCTGCAGCTTTCTCCGGCTACTACAACTCATGGTTCGGCAACTTCACCACCACCGATTTTGCCTCCATGCCTTCGGCCGGCAACTATGGCTACGCCTACATCCTTGAGAACACCTCATTCAAGACAAGCCAGAAGAACGGCTATTCGCCCGGCATCGTGTTCAAAGCGGCCGTCAGTCCCGTCTTCGTCTATCTCTACGACGACACGCAGAAGACGCTGAAGGAAGACTACCGCCCAGAGTATTGGCCCAACACCATCTACCTGTACAAGTACAACTTCTACGAATCCATCAAGGCCATCAACATGGCTGGCGACCTCTCGCTCGACGAGTTGGAGACCTATACGGATGCACAGCTGAAGGCCTACGGCATCAAGCAGTGCAAGTTTAACATGGGTGTCTACGAAACATACTACACCTATTGGATACATCATCGCAACAGTCCGTCTGCCAACATGGGGCCCATGCAATATGGTATCGTCAGGAACAATTTCTACAGGATTGTCGTCTCCGGAGTCAGCGGCGTCGGCAACAGCAGTATTGCACCCGACGTCATGCGCGACAACTATCCCAACTCCTATGCAGACGTCATCGTTGGCGGACAGTGACCATCAACATGTTTTACAGATGACACAAGAAAGAAAAACACAAATAGAAGAGCGCATCGTAGACGTGCTGAAAACGGTCTACGACCCCGAGATTCCCGTCAACATCTTTGACCTGGGAATGATTTACAAGATAGACGTAAAGGATGACAATGACGCGGAAAGCGACACAGGAGCCATCGTTGAACTGGACATGACGTTCACTGCTCCCAATTGTCCTGCCGCCGACTTCATCCTTGAAGACGTGCGCACGAAGGTAGAGAGCGTTGACGGCGTAAAGGCAGCCACCGTCAACCTTGTCTTCGAGCCCGCCTGGGACCAATCAATGATGAGCGAGGAGGCAAGGGTGGAACTGGGATTCTAATTAAGTGTTGAGTGTAGAATTGAGAGTGTATAGTTTGCTACCGCCTTTCCATTATGCCACGAAAAGAGAGTATATTGCGTATTAAATCTGAGCTGTTTGCTGACAGGATAGTAAAGCTGTATCAGTATGTCTCGAAAAAGAATGAGACAAATATGTCCAACCAGATTTATCGCAGTGGTACGAGCATTGGAGCAAATATTGCAGAAAGTATTAATGCGCAAAGCAAATCAGACTTCATTAACAAGCTAAGTATTGCGCTAAAAGAAGCAAATGAGACAGAGTATTGGCTCAATCGCCTTTACCATGCACACTACATTGACGAAAAAGGGTTCCATTCAATGAAAAACGACAATGACGAACTCATAAAGATGTTAGTTTGTTCAATAAAAACGACAAAGAAAAGTATAGAATAAATAGTAAAGAGGAAATGCGGTAGCAAACTCTAAACTCTACACTCTAAACTATCAACTATCAATGAAACCTGTCTATTTCCTTTCCGATGCCCATCTCGGCTCATGGGCCATCCCGCATCAGAGGATGCAGGAGCGGCGCCTCGTGCGGTTCCTCGACAGCATCAAGGAGAAAGCCGCCGCCGTCTATCTGCTGGGCGACATGTTCGACTACTGGTTTGAGTTCAAATATGTAGTGCCGCGCGGCTATACACGCTTCTTGGGAAAAATATCGGAACTGACCGACATGGGCGTCGAGGTACACTACTTCACGGGCAACCACGACATCTGGAGCTTCGGATACTTAGAGAAGGAGTGTGGCGTCATCCTTCACCGTCAGCCGCTTACCACCGAGATCTACGGCAAGGTGTTCTGTCTGGCCCACGGCGACGGCTTGGGCGACCCCAGCAAGAAGTTCAAGTTCCTGCGCTGGCTCTTCCACAGCAAGGCCTGCCAGTTCTTCCTCGCCACCCTGCATCCCCGCTGGAGCGTATGGCTGGGACAGACATGGGCGAAACACTCGCGGCTGAAGCGACCCAACGGCGAGGAACTGCCTTACATGGGTGAAAACCGCGAGCACCTCATCCTCTACACCAAGAAATACATCCAGTACCACTCCAACGTTGACTACTTCATCTACGGCCACCGACACATCGACATCGACCTGCAGCTGACGCACAAGGCCCGCGTCGTCATCCTCGGCGACTGGATCAGCCACTTCAGCTACGTCGTCTTCGACGGCGAGCACTTCCTCACACAGCAGTATATTGAAGGCGAGAGTCAGCCGTAAACACCCGTCATCTTCCTGATGACTGACATCAAGCAGCAAGGCATCACGACCGAGGAGTCCTGATGCCTTGCTGCTTTGTCACTATGCCCTGATAAAGAAAAAGCGGGAAACCCTCGCCGAGGACTTCCCACTGTTTATCATCACTGAGTGAAAGGTAATTAGAGACCTTTCAAGAGGCTTTCCAGCTCTGAGGGGTCAATGTTGGCCTCAGTGGCTTCCTTCTCCAGACGCTCCATCTCCTTGGGAAGATCGGCCATCAGCTTGCTGACCTTCTCCTCATACTTTTTCTCGGACTCTTCATTAAATGCCTTTCTCTCCTCGTCAGACATGTTCTTCATATACTCGGTAAGCTCAGCCTGAGCAGCCTCCATATCCTTCTGGATACCTTCTATCTTCTCCTTGAGGGCCTTCAGGTCGTCAGCCGACTTAATGTGGGTGTCCTTCAAAGCACTTACCATATCCTCCATGATGCTCATCATCTTTTCTTCGGGAGAACTGCTGCAAGAAGTGAAGCTCAGGCTCACCATGAATGCTGCGAGAACAGCGAAAATCATTTTCTTCATAATTGTAACTGAATTATTAAATTTGATGCCTACTCTTTACAGGATTTTCGGCATTACTCCTTTTCTGACAATTTTGGACGCATTTTGCAATGACGGGACAAAGTTACACTTTTTTTTTCATTTCACCATACATTTTTTAAACTTTTTTTGCGCAAAGCGTAAAAAAAGCTCGTCCCTTCGGGACTGTTCGCTGCGTCAACCATGTCGCAGGAGTAGAACAGTCACGAAGGGACGACTGAAGACGATGGTGAGTACCAATCGTCCGATGGTGAGTACCTACCGTCCGAAGGTGAATACCTACCGTCCAGGCAGGGGCAAAGCCCTATAAGAGGAGGTTCATCGTGTCGGTGGCAATCATCAGCTCCTCGTCGGTGGGAATGACAACCACTTTGACACGCGAGTCGTCGGCAGAGATAACCGCCTCCTCGCCACGCACCTTGTTCTTCTCTTCGTCGAACTTGATGCCGAGGAACTCCATGTCCTTGCACACCTCTGAGCGCATAGACACCTGGTTCTCGCCCACGCCGGCGGTGAACACCACGACGTCGAGGCCACCCATGGCTGCTGCGTAAGCACCGATATACTTCTTAATGCGGTAGAAATACATGTCCTGAGCCAGCTTGGCACGCTCGTCGCCGCTCTTGGCAGCGTTCTCCACGTCGCGCATGTCGCTCGAGCCGCCAGTCAGACCGGCCACGCCGCTCTTCTTGTTCAGCAGATTGCTCATGCCGTCGGCGTCAAGGCCCAGCTTCTTCTCGATGAACGTCACAGCGCCGCCGTCGATGTCGCCGGCACGCGTGCCCATCACCAAGCCCTCCAGCGGCGTCAGACCCATCGACGTGTCGATGCACTTGCCGTCGACGACAGCAGCTATCGAGCCGCCGTTGCCCACGTGGCAGGTCACCATCTTCGTGCCCTCGGCGGGAATGCCCAGGAACTCGCAGGCACGAGCCGAGACGTAACGGTGGCTGGTGCCGTGGAAGCCGTAGCGGCGGATGCCGTACTTCTCGTACAGCTCGTAGGGAATGGCGTACATGTAAGCCTTCGGCGGCATGGTCTGGTGGAAGGCCGTGTCGAAGACGCCCACCTGGGGCAGGCCCGGCATCAGCTCCTTCACAGCGTTCACACCCTTCAGGTTGGCAGGGTTGTGCAGCGGGGCCAGGTCAGAGCACTTCTCAAACTCCTTCAGCACCTCGTCGGTCAGGATGACACTCTTGTTGAACTTCTCGCCGCCATGCACCATGCGGTGTCCCACGGCGTCAATCTCGCTCAGATCTTTGATGACACCTATCTCAGGGTCGGTCAGCAGTGAGAAAATGAACTTCACGCCCTCGGTGTGCTCGGGAATGTCGTGCATAATCTGCTTTTTCTCGCCATTGGCCAGTTTTACCTTCACGAAGGCACCATCGAGGCCGACGCGCTCGGCGCCGCCGCTTGTCATCACACTCTTGTCGTCCATGTTATACAGCGCATACTTGATGCTGGACGAGCCGCAATTCAAAACTAATATCTTCATTCTTTTTAGTGAAGAGTGAAGAGTGAAGAGTGAAGAATTTGCTACCGCATCTCCAACACTCTCTACTCTTCACTCATTTTGTTAGGTTGTTATTTTTATTTATTGTCTTAACAGATGATACCAACAATGCGATGACTTCCCCTAAATCATTTGCCATACTGTCAAAGGCTTTATCGTCCAAATGTCCGGTATCGTGCAAAAGATTCAGCCAGTTCATTGTCTCATTGGCCTCTTTTAGAGCGTTATGAAGCTTCGAAGCGAAGTCTGAAGGGCTTTGCGCAAATTCCGACTCATGTACATTAGCAGAAATGGAAGTTCCCGACCGCAACACTTGCTTGTAAATGACCTGCAACTTCCAATCGCTCTCAGTAAAATGAAGAAACATCTTCACAATTCTGATTGCGAAATGGTAGCTTTTGATATGAAGCGGGCCTCCTTCTCTGTTATAGTGTATCATTGCGGTAGCAACTTCTTCACTCTTCACTCTTCACTCTTCACTTTTTAGCATCCATTGCCTGGCACGCTGTAATGGCTACCAAATAATAGATGTCGTCGACTGAGCAGCCGCGGCTGAGGTCGTTGACAGGACGGGCGATGCCTTGCAGGATGGGTCCCACGGCTGTTGCTCCTGCCAAGCGCTGCACCAGTTTGTAGGCGATGTTGCCCACCTCCAGGCATGGGAACACGAGGACGTTGGCATTGCCGGCTATGTCTGAGCCGGGTGCCTTCTTCTTGCCTACTGCGGGCACGAGTGCTGCATCCGCCTGCAGCTCGCCGTCTATTTTCAGCGTCGGGTCCAGCTCCTTGGCCAGGCGTGTGGCCTCCACGACCTTGTCCACCACCTCGTGGCTGGCGCTTCCCTTCGTCGAGAACGAGAGCATGGCCACGCGCGGGTCAGCAAAGCCGGCCACGCTCTTGGCCGTCTGTGCGGTGCATACGGCTATCTGGCTCAGCTGGTTGGCATCGGGCATAGGCGTCACAGCGACGTCGCCCACCACGAGCACACCGTTCTCTCCATACTCCGGCTTATCGGTAATCATCAGCATGGCGCCGCTGACGCAGGTGATGCCCGGGGCACACTTGATAATCTGCAGGGCAGGGCGCAACGTCTCTCCTGTTGTCGACAGCGCACCGCTGATCTGTCCGTCGGCACCCTCGGTCTTGATAATCATGCAGCCCAGGTAGAGCGGATCCTTCACCAGCTCGCGGGCTTTCTCGATGGTCATGCCCTTCTTCTCGCGCAGTTTCTGCAGCAGCTGTGCCATCTCCTCCGAGCGCTCATAGTTCAGCGGGTCGATGAGCGTAGCCTTGTCAATGTTTTTCAGGCCTTTCTCTTCGGCCAAGGCGTGTACTTTCTCTGGATTGCCTATGAGGATGAGGTCAGCCACGTCGTCGGCCAGCACACGGTCGGCAGCAGTGAGCGTGCGCTCTTCCTCAGCTTCAGGCAGCACGATGCGCTGTTTGTTGCTCTTCGCACGTGCAATGATTTGTTCAATAAGTCCCATTGTTTTTTTTCGTTTGATATTTTGGTGAATAACAGTAATAAGTGTCTCAGCAGTCAGTTCTCGACATAGTCCACATATTCGCCCTCGTTTTTCCCGAATATTTTCTTGTTTGCCTCATCCGGCGAGCGGTCGTCGATGATGGTCACTCCGCCAGCTGTGTGCGTGGTGCGATATGTTTGCTGTTGCTGTCGCTGTTCTTGCTGGTGGCGTGCGGTGCGGTTAGGGTCGCCCTTGAAGTATTCCTCATCGAATACGGGCCCCTGATTGGGGTGCTTCCTGTAGTAATATTTGTCAGCCATCCGCTGAAAGGCATCGTCCTGCATGCTGTCCTGCATGGCTTCACGGATGGCGCGCATACGCTTCCGCACTTTCCACACGAGAACGGCCATGAAGCCGGTGACGATGAGGAAAAAGAACCCGAATAGTGCAAGAAAGAATTTCATAGGCTATTAGTTCAGATGTATGAATGAGTGAATATCACTTGGCTTCTTGTTTCTGCGTAATGACCGATAGAATGAGATACCAGGCAATAATGATGGCCAATGCCCCGATGCCAAAGAAAATGAGCAATGGCAGGCAGCTGCCCAGGAACAGCCATTTCACCTCGTTTCCCTTCCACCCCCAAGTCTTGAATTTGAGGGCGAACATGGGTATCTCGCTGACCAGCAGATAGCAGCTGAGCAGCATCAGCACGAGGAGTATAGGCATGATGGCCGGCACGAAAGGAATCTTCGGTCCCCAGCCTACGATGAGGCTTCCCCAGAACAAGGCGTTGGCCGGCGTCGGCATGCCTATGAATCCCATGGTCTGACGCTCGTCGAGATTGAACTTGGCTAGCCTCAATGCCGAGAAAGCCGCCATGATGAAAGCCAGGAACGGCAGGTAGGAAAAGACAAACAGCAAGATGTCGCCCATCAAGCCCTCTTCCACCTTCAGCTCATACATTCTGTTGAGCCCCAACAGCACATGAAAGAGCATGGCCGACGGTGCTACGCCGAAAGTCACCACATCGGCCAGTGAGTCGAGTTCCTTGCCTATGGGCGAGCTGACGCCCAAGAGCCGGGCGCTCATCCCATCGAAGAAGTCGAACACTGCACCGGCAATGATGGCCCACAATGCCGCCGAGTATAAACCATAGACAGCTAATACGACAGCAACGCAGCCCGAGATGAGGTTGCAGCAGGTGATGGCGTTTGGAATGTGTTTCTTCAAGGCTTCAGATTTGAGTATTGAGATGTAAGACTTAAGGCAGTCGTGCAATGACGGTGAGGTCGCCCGTTGTGGCTTGTCCCATTTTCACCTCTGGCTTTGAGCCGAGTGGCAGATAGACATCTACACGCGAGCCTAACTTGATAAAGCCCAGGTGCTCATCGATGTAGCACTCTTCCAAATCCTTGGCATAGGTGACGATTCTTCGCGCCATGGCTCCTGCTATCTGCCTCACGAGCACCTCTTGTCCATCGGGCGTTTCTATCATCGTGTCGGCGTGCTCGTTCTCCTCACTGGCCTTAGGCAGCCATGCTTTGTGGAAATTGCCGTCGAAATGGCGCACGAACTTCACGCTGCCATCCACCGGGAACCAGTTGGCATGCACGTTCAGCGGACTCATGAAGATGCTGATCATCAGACGGCGGTCATGGAAATAGTCATTTTCCATGGTTTCTTCCAAGACGACAATCTTTCCATCGGCCGGCGCCACCACCACTTTCTCCGTGTCACCGGAGAAATAGCGTATGGGACAACGGTAGAAATTGAGTACCAACAGCCACACTGTGCCGAAGACAGCAACAAAAGCCGCAAAAGGAATCCAACTGTCGCAGAGCCGCCACAGCACTACAGCTATGGCAACAATGACAAACAAACTGTAAAGCAGTTCGTTGGTGCCTTCGCGGTGAATACGTATCTTTTTAAGTTTCTTAATCCTTTTTCCCATGACTTGCTAATCAGCCTTCGCTAATTCAGTGCAAAGGTAATACTTTTTTACTTAGCGAGCAAACTTTTTCTTGCAAAAATGGCAGTTTGTAGCAGAAAAAGCGTAACTTTGCGGCCTCGTTGCACTCAAGATGAGTGCCTCAAGTGTTAACCCTCAACATTCAAGATAGAAAAATGGCATTGATAAAATCGTACAGAGGCCTGTCGCCGCAATGGGGCACAGGCTGTTATTTCAGTGAGAACGCCACCATCGTTGGCGATGTGAAAATGGGCGACGACTGCTCCATCTGGTTTGGCGCTGTGGTTCGCGGCGACGTGGCTCCCATCACGATGGGCAACCGCAGCAACGTTCAGGACGGCGCTGTGGTGCATGTGACGAACACCGTTGGCCCGACGCATATCGGCAACGACGTGACCATCGGCCACTGTGCCTGTGTCCACGCCTGCACCATCCACGACGGTGCCCTCATCGGCATGGGTGCCACCATCCTCGACGGTGCCGAGATAGGCGAGGGAGCCATCATCGCTGCCGGTGCCTTGGTGCTGCAGAACACGAAGGTGGGAGCTCACGAGCTGTGGGGCGGTGTGCCTGCCAAGATGCTGAAGATGGCCAAGCCGGGCATGGCCGAGGCCTATGCCGAGCATTATGTGGGCTATGCCCACGAGTACTTAGAGGCAGACGCGGCGGAGTAGCAGAGGCGGTGCCTCTGCCTACGGGAAGCCTGGAAACTGATGAGGCGGAGGGGCAGAGGCGGTGCCTCTGCCTACGGGCAGCCTGGAAACTGATGAGGCGGAGCGGCAGAGGCGGTGCCTCTGCCTACGGAAAGCTTAGTAACCGGTTTTGTAGATGACCTTCCCGGCACCACTGGTAATCTTCAGGGCCTCGGGATGCTCATTGATGAAAGAGTCGATGTGGCGCACACGCTTCTCGGCCAGTATCTCGTCCATGGCGATGAGGATGCCCGTCTCCTCCACGTCGCCAAAGCCATAGTTGATGGCAGTGCCGAAGAGCTTCATCGTTGGCGAGAGGCTCATATAGGCGTTCACCAGCGGCGGGATGTTGTAGCCCAGCTTGCGTATTTCGCGGTTCAGTATGCGGTAGTCGCCCTTGAAGTCATTTTCACAGAAAAGTGCTTCAAGGGTTTTCTCGTCTGTTTCAATTTTCAGCGGTTTCATCGGTACTACGAGGTTCTCCTTGTCGTCGAAATACTTCTTCAGGAAGTAGAGTATCATGTCGCGTCCCTCGCGGATATAGCTGGGGTACATGGTCATCTTGCCGAAGAAATATTTCACGTTTGGCATGATGACGGTGAGTGCCCCGAGGCCGTCCCATAGGTTGTCGAGGGCGAAGAGGCTCTTGGCTCCCATGCGCGAGCTTTGGTATGGCAGGCTGACAAACGAGCGTCCCAGCTCTATGGTGTAGGGCATGTAGTCGTTGAGGAACTTCTCGCTGAAGTGGAACATGTGGCTGGTGGCCAGCTTGGGCTGCCCGTCGTCGCCTATCTCCCACTTTGTCCCTTCCAGGTAGCGGTAGCCGCCGATGATTTCCTCTTCCTCCGGGTTCCACACGATGAGCTGCTTGTAGCAGTTCTCGCAAGTGTCAAACTCGTCAAGGTCGCAGTCCTTGCCCGTTCCTCCTCCGGCCTCGCGGAAGGCAATCTCGCGCAGGCGGCCAATCTCGCGCAGCACATTGGGGGCGTTGTGTGCCGTGACGATATAAATCTCGTTATTACTCTTGTTCGTCATGCGCAGCTGGCGCTCAGGCGTCAGTTCGCTCTTGAGCACTTCGGCGGGGATAGGGGCGATAATAGGTTGTTCCATGGCTTAGTTTTATGGGACTTATGAGACTTATGGGACTTATGAGAATTGCAGGGTATATAGTTGGTCTTTCACGTACTCTGCCCACTGGGCTGGAGTCTTCGACTTGTCGGTGAAGGTCTGCCAGGGGATGGGCTTGCCGATGTGTACGGGGAAGGTGTTGCCCGTGTTCTTGTACATCTCGTCTACGAGAAAGAGCATGGCCACGTTCACCTTCTTGATGCAGCGGTCGCTGATGTTCGAGAGGCGGTAGAAGAAGTTCGAGTTGCGCCCTCCGAAGTGTATGGGCACCACGTCGCGCTGCGTCTCCACGCTCTTGGTGATAAAGGTTTTCTTCCACGGCAGGTCGCGTATCTCGCCATTGCGGCGGCGTGAGCACAATCCGGCAGGAAACATCAGCATGTGGTAGTTGCTCCTGAAACCGGCCTCCACCATCGCGGGGAAGTTCCGGCTCTGCTGCCCTGTCTTGTTGATGGGGATGCAGAGGGGAGCCAGACCGGGAAGGTTCATCAGCATGTCGTTGACCAGATAGCGGAAGTTGTCGCCATAGTGGCGGCCGATGAGTGCACCGAGTGCCACGCCGTCGATGCCACCCATAGGATGGTTGCTCACAAAGGTGTAGAGCCGTCCGTCGTCCTTCGATGGCAGGTTTTCCTCGCCCGTCACCTCCAGTTTGGTGCCAAGAAACTCCATACAGGCCTCCAGCCAGGGCGTGCCCTTCAGGTCGCGCGCGTCCCACAAGAATTTGTTGCACTGATCCTCGTGGGCAATCTTGCGCAGCCAGTTCACAGCGAATCCCGGAACCCAGCGGGCTTTCTTGCCCATCTTGTCATGCAAAACCTTATTGATGTCAATAGTTTTTTCAGTAATTGTTTCCATCTTGTTCACACGGCTCAACAATCGCCATGAATGAATTTCAGCCTGCAAAAATAATACTTTTCTTTCTATTTCCATTTTTTTTCTCGCTAAAAATCTGCTTTTTCACACTTTTTTTACAAAAGTATTTTACAAAAGGGCCTAATTTACTACGGTTCATTCAAATGGGCGCACCATTTTGCCAGGGCACACCACCACGGAGACAGGGCGCCTTCGTCTTCTGCGCGACCGTCAGAAAAAAGTCCGAAGGCTTCGGACTGTTTGTCCGAAGGCTTCGGACGGACTGTCCGAAGGCTTCGGACTTTTTTTTCAACTGTGGAATTAAAAGAGCGGTCATCATCGCCATGCACACATCATGGGGTTTTGTGTAAAAAAAAGGGGGCAAAACGGCCAAAAAACAAAAAAATAAATATTTTTGAAAAAAAGATGGGGAAAAGTGGGGGAAAGTGGAGGAAAATGTTTATCTTTGCACACGAGAACAAAAAACGCTATCCATACGCTGATGAGATTCCTTGGAAACATAGAAGCTAAGACCGACGCCAAAGGCCGCGTCTTCCTGCCTGCCACCTTCCGCAAGATGCTGCAGGCCGAAGGCAGCGAGTCGTTGGTGATGCGCAAGGACATCCATCAGAAGTGCCTCGTGCTCTACCCTGAGCGTGTGTGGAACGAGCGTGTCGATGCCCTTCGTGCCCGTGTGAACGAGTGGGACGACATGGGCCAGATGGTGATGCGCCAGTACATGAAGGAGGTGGAGATTGTGACGCTCGACGGCAACGGCCGCTTCCTCATCCCGAAGCGCTATTTGCAGATGGCGGAGATAGACCAAGCCGTGCGCTTCATCGGCATGACCGACACCATCGAGATATGGGCGGCCGAGAAGGCGGAGCAGCCCTTCCTATCGCAGGAGGACTTCGCCGCGAAGCTGAAAGCCATCATGGCGCCGAAGGTTGACATGTTGAAAGCTGAAGACTGAAGGTTAAAAATAGAGAGTTAATAAGTGAATAGTCGATGATGACAGTGGAAACATACCACGTTCCTGTGCTACTCAAGGAGAGCGTCGACGGGCTGGACATCCAGCCCGACGGCGTCTATGTAGACGTCACTTACGGCGGCGGAGGGCACTCTCGCGAGATCATGCGCCATCTGGGGCCGAAGGGACTGCTCTTCGGTTTCGACCAGGACGAGGATGCCGAGCGTAACATGGGCAACATGGGCAACACGCCCGGCGGGCCGCGCTTCATCTTCGTGCGCAGCAACTTCCGCTACGTCAAGCAGTGGATGCGCTACCACGGCATCAGCCACATCGACGGGCTGCTGGCCGACCTGGGCGTGTCGTCGCATCACTTCGACGCTGCCGAGCGCGGCTTCTCCTTCCGCTTCGATGCGCCTCTCGACATGCGCATGAACCGCCGCGCCACCCTGACAGCCGCCGACGTGGTGAACAACTACAGCGAGGAGCAGCTGGCCGACGTGCTCTACCTCTACGGTGAGCTGCGCAACGCCCGCCAGGTGGCCGCCGCCATAGTGAAGGCCCGCCAGCAACGACCCATCAGCACCACGGCCCAGCTGCAAGAGGCCGTCGAGCGGCTCTTCGCACGCGAGCGCGAGAAAAAAGAGGTGACGAAGGTCTTCCAGGCGCTCCGCATAGAGGTGAACCACGAGATGGACGCCCTGGCACAGATGCTCACCGCCGCCACCACGCTGCTGCGCCCCGGCGGACGGCTCAGCGTCATCACCTACCACTCGCTGGAAGACCGCATGGTGAAGAACATCATCCGCTCAGGACGCATAGACGGACGCCAGCAGCAGGACTTCTTCGGGCACACCACTTGCACCCTGCGGCCCATTGGCAAGCCCATCGTGCCAAGCAGCGACGAGCTGCAGCAGAATCCGCGCAGTCGCAGTGCCAAGCTGAGAGTGGCGGAGAAGACGGTTTGAGAGTTGAGAGTTGAGAGTTGAGAGTTGAGAGTTGAGAGTTGAGAGTTGAGAGTTAAGAGTTAAGAGTTTAGAGTTTAGAGTTGATAGTTGAAACATAGATATAGCTCATGGCCAAGAAAGACAATCAGATAGAGGACAACGACGTGCACTTCACCGTAGAGGAGGCAGTGGAGTCGACTGAAGAGCAACCGGCAGAGAGCCCTGCCGAGGGCACGAAGGAGCACCTGACGGCAAAGCTGAAGAACCAGATCAGCCAGACGCGTGAGAGCGATGAGGCCCCGTCGGCCTCGCTGCGCCTGCGCGACGTGCTGGGCGGTGACTTCCTGTGGACGCTGGTGCGCCGGCAGATATGGCTCATCATCCTCGTCGTCATCATCGTCACTGCCTACGTCGCCGTGCGCTACCAGTGCCAGCAGGATGCCATCGACACGGCACAGCTGGAGAAAGACCTGATTGACGCGAAGTTTGAATCGCTCAGCAGTTCGAGCAACCTCACACGCATGTCGCGACAGAGCAACATCACCATGCTGCTGCAGCAGAACGACAGCGTGACAACGCTGCACCATGCCAATCAGCCCCCCTATATAATAGATGTACCCGAGGAGGAGAATTGAGAAGTAGAAGTGAGAAGTAAGAAGTGATAGATTATGAGTAAGTTCAGCAAGCAGAAAGTCATGCCGCGCTATTTCATCGTAGCCGTAGCACTCGTATTGGTAGGCATTGCAGTCATTGCGAAGGCCGCCTACACCATGACCGCAGAGAAGGAGTGGTGGGCCGAAGTGGCCAACAACCAAATCAACACTGCCGACAGCATCAAGCTGCCCAATCGCGGCAACATCCTGAGCTGCGACGGCGAGCTGCTGGCTGGCAGCATACCCGAATATGAAATGTACATCGACTTCCGCGCCGGTCTGCAGAAGTTAGACGATGGCACCTTCTTCGAGGACACGGCCTGGGTGCGCAAGCGCGCCGAGCTGTGGATGGAGAAGATAGACAGCATCTGCGACGGCCTGCACCGCATCTTCCCGCAGAAGTCGGCCGAAGACTTCCGCACACACCTCATGGAGGGCTTCGAGAAGAAGAGCCGCTGCTGGCGTGTGTGGCGCGGCAAGGTGGACTATGTCACCTTCAACGAGGTGAAGAAGCTGCCTTTCTTCAACCTGCCCCGCCACAAGTGCGGATTCTACGGCGAGGAGCATCCCGCACGCCGCCATCCCTTCGGGTCGCTGGCCGAGCGCACCATCGGTTCGCGCGACAGTGCACGCTACGGCATCGAGCTGGCCTACGACTCACTGCTGGCCGGCGCCTGTGGCATCGCACACAAGCAGAAAGTGCGCGACAAGATGGTCTATGTCACCTCTACGCCACCCATCGACGGTGCCGACCTCGTCACTACCATCGACATCGGCATGCAAGACCTGGCCGAGCAGGCACTGCTGAAAAAGCTGAAGGAAATAGAAGCACTCATGGGTGTGGCCATCGTCATGGAGGTGCAGACGGGCGACGTGAAAGCCATCGTCAACATGGAGCGAGCCGGCGACGGCACCTACCACGAGCTGCTGAACAATGCCTTGGGCTACCGCTGCGAGCCCGGCTCGGTGTTCAAGACCGCCAGCATCCTCGTTGCGCTCGACGACGCGGTGGTGGACACCTCCTACGTCATTCACACCGGCAGCGGCATCATGCCCATGCACGGAGCGAGGATGCGCGACCACAACTGGCATAGGGGCGGCTACCACGACATCAACGTGGCACGCGCGCTGGAGGTGAGCTCCAACATCGGCGTCAGCTATGTCATCGACCATTTCTACGGTTCCAACCCCACGAAATACGTGGAAGGCCTTCACCGCGTAGGTATCGGCATGGACCTGGGCATACCCCTCAACGAATACCGTGCGCCGAAGATACGCTACCCCAACTTCACCACGACCAACCGCGCCCTCTACTGGAGCAAGACCACCCTGCCCTGGATGTCAATAGGCTACGAGACACAGGTGGCGCCCATCAACACGCTGACGTTCTACAACGCCATTGCCAACGACGGCAAGCTCATGCAGCCGCGCTTCGTCAAGCAGGCAGTGAAGGACGGCCATGTCATTCAGAAGTTCCCGCCTGTGGTGCTGAAGGATCAGATAGCACGCCCCGAGGCCGTGAAGACCATGCAGACCATCCTGACGCACGTCGTCAGCCAGGGACTGGGCAAGCGCGCCGGCTCCACGTCGTTCTCCGTAGCAGGAAAGACCGGCACGGCACAGGTGTCGGACAAGGAGTTCAACTATCACACGGGAAAGCGCTGCCACTGGCTCAGCTTCTGCGGCTATTTCCCTGCCGACCAGCCGCGCTACTCGTGCATCGTCTGCATCAAGACCACCAACGGCCCCGCATCCGGCGGTCTGCAGTCGGGCTCGGTGTTCCACGAGATTTCCGAGGGCGTCATGGCCAGCAGCGTCAGGAAGGTGGCCGCCAACGCCCGCGACGAGCACTCCGTCTTCATTCCTGAAGTAAAGAACGGCGATGTGCAGGCTGCCGACTATGTGCTGGACCGCCTGAACATCAAGACCACCGGCAACTGGATGACGGCGACCACGACCAACAGTCCGGTGTGGGGACAGGCGCAGGCCCAGGAGAACGCCGTGCTGCTGGACAAGGTGAACACCGCCGACGACAAGATGCCCGACGTGAAGGGCATGGGTGCTCGCGATGCCGTCTATCTGCTCGAGAAGAAAGGCGTCAGCGTGCAGCTCAGCGGCACCGGCGACGTAAGGACGCAGAGCATCCCTGCCGGCGCGACACTGCGCGGCGGCATGAAGTGCCACCTCGTCCTGGGATAGCGCCAACGCATTACCTACAAAACCCACCCCACCTACAAAACCTACAAAACCTACCCCACATTATTAATTAATATAACCCCGCAGAAGCATGAAACTGAGCGAGCTCATCAGCAAACTGAAGATAACCGCCACGGCAGGCCCAGCCGACGTGGACATCACCGACGTGAACATCGACTCACGCCGCGTCAAGCCCGGCCATCTGTTCGTGGCCATCCGTGGCACGCAGACCGACGGTCACCAATACATTGCAAAAGCCATTGAGCAGGGAGCAGCCGCCATCCTGTGCGAAGAAATGCCGCAGCAGCAGGCCGACGGCGTGGCCTACATCCAGGTGCCTTCGACTGAGGCTGCCGTGGGCATCGTGGCCACCACCTTCCACTGCTCGCCGTCAGAGCATTTCCAGCTTGTAGGTGTCACCGGCACCAACGGCAAGACCACCATCGCCACGCTGCTCTTCCACCTGTTCCGCCGCTTAGGCCACAAGTGCGGACTGCTGAGCACCGTGTGCAACTACATCGAGGACGAGCCAATCCCCGCCAGCCACACCACGCCCGACCCCATCGAGCTGAACACCCTGCTGGAGCGCATGGCTCAGGAGGGCTGCGAATATGTCTTCATGGAGTGCTCCAGCCACGCCATCGCACAGCAGCGCATCGGCGGACTGACCTTCGCCGGAGGCATCTTCACCAACCTGACGCGCGACCATCTGGACTATCACAAGACGGTGGAGAACTACCGCAACGCCAAGAAGCAGTTCTTCGACATGCTGCCCAAGGGCGCCTTTGCCATCACCAATGCCGACGACAAGAACGGCCTCTTCATGGTGCAGAACACGAAGGCCACGGTGAAGACCTACAGCGTGCGGCAGATGGCCGACTTCCGTGCCCGCATCATCGAGTGCCACTTCGAGGGCATGTATCTCGAGATAGACGGACGCGAGGTGGGCGTGCAGTTCATCGGCAAGTTCAACGTCAGCAACCTCCTCGCCGTCTATGCCGCCGCCATCATGCTGGGCAAGCAGCCCGAGGAGGTGCTGGTGGTGATGAGCACACTGAAGAGCGTAGCCGGACGCTTGGAGCCCATCCGCTCGCCCGAGGGTTGGACGGCCGTGGTGGACTACGCCCACACGCCCGACGCCCTGGAGAACGTGCTGCGCGCCATCCATGAGGTGCTCGACGGAAAGGGACATGTCATCACCGTATGCGGCGCCGGCGGCAACCGCGACAAGGGCAAGCGCCCGCTGATGGCGCAGGAGGCCGTGAAGCAGAGCGACCGCGTCATCATCACCAGCGACAACCCCCGTTTCGAGGAGCCGCAGGACATCATCAACGACATGCTGGCAGGGCTTGACGCCAAGCAGATGAAGAAGGTGCTGACCATTGCCGACCGCCGCGAGGCCATCCGTGCCGCCGCCATGATGGCGCAGAAGGGCGACGTTATCCTCATAGCAGGCAAGGGCCACGAAGACTATCAGGAAATAAAGGGCGTGAAGCACCACTTCGACGACCGCGAGGAAGTGAGGAAAATCATTAACTCGTGATAATGAGATAACGAGGCTTCGTTATAACGTTATAACGGAATAACGTGACAACGAGGCTTCGTGATAACGAGATAACGTAATAACGTGATAACGAGGATCATGATAACGAGATAACGTAATAACGTGATAACGAGGCTTCGTGATAACGTGATAACGTAATAACGTAATAACGAAAAAAAGAAAAAACATGCTGTATTACCTGTTTCGATTCTTAGAAGAATATAACATCCCCGGCTCCCACTTGTGGAGTTACATCTCGTTCCGCGCCGCCATCACGCTGGTGCTCTCCTTACTTATATCAGCGTGGTTTGGCGAGCGGTTCATCAAGTGGATGAAGCGAAGGAAAATCTACGAGACGGAGCGCGACCCCTCCATCGACCCCTTCGGTGTGGAGAAAAAGAATGTGCCCACCATGGGCGGCATCATCATCATCGTGTCCATCCTCGTGCCTGTGCTGCTGCTGGGACGCCTGCGCAACATCTACCTCATCCTGATGATCATCACCACGGTGTGGCTCGGCTTCCTGGGCTTCATGGACGACTACATCAAGATTTTCAAGCGCAACAAGGAAGGCTTGAAGGGCAAGTACAAGATAGTGGGCCAGGTCAGCATCGGCTTCATCGTGGGCATGGTGCTCTACCTCAGCCCCGACGTGGTGATGCGCGAGAACATCTCCGGCCCCGGCCAGAACAAAACAGAGCTGGTGAAGCACGAGCAGGAGGCGCACAAGTCGCTGCAGACCACCATCCCGTTTACCAAGCATCACAACCTGTCGTATAGCGAGATGATGTCGTGGGTGGGCAAGCATAAGGTGGCCGCCGGCTGGATTCTCTTCGTGCTGATTACCATCCTCGTCGTGACGGCTGTGAGCAACGGCGCCAACCTCAACGACGGCATGGACGGCATGTGCGCCGGCAACTCGGCCATCATCGGCGTGGCCCTCGGCATCCTGGCCTACGTGTCGGGACACATCGGCTTTGCCTCCTATTTCGACATCATGTACATCCCGCACAGCGAGGAGCTGGTCATCTTCCTCTGCGCCTTCGTCGGCGCCATGGTGGGCTTCCTATGGTACAACGCCTATCCGGCACAGATATTCATGGGCGACACCGGCTCGCTGACCATCGGCGGCATCATCGGCGTCTGCGCCGTCATCATCCACAAGGAGCTGCTGCTGCCCATCCTCTGCGGCATCTTCTTAGTCGAGAGCCTCAGCGTCATCATACAGACGCAGTGGTTCAAGATACAGAAGAAGAAAGGACGCCGCGTGCGTGTGTTCCGCGCCACGCCCATCCACGACAACTTCCGCAAGCTCGACTCACAGCTCGACGCCACGTCGCACTACATCCTGCGCGGCTGGCCGCGACGCCCGTTCCATGAGTCGAAAATCACCATCCGCTTCTGGATTGTCACCATCATCCTTGCTGCCATCACACTGATTACCCTTAAAGTCAGATAACCGCAAAATGAAAAGAATCGTCATATTAGGAGCCGGCGAAAGCGGTGCAGGAGCCGCCGTGCTGGCCAAGAAAGAAGGCTTCGACGTGTTTGTGAGCGACATGTCGAAGATTGCGCCGCGCTACAAGCAGCTGCTCGACGACCGCCATATCCTCTGGGAGGAGGGTCAGCACAGCGAGAGCCTCATCCTCAACGCCGATGAAATCATCAAGAGCCCCGGCATACCCGACACGGCTCCCATGATGCAGGAGGTCATCGCCGCCGGCATACCCGTCATCAGCGAGATAGAGTTTGCCGGCCGTTACACCACGTCGAAGATGGTGTGCATCACGGGCTCCAACGGCAAGACCACCACGACGTCGCTCATCTATCACATCTTCAAGAATGCGGGCTACGACGTGGGCCTGGCCGGCAACATAGGCCGCTCCTTGGCCCTGCAAGTGGCCGAGGACCCTCACGCCTACTATGTCATCGAGCTTTCCTCGTTCCAGCTGGACAACATGTACAAGTTCAAGGCCGACATCGCCGTGCTGCTCAACATCACGCCCGACCACCTGGACCGCTATAACTTCGAGATGCAGAACTACGTCGACGCGAAGATGCGCATCACGCAGAACCAGACGGCGCAGGATGCCTTCATCTACTGGAACGACGACCCCATCATCCGCCGCGAGCTGAAGAAATACAACATCAAGGCCGTGCAGTATCCGTTCTCAGAGCTCAAGGAGAAAGGCAGCATCGGCTACATCGAGGCCGGGCAGTACATCATTGAGAAGCCCGAGCCCTTCAACATGGAGCAGGAGGCGCTGAGTCTCACGGGCCGCCACAACATCTACAACTCCTTGGCCGCCGGCATCGCCAGCCGCGTGGCGGGCATCAAGAAGGAGGTCATACGCCAGAGCCTGAGCGACTTCCCCGGTGTAGAGCACCGTCTGGAGAAGGTATGCACCGTGCGTGGCGTGCATTATGTCAACGACTCGAAAGCCACCAACGTCGATGCCTGCTGGTATGCCCTCGACTCGATGAAGACCAAGGTGGTGCTCATCGTCGGCGGCAAGGACAAGGGCAACGACTACGCCCCCATCAAGCCGCTCATCAGCGAGAAATGCAGGGCACTGGTCTATCTCGGCGCCGACAACCAGAAGCTGCACGACAACTTCGACGCCCTGGGCCTGCCTGTGCGCGACACCCACTCCATGCCCGACTGCGTGAAGGCATGCTACGAGCTGGCACAGCCGGGCGACACCGTGCTCCTCTCTCCCTGCTGCGCCTCCTTCGACCTGTTTAAGAACATGGAAGACCGCGGCGAGCAGTTCAAGGAGCTGGTCAGAAACCTGTAGCCAGTTCTGCCAGTCTGGCTAACCCGGCCAGAAAGACTGGCCTCTCTGGAAGAATCCAGAAAAAAACAGAAAAAACAGCAAAACCATGAACAAGAAAATAGGCAATCTCTTCAAGGGCGACAAAGGCATCTGGATGGTGTTCTTCTTCCTCTGCCTCATCAGCATCATCGAGGTGTTCTCCGCCTCGAGCACCCTGTCGTTCAAGAGCCACAACTACATGGGGCCCATCATCTACCATGCAGGCACCATCCTCTTCGGCATCGTGATTACCATCGTGGTGCTGAACATTCCGTGCCGCTACTTCAAGCTCACCACACCCATCTTCCTGTTCGCGTCCTACGCCACCCTGCTATGGGTGCTGTTCTTCGGCGAGAGCATCAACGGAGCCAACCGTGTCATTCAGTTGCCGGGGTTCACGTTCCAGCCCTCAGAACTGGCCAAGGGCACAATGGTGCTTGCCACGGCACAGATACTGAGCGCCATGCAGCTGGAGAACGGCAATGGCGCCGACCCCAAAGCCATGAAGTATATCCTGTGGCTGGCACTGCCCATGATAGCCCTCATCGGTCTGGAGAACCTCTCGACGGCCATGCTGCTCTTTGCCGTCATCTTCGTAATGATGTTCATTGGCCGTGTACCCATGCGCCAGCTGGGCAAGGTGGTGGGCGCAGTGATGCTGATGGGTGCGCTGACCTTCGGCATCAGCTGGCTGGCAGGCGACAACAGCGCCGAGGCCGACAAGACCGAGCAGACGGCCGGTGCATCGAACACCAAAGACGAGAACTTCGTCACCAAGCTATTCCACCGCGTAGGCACATGGCGCAACCGCATAGTGAACCACCAGCCGCGGCCCGAGAATCCCAAGGACTACAGCGTGCGTGACAATTACCAGGTGGCACACTCCCACTTCGCCATCGCCTCGTCGGGCATTTTAGGCAAGGGACCGGGCAACTCGGTGGAACGCGACTACCTGCCGCAGGCCTTCTCCGACTTCATCTTCAGCATCATCATCGAGGAGATGGGACTCATAGGCGCCATAGCCGTCGTGTTCCTCTACATCATCCTGCTGTTCCGCTCGGCGCGAATATCAGGGCGGTGCGAGAACAACTTCCCCGCCTTCCTCGTCATGGGTCTGGCCCTGCTGCTGGTCACTCAGGCTGCCATCAACATGATGGTGGCTGTGGGCATCGGCCCTGTGACAGGCCAGCCGCTGCCGCTGGTGTCGAAGGGCGGCACGTCGACACTCGTCAGCTGTGCCTACATTGGTGCCATACTCAGCGTCAGCCGCTCGGCAAAGCGCAGCGATATGGCCGTAGAAACTGCAAATGCTTAACCCAATGATCAGCGGCATGGCAGCAAGGGAGAAAAGTAAACTTCTAGCCGACGCTCCGCGTGAACAACGCAGTCATGCACCATCAAACGGAAACAGAAGAAAAGGGCAACAATGGCCCAAGTTTAAATAAAAGGTACGAGACATGAAAGAAGCCATCAAAGTCATCATCAGCGGCGGCGGCACCGGCGGCCACATCTTCCCCGCCGTCTCCATTGCCAACGCCATCCGCGAACTGCAGCCCGACGCCCAGATTCTCTTCGTAGGTGCCGAGGGAAGGATGGAGATGCAGCGTGTGCCGCAAGCCGGCTACGACATCAAAGGACTGCCCATCCGCGGGTTCTACCGTCCACTGTGGAAGCCGCAGAACATCGGCGTGGCCATCGACTACCTGAAGAGCAAACGACTGGCGAAGCAGATTCTGCGCGAGTTTCAGCCGCAGGTCGTAGTGGGCGTGGGCGGCTATGCCAGCAGCGCCGCCCTCGGAGCCGCCAACAGCATGGGCATCCCCACGCTGATACAGGAGCAGAACAGCTTTGCAGGCCTGGCCAACAAGCAGCTGGCAGACAAGGCCCAGAAGATATGCGTGGCCTACGAGGGCATGGAGCGATTCTTCCCCGCCGACAGAATCATGCTCACAGGCAACCCCGTGCGTCAGTCGCTGCTCAGCGCAAAGGTGACGCGCGAAGAGGCCTTGAAGAGTTTCGGTCTCGACCCGGCAAAGAAGACCGTGCTCTTGATAGGCGGCAGCCTCGGCGCCCGCACCATCAACGAGAGCGTCCTGCAGCACCTCGACCTCATAGCCGGCTCAGGCCTGCAGTTCATCTGGCAGACGGGCAAGTATTACAGCGCACAGATAGCCGAGCAGCTGAAGGGCAAGTGCCCCGCCAACCTGGTGGTCACCGACTTCATCAGCGACATGGCCGGGGCCTATCGCGCCGCCGACCTCGTCATCAGCCGCGCCGGCGCTGGCAGCATCAGCGAGTTCTGCCTGCTGGGCAAGGCCGTCATCCTCGTGCCCAGCCCCAATGTGGCTGAAGACCATCAGACGAAGAACGCCATGGCGCTGGTCAACCACGACGCTGCCCTCTACGTGAAGGATGCCGATGCACCCGCCACACTCATACAGAAAGCCGTGGACACGGTGAAGGACGATGCCCGCCTGGCCACGCTCAGCAAGAACATCCTGAAGATGGCACTGCCCGACAGTGCAACCATCATTGCCAAGGAGGTCATAGCCCTCGCCCAGAATGCCCATTAGTCCTATAAGTCCCATAAGTCCTATAAGTCTCATAAGACCCATAAGTCTCATAAGACCCATAAGTCCCATAAGTCCCAGAATAACAAAAACACCATGAACACAAAAGACATCAAGGCCGTTTACTTCATCGGCGCCGGCGGCATAGGCATGAGCGCCATCGCCCGTTACTTCATCAGCCGCGGTCTGGTGGTGGCTGGCTACGACCGTACCTCCACTGAGCTGACGCGCCGCCTGGAGAAGGAGGGCATGTTGCTGCACTATGAGGAGAGCGTGGCCGACATCCCCCATGCCTGCAAAGACCCGCAGCACTGCCTCGTCGTCTACACACCGGCCATCCCCAAGGAGCACAAGGAACTGGTGTTCTTCCGCGACAACGGCTTCGAGATACAGAAGCGGGCCGAGGTGCTGGGCACTGTGACCAAGCAGATGCTGGGCCTCTGCGTGGCCGGCACCCACGGCAAGACGACGACCAGCACCATGTGTGCACACATCTTGCACCAGAGCCACCTGGACTGCAACGCCTTCCTGGGCGGCATTGCCAAGAACTACGGCACCAACTATATCCTCAGCCCCAACTCAAAGTTCGTGGTCATCGAGGCCGACGAGTACGACCGTTCCTTCCATCATCTCAGGCCTTACATATCGGTCATCACCGCCACTGACCCCGACCACCTGGACATCTACGGCACGAAAGAAGCCTACCTCGAGAGCTTCCGCCACTACACAGAGCTGATACAGCCCGAGGGCGCCCTCATCGTGCACCGCGGCTTGGAGATGAAGGAAAGCCTGCAGCCCGGCGTGCGCCGCTATGACTACGGCCTGGACGAGGGCGACTTCCACGCCGAGAACATCCTCATGGAGAATGGCGACATCACCTTCGACTTCATCTCGCCCATCGAGAACGTCAGGAACGTGGAGCTGGGACAGCCCGTGCCCATCAACGTGGAGAACGGCATCGCCGCCATGGCCATGGCACAGCTGGCGGGATGCACGGCCAACGAACTGCGCATCGGCATGTTGTCGTTCAGCGGCGTGGACCGTCGCTTCGACTTCAAGATACGCACGCCCGAGCTGGTGTTCCTCTCTGACTACGCCCATCACCCGCAGGAAATCTACCAGAGTGCGCGCTCCATGCGCCAGCTATACAACGACCGTCACATCACGGCCATCTTCCAGCCCCATCTCTACAGCCGCACGAAAGACTTCTACCGCGAGTTTGCCGAGGCGCTGAGCCAGCTCGACGAGGTCATCCTCACCGACATCTACCCGGCACGCGAAAAGCCCATCGAGGGCGTCACCTCGCAGCTCATCTACGACTGTCTGGCGCCGGGGGTGAAGAAGCAGCTCATCTCAAAAGACGATGTCATCCCGTTGGTGAAAAGCCGCGACTTCGACGTGCTCATCGTCCTTGGCGCCGGCGACCTGGACGAGCAAGTGCCGCAAATAGCCAACATCCTGAAACGCAAAATGAACAACAGAACCTAACATGCACATCAACTGGAAGAAAGTATTCAACATCAGCTTCGGCGTCATCATCGGCATCTACCTGCTGCTGGCCGTCACTGCGTTCAATCATCCCATTGAGCGCGACATGGTGTGCCGCGACATGCAGATCAGTGTCGAGGGCAGCGTCACGGGAGGCTTCCTCACACCGGCCGACATCCGCCGCATACTGACCGAGCAGCAGCTCAACCCCGTGGGAAAGAAGCTGGCCGACGTCAATCTGCGCAACATGGAGGAGCGGCTGGAGGCGCAGGAGCTGATTGACAACGCCGAAGCCTACAAGACGCTGGGCGGCAACGTGAAGCTCAGCATCAAGGAGCGCGTGCCCGTGATGCGCGTCATGACCAACGGGCAGGACTACTATGTGGACCGCGACGGCAAGGCACTGAGAAACACGGGCTATGTGTTCAACCTCGTCGTCGCCACGGGAAGCATCAGCCAGACTTACGCCTCGCGCGTCCTCGCACCCATAGGGCGCATCATCATGGCCGATGACTTCTGGCGCAACCAGATAGAGCAAATCCATGTGCTGCCCGACAGCACCATCGAGATGGTGCCTCGCGTAGGCGAACATATTATATATATAGGGCGGCCCATCGGTGTGACCAAGAAGCTGGAGCGTCTCCGCAAGTTCTACCGCTACGGCCTCAGCCAGGCTGGATGGAACAAATACAAGCGCATCAGCGTGGAGTTTAACAACCAGATTGTTTGTAAAAAAAGGTAAGGGCGGCGTGATAACGAAATGACGAAACATCGTGATAACGTGATAACGAAACATCGTAATAACGTTATAACGTTATAACGTAATAACGTAATAACGAGGCAACGTAATAACGAGGCAACGTGATAACGAGATAACGTAATAACGAGATAACGACATAACGGAAAAAACGGAAATAACGCAAAAAAACGACAAAAATATGGCAGCAGAACAGAAAGACTTTATTGTGGCAATCGAGCTCGGCTCATCGAAAGTCGTAGGCATTGCCGGACAGAAGAAGCCCGACGGCAGCATCTCGGTGCTGGCTATCATCAAGGAGGACGCCTCGTCGTTCATCCGCAAGGGCGTGGTGTACAACATCGACAAGACGGCCCAGTGCCTACAGACGATGGTGAAGAAACTCGAGATGCAGCTGGAGGCGCGTATCCTTCAGGTCTTCGTGGGCGTGGGCGGACAGTCGCTGCGCTCAGTGCGCAACAGCGTGCAGCGCGACCTCTCGGGCATGTCGCAAGACGGAACGGCCATCATCACACAGGAGATGGTGGTGGAGCTCATGGACGAGAACCTCTCGCTGGAATATCCCGACCAGAAAATCCTCGACGTCGCAGAACAGGAATACCGCGTGGACGCACAGCTGCAGATGGACCCCGTCGGCATACGTGCCTCAAGGCTCGAGGGCAATTTCCTCAACATCCTCGTGCGCAAGGCTTTCTTCCAGAACCTGAACCGCTGCTTCGAGATAGCCGGCATCAAGGTGGCAGAGATGTATCTCGCACCCTTGGCACTGGCCAACGCCGTACTGACAGAAGCAGAGAAACGCTCAGGATGCGTGCTGGTGGACATCGGTGCCGACACCACCACCGTCACCGTCTTCTGGAAAAACGTGCTGCGCCATCTCGCCGTCATCCCCTTGGGCTCGAACAACGTCACCAAGGACATCGCCTCGCTGCAGATGGAGGAGGCCGACGCTGAGCAGATGAAGCTGAAATATGGCTGCGCTTACACCGAGAACAATGACATCGACCCCACGCTGAAGTACAGCATCGACCCCGAGCGACAGGTGGAGAGCCGGCGCTTCATACAGATAGTCGAAGCCCGTATGCAGGAGATTATCGAGAACGCCAGCTACCAGATACCCTCGGAGTACAGCGACAAGCTCCTCGGCGGCATCATCCTCACAGGAGGCGGCTCGAACATGCGCAACATCGAGAAGGCCGTCTCTACCTACACCCGCATCGACAAGGTGCGCGTGGCAAAGTTTGTGACCACCACCATCAACAGCGGCAACGACATGCTGAAAGCCCGCAACGGCATGTTCAACACCGTGCTGGGACTGCTGCTCAAGGGCGACATCAACTGCGCCGGCATCGGCATCAACCGCACAGGAGACCTCTTCGAACAGCAAATGGACAGCGAGACCCCGACAGTGCCCGAGCGCCGCGCACGTCAGGCCAACGAGATGCAGACAGGCACCATACGCACCGCACAGGAGGAAGAGAAAGCTGCCGAAGAGGCACGGCGCAAGAAGGAAGAGGAAGACCGACTGGCACGACAGAAACAGGAGGAGGAAGAAGCCGCAGAGCGACAGCGCAAGAAGGAAAACCGCTGGTACAACAAAGCACGCCGCGGACTCGGACGATTCATCGAAGACCTCACAAAGGACGAATAAACCATAGCATTAAGCATTAATTAAGCATTAAGAATTAAGCATTAAGCATTAAGCATTAAAAAAGCATTATCACCATGGACAACGAGATATTAGTAGACTTTGGCGTGCCCGAAGAGAAGCACAGCATCATCAAAGTCATCGGCGTAGGCGGCGGTGGCGGTAACGCCGTCAACCACATGTACCGTGAAGGCATACACGACGTGACCTTCGTAGTGTGCAACACCGACAACCAGGCACTCAACGACTCACCCGTGCCCGTCAAGCTGCAGCTGGGCAGCGAGGGACTGGGAGCCGGCAACCGGCCGGCAAAGGCAAGGGCAGCAGCAGAGGAGAGCATCGACGACATAAAAAACATGCTCAACGACGGCACACGCATGACCTTCATCACAGCTGGCATGGGCGGAGGAACAGGCACAGGCGCCGCTCCCGTCATAGCCAAGGCGTCGAAAGACATGGGCATCCTCACCGTAGGCATCGTCACCATACCCTTCCGCTTCGAGGGCAACAAGAAGATTGACCAGGCACTCGACGGCGTGGAAGAGATGTCGAAGCACGTTGACGCTCTGCTTGTCATCAACAACGAGCGTCTGCGCGAGATCTACCCCGACCTCTCCTTCCTCGACGCCTTCGGAAAGGCCGACGACACACTGAGCGTGGCTGCAAAGTCTATCGCAGAGATCATCACCCTGCACGGCACCATGAACCTCGACTTCAACGACGTGAAGACCGTGCTACAGGACGGCGGCGTGGCCATCATGTCAACAGGATACGGCGAAGGAGAGGACCGTGTGAAGAAAGCTATCGACGACGCACTCAACTCGCCGCTGCTCAACGACAACGACATCTTCAACTCGAAGAAGATACTGCTCAACATCTCCTTCTCGCACCAGAAGGACTCGAAGGACAACTTCATGATGGAGGAGATGAACTACGTGCACGAGTTCATGGATAAGTTCGGCGACTTCGAAATCAAGTGGGGCGTGGCCATCGACCCCGACCTGGGCAAGAAGGTAAAGGTCACCATCCTCGCCACGGGCTTCGGCATGCAGAACGTGGACGGCATGGAGGAGCGCATGTTGAAGCAGCAGAGCCGCGAAGAGGCCAGCCGCCTGGCCGAGGAGCAGGAGAAAGCCGCCAAGCGCGACGACCGCCGTCAGCACTACTACGGCGAGAGCAACGCACGCACCAACTACAAACGCCGCCCCAACATCTACATCTTC
>JAEEPZ010000161.1 GCA_016285055.1 Prevotella sp.
GCTGCAATGTCCGCATAAAAGCGTTAAAAAACGTTCACCGTGTTAATAATTCCTAACATATTGTTCTTTTTTGCTGTACTCTTTAGGCTGTTCCATATAAAAATTGTACCTTTGCAGCCCGAATTACACCCTTATGTGACGAGGGAGTATTATAATGTATTGACATCTTACAAATAATATATATAAATAACAAAAACGTAAATTTAATTATGCCTACAATTTCACAATTGGTTCGCAAAGGCAGAAAGGTGATCGTAGACAAGTCGAAGTCACCCGCTTTGGACAACTGTCCCCAGCGTCGTGGCGTCTGCGTGCGTGTCTACACCACGACACCTAAGAAGCCTAATTCGGCTATGCGTAAGGTAGCCCGTGTTCGTCTGACTAACCAGAAGGAAGTCAACAGTTACATTCCCGGAGAGGGACACAACTTGCAGGAGCACAGCATCGTGCTGGTGCGCGGCGGTCGTGTGAAGGACCTCCCCGGCGTGCGTTATCACATCGTCCGCGGTACGCTCGATACCGCCGGTGTGGCCAACCGCCTGCAGCGCCGCTCGAAGTACGGTGCCAAGCGTCCGAAGGCTCAGAAGAACGCCAAGAAAAAGTAAGAAGAGTGAAGTGAGTTTTTGAGTTTTTAGGTTCCATGAGTGCTCGGTGATGAGCAGGCTCAGAACCGGGAGGAGGAAAAAACTGATGATGAGATTATCAGGATACAAATAAAAGAAGAACTCTATAGCTCAAAAAAACTCAAAAACTCAAAAACTTACAAAACTCAGATTACGGACAGACAAGCGGCCTGTCCCAACAAAAGAGACAGACAAGCAACCTGTCCAACCAAAGAGAAAGAATCGTTTTGCTGGAGAAATCTTAAGAAAAGGTTGAGTAAATGCCCGAGTGTGGGCGTTGAAGACAAAAGAAGAGAACAGCCCTGGCAGACAAAAACAGTAAAAACAAACAATGAGAAAAGCAAAACCAAAGAAGCGTGTGATCCTGCCGGATCCCGTATTTAACGACACAAAGGTGTCGAAGTTCGTGAACCACCTGATGTACGACGGCAAGAAGACCAAGTCGTATGAGATTTTCTACAACTCCCTCGAGATAGTGAAGGGAAAGATGAAGGATGCCGAGAAGACTCCGCTGGAGATTTGGAAGCAGGCCCTCGACAACATCACCCCGCAGGTGGAGGTGAAGAGCCGCCGTATCGGCGGTGCCACATTCCAGGTGCCTACCGAGATTCGTCCCGACCGCAAGGAGAGTGTCTCTATGAAGAACATGATTAGCTTCGCACGCAAGCGTAGCGGCAAATCGATGGCCGACAAGCTCGCTGCTGAGATTATGGATGCCTTCAACAATCAGGGCGGTGCCTTCAAACGTAAGGAGGACATGCACCGTATGGCAGAGGCCAACCGTGCCTTCGCACACTTCCGCTTCTAATCATATAGAAAATGCTTTAAGAAAGAAATTGAAAAGAATCAGAAATAGCTACATCAGAAATGATAAAGAGTTATTATTCTTATTTCTGAGGTCTATTTCTCCTGATTCCTTCCAATTTCTTTCTCACTTTTGATTTAGGATATTTGATTTAGGATAATAGTTCATTTAAGGAGATTGTTTTTAGAATATGGCAAAACAAGATTTGCATCTGACACGCAACATCGGCATCATGGCTCATATCGATGCCGGTAAGACCACCACCTCCGAGCGCATCCTCTTCTATACGGGCAAGACCCACAAGATTGGCGAGGTGCACGACGGCGCTGCCACCATGGACTGGATGGCACAGGAACAGGAGAGAGGCATCACCATCACCAGTGCTGCCACCACCTGCTATTGGGAGTGGAACAACAAAAAATTTAAGATAAACCTCATCGACACTCCGGGACACGTCGACTTCACCGCTGAGGTGGAGCGCTCGCTCCGCGTCCTCGACGGTGCTGTGGCTACCTACTCCGCCGCCGATGGCGTACAGCCGCAGTCGGAAACCGTGTGGCGTCAGGCCGACAAATACAACGTGCCCCGCATAGGCTACGTGAACAAGATGGACCGCTCGGGTGCCGACTTCTTCGAGACCGTGCAGCAGATGCGCGACATCCTCGGTGCCAACCCCGTTGTTATCCAGGTGCCCATCGGCGCTGAGGAGAACTTCAAGGGCGTGGTGGACCTCATCAAGATGAAGGCCATCCTGTGGCACGATGAGACCATGGGCGCTGAGTACGACATCGAGGAGATTCCCGCCGACCTGCGCGACGAGTGCGACGAGTGGCGCAACAAGCTGCTCGAGGCCGCCGCTGAGTACGACGAGGCCCTGATGGAGAAATACTTCGATGACCCCGCCAGCATCACCGAGGCAGAGATCATGGCTGCCATCCGCAAGGGCACCTGCTCCATGCAGTGCACGCCCATGGTGTGCGGCTCCAGCTATAAGAACAAGGGCGTGCAGCCCCTGCTCGACTATGTGTGCGCCTTCCTGCCCGCTCCCGTCGACGTGGAGGTCATCAAGGGTACGAACCCGCAGACTGAGGAAGAGGAAGACCGCAAGCCCAGCGAGGACGAGCCCACGGCCGCACTGGCCTTCAAGATTGCCACCGACCCCTACATGGGACGCCTGGTGTTCTTCCGCGTCTACTCAGGCAGCGTGAAGGCCGGCTCCTACGTCTTCAACCCCCGTTCGGGCAAGAAGGAGCGCATCAGCCGCCTCTTCCAGATGAACTCCAACAAGGAGATTCCCATGGAGTCAATCGACGCCGGCGACATCGGCGCAGGAGTGGGCTTCAAGGACATCCGCACCGGCGACACCCTCTGTGACGAGGAGAAGCCCATCGTGCTCGAGTCGATGACCTTCCCCGACACGGTCATCTCGATTGCCGTGGAGCCGAAGAGTCAGGCCGACATCGCCAAGCTGGACAACGGTCTGGCCAAGCTGGCCGAGGAAGACCCCACCTTCACCGTGCGCACCGACGAGCAGAGCGGACAGACCATCATCAGTGGTATGGGCGAGCTGCACCTCGATATCATCATCGACCGCCTGAAGCGCGAGTTCAAGGTGGAGTGCAACCAGGGCAAGCCCCAGGTGAACTACAAGGAGGCCATTACCAAGACCGTGGAGGTTGACGAGACCTATAAGAAGCAGTCGGGCGGTCGCGGTAAGTATGCCAAGATGCTCGTGCAGGTGGGCCCCGTGGACGAGGACTACGACATCAAGGCCAACGGCGGACTGCAGTTCGTCAACGAGGTGAAGGGCGGTAACATCCCCAAGGAGTTCATCCCCAGCATCCAGAAGGGCTTCGAGGCAGCCATGAAGAACGGCATCCTCGGCGGCTATCCGCTCGACTCACTGAAGGTGACCGTCGTCGACGGTGGCTTCCACCCCGTCGACTCCGACCAGCTCTCCTTCGAGATTGCAGCCCAGATGGCCTACAAGGAGGCTTGCGCCAAGGCTAAGCCCGTGCTGATGGAACCCATCATGAAGCTCGAGGTGGTGACACCCGAGGAGAACATGGGCGACGTCATCGGCGACCTGAACAAGCGTCGCGGCCAGGTGGAGGGCATGGACGAGGCCCGCAGCGGTGCCCGTGTCATCAAGGCCAAGGTGCCCCTCTCAGAGATGTTCGGCTACGTCACAGCCCTGCGTACCATCACCAGCGGCCGTGCCACCAGCTCCATGGAGTACAGCCACCATGCTCCGCTGTCTTCAGCTCTGGCCAAGGCCGTGCTCGAAGAGGTGAAGGGCCGTGCCGACCTGGTGTAAACACTACCGCAAAATACCTCAAAACCAATTGCCGCCGGAGTCTACCAGAGCTTCCGGCGGCTTTGTGTTTATGAACATCGAAAGACACTAACCCACATTACTCATGGCCATTTAATTGCTTTTTATAAAAACACGAATTATCAATAATTTATCACGCGCTCGGCTCTGTACACTTTTAACAGGCTTTGGCTTTTCTCAGCGGGTGCCACGCCATGAATAATACAGGTTAAGAACCGCCGTATGCGGAACCGCATGTACGGTGGTTGTGAGCGGTAGGAAAGCGAAAGTAGGAATAAAACTACTTCGTTTGCCTACTACTTGATTGGAAAATAGGCGTAAACGGCTATCATTTCCGTGAATTGATAGTCGTTTCCTGCGTTTTGATAGTTGCTTAACAAGGAGATATGCTTACATTTGCATAAAGTATCATCACAACCTTGTAATCATTATGAATAAACTACTCATCAAGCTGGCACTCCTTGCGGTGCCGATGTTGGCGGCGGCACAGGCTGCCGACAACCTGAAGCAGTCGCTACCCTCCGAGTGGGGCGGCTGGCAGAACCTCACTTACGGCGTGACCGACATCACGGCGTACTCCACCAGTCTCTTCCCCATGGAGGTGGAGACCAGCGGCAAGACCATCCATCTGCTGTGGCAGGAGAACGGCAAGGACGCCGAGGGCAACTATCGCATGTACTACCGCCGCAGCACCGACCTGGGCCGCACATGGGAGGAGGCTAGGCTCATCAGCACCTCGACGGAGAAGCTCTATCGGGAGAACAACCACCTGCTGGCTGTCAGCGGCAGCAGCGTGTACATCTTCTGTCCGTCGAAAGATGCCGATGACCGCTGGAAGCTGCGCTTTGCACGCAGCACCGACGGCGGCGCATCGTTCACGACCGTCGACCTGGAGCAGTTTGGCACAGGCTCCGTCACGCAGCACCTCAACATGTACTACGCAGGTAGCGACGGGCAGACTGTTGTGTTCGCCACGCATCACAGTGACGGCACCGGGCGCAAGGAACTGCGTGCCTACACCAGCACCGACGGCGGCCAGAACTTCCAACTGCTGAAATGGCAGCTGGAGGGCTACCCGTTCGGCGAGCGTCGTACATATCCCAGTTTCCATCAGATAGCCGACCTTCAGGTGCAGGACGGCAAGTGGACGATGGTGTGCTGGGACGACGATAAAAGTACCAAAGTCCTATTGAACTCGTCATCCGACGGCGGCAAGACGCTCGTCACGCAAAACGTGACACAGCGGGGCACTGGTAAATATAACTACTGGAGCAACATGCCCGGCTACCGTCCGCAGATGGTGATGCAGGGCAATACCATCGACCTCATCTACTACGGCAAGCTCGACGACGGCGATGAGGAAATGATTGTCTATCAGCGCTCAACCGACGGCGGCAAGACCTGGGGAGAGCCAAAGTATCTGCCCGACAGCTATGACTCGGGCACGATGACCATCGCCGGCAAGGGCGACAACCTCTATGTGATGGGCTACCGCTGGACAGGCGAGAACGGTCGCTGGGGCCGCGTCACCCACCGCACGCTGTGGTACTCGCACGACGGCGGCAAGACGTGGCAGCAGCAGCGCCGCTGCTTCGACACCTACGAGCTAAACAACTCTGCCTTCCGCTTCACCATCGCTCCCGACGACCCGTCGGGCCGCCACGTCATTGTTACCGGCGAGCAGGGCTTCTACATGGAGACGAAGGACGGCTTCGAGACCGTCTGCCGCAACTTCCGCAAGGGCGACCAGTCGTGGGACCCCTACAGGGACTGGAACAACGAGGCACTGACCGTGATCTTCGACAGCGAGGGCACCGAGCACTGGTTCATGCAGTACAGCCCCCACCAGGCTGGTATCGCCAGCTACGACGGCTACTTCTGGAATATCTGCCATCGCCGTGTGGAGCGTCCCGAAGTGCCTGCAAAAACCAAGGAGATGGCTTACCATCTGGCCAACACCGTGAGGAACGACATCGTCATCCCCATGTCGCCCAGCATCGAGGCCACCAGCGAGGCCATCACCGTTGAGGCATGGGTGCGCTTCGACGCGCCAGGCGGTAACTTCAGCTTTGCCAGTTTGAACAATAATAGTGCCAGCCTTGGCGGTTCAACCGGGTTTAATGGCTGGTACTTGGAGTTCTACTACATGGCGGGTGGCGCCACCCCCGGAGGATATTCCTTCAACGGCTGCGTACACCCCGAGAAGAGCAATGGCGGCGGCTTGTTCACACCATGGACATACCTCATCCGCGAATTGGGACAGTGGCACCACGTGGCCATGACCTACGACTCCAACGTCGCAGAGAACAATGTACATTTCTACATCGACGGCCTGCCCTACAACACGCGCACCGAGCACGGCAAGATTCTGATGGGCAACAACCCCATCCTCATCGGCCGCTCCGGAACCCAAAATGACGGCGAAGTACTCATCGACAACTTCGCCATCTACAGCCGTGCGCTGACCCTCGACGAGATCCACCGGCACATCTACGGCAAGCCCGACGCCACGGACAAGGACTGCCGCCTGCTGCTCACCTTCGACGGCACACTGCGCGACGAGAGCCAGTACCACAACGACCCCGTTCCACTGATGGATGCGCCCCTCGTGGAGCACAACGGCATCAACCTGCCCAAGGCCGACTTCGCACTGACCAAGGACACGAAGGGCACCACCGTCTATGTGAACGACGTAACCCCCGACGGCGAGGTCTATTGGTGGTTCAAGCCCAGCCCCACGACGCTCGGCGCCTACAACGAGAGCTGGAAGAAGCACGAGAGCGTGAACTACAACGGACATCCTGGCAACTACACCTTCTGGATGGTGGCCAAGGGCAACGGCAAAGAGACCAATGCCTTCGCACCTGTGGCCAAGCAGTTTGCTGTCAGCGGACTCAGCAAGGTGTTCCCTAATACAGTAGGACAGAATGATGTCGTAGAAATAAAAATACAGGGTGGCTACAAACTTACAAACAGCAGCAAGCCACGAGTAGTACTGAAGCAGGGCAGCAAGGAGTTTGAGGGTAAATGGCTCCTACCAAGCAACTACGACTCAGGAAAGATTGCATCGCTTGACGAACTCGCTCCGGCCTGTTTCAACCTCTTAGAGGCCCCAGTGGGAAAATACGACGTGATAGTTGGTACCGACACCCTGCAAAATGCTTTTACCGTAGAGGAAGGCGAAGAGCCTAATGTTAGCATGAAAATTGTCGGACGCGGCAGGTTCTTGAATAATAGGTATGAGCGATACAGAATAGACTTGACAAATTCATCGAATATAGCAGCTTACAACACGCCTATTGTTCTCTTTTTAAGCGACAACGGAAACCTCGAAGTGACTTTCGATTTCCCCATTATCAACCGATGCGATGGCATTGAGCCGGAAATAATAGAATTTACCAAAGAGTTTGAAAACGGGGTGGTCATCAACACACCGGAGTATGGTCCCATGCGTTTCTTCATGCTCAACATACCCTACATTGGCCCCAACAGTGTGGAACATCGGTCGTTCAATATTAAACTGAAAACCAATGCAGAATTTACAGACTTCCACATTGCCTACGGCGTATGTCCGCCGTGGGGCGCATTCAGCGAGGAGGCATTGGAAAATGCAGCCACTACACGAGCTTCAGGCGATGATCCATTGCCTGGTGAAGTGAAGGTACATGACCGTTGGCAGCCCTCTATTGCTGAATGTTTTTTTAAGGATTACATTTGGGGATGGTTTAAAGACACGGCTATTAGCGGAGTTCCTTATTTAGGTTGCGTTTACAATATAGAAAAATACAAAGAAGCCACAAAAGATTTTCACGACTGGGCAGCGGCCAACATGCATGTCTGCCTTGTCAATTCTGTCATATCCTGCGTTGGAACTGTTGCTAGCATAAAAACCTTTGGAGCTTCTGCTATTTTTACTTGGTGTGCTTCGGGAATATGGAATTTATATGGTGAAGTTATTTCTGTGGCCAGTTGTATGCAGATGACTAATGAATATGTTCGTCTGAAAGCTGTAATGAGCTACGACCCCAACGAGATGATCGGCCCGTGGGGACCTGACGACGACAAGCATTACATCCAGCCTATCCACCAGATGCCGTATATGATAACCTTCGAGAACAAGTCGACGGCATCGGCACCTGCCAACGAGGTCTTCGTCACCGACACGCTCGACCTGACGAAACTCGACGCCGAGACCTTCTCGTTCAGCAGCTTCGGCTGGGCCGACACCACCTTCGTCGTGGGCGGCAGCCGGACACAGGAGTTCACG
>JAEEPZ010000162.1 GCA_016285055.1 Prevotella sp.
AGCCCGTCACCATCGTGTCAGGATCAACGCCGGGAATGACGCCGCGGGCCCTTCTGGCATCGAAGAAATCGGCGCCATCGTTGTGGCCTATCGAGACAACAACCCAGTCGCCGGGTTTCACGGCGTCACGCACGGCAGGCCACAGGTCGGTATAGAACGTGCGTGTGGACATGCCGCCCAAGGCCTGGTTCTCCACTGTGATCTTCGTGGCGTTGAAATATTGCGGGAAGTAATAGCCCCAGCCCCACTGGCCATTGCTGCCATTGCCCATGGTGCCGTTGCGCATGGTGCTGTTGCCCACGAGGAACATGACGGGGTTCTGCCCCACCCTTGTGGAGCCTGGCGCGGGTCTGGCCGACAGTGCCTTGGCTATCGAGTCGGGCGTGTTGTCCACCACCTTCTCAGCATTGGCGGTGGGATCGGGCAAGTTATCAAAGCCCAGCGTGTCAGCGGGCAGGCCATTGGGCTGTTGCGCCTGCAGCGTGACGGCCACAAGAGCAAGGAAGAGGGAACAGAGAACTTTTTTCATTGCTTCAAGACTTAGACTGCAAAGATACGACGAAATTCTCAAACTGCCAAATAATCCTGACAAAATCGTCGGGCAGCAGGTGGAAGCAAGGCTCTGCCAGGGCTGCGGGCACCTCCATGCCGGGCGTGGCAGCAGCGATGCCGCCGGCGATGGCGGCCATGGTGTCGGCGTCGCCGCCCAGTGAAACGGCGTTGCGCACCGTCTCTTCATAGGTGTCGCTCTGCAGCCAGCAGATGATGCTCTCCGGCACGCAGCGGTCGCAGAGTATCTCGAACTGATAGTCCTTGCGTATGTCGTCCACCGTGCGGCTGAGGTCGTAGCCGAAAGTCTGCTCGGTGTAGCTGCGCACCTCGGCCTTGCTATGGCCTGTGCGGGCAAGGAACACGGCAGCGGCGACGGCCTGAGCACCACGGGCAGCCTCATCGCTGTCGTGGGTGACGCGGGCCGACAACTCGGCCAGGCGCAGCACCTCCTGCAGGTCGTCGCTGGCATAGCCGATGGGCGTGACGCGCATGGCAGCGCCATTGCTGGCCACGCCTTTGCGGTCGAGTGTGCCCCCCGACTCTACCCAAGCCATAAAGCCACGTCCCCACACGTTTTTGTCCTTAAAGCGCTGGGCATACTCCAGCAGGTATTGTCGCAGTGCCTCCCTTGTCCGCTCGCCCATCAGCCAGCGGGCGATGGCGACGGTGAGGATAGTGTCGTCAGAGAAGTCACGGAGTTTCAACTCGAAGTGATAGTCCTTGGTGCGGGTGCCCCTGAACTCGTAGGGCAAGCCCATGACGTCGCCACAGACGACGCCGATGAGGCCAGCAGTGGGAATGTGAGCAGTCATAGCGGGTTTTATGATGATTAAAAAAGAAGGTCATCGCATGACGTTGCAAGAGCCATACGATGACCTACAGTTCATTGAGCCTTATGCCTCCGTTTCCTTGGCTACTGCGCGGAAGCTGTCGAGGTCTTCTACACGGAAGGCCTTGATGTAAGCGCTCTTGCCAAGCACATCTTCCTCGGCCATGCGCACGTAGACGTTGGCGCTCTTCTCGAACATCTCGGGAGCCTTGGCGGCATCGCGGATGATGAGCAGGCTCATCACCAGCTCGGCGGTCATGTCGTAGAGACGGCGGGCCAGGAAGTCGTGTGCCTCCTGATTCTCCAGGCCCTTCACGTTGGCGAGAGCCTCCTCATAGACGGGGATGAGACGCTCGACACGGGCCTTCAAACCTGCGAGTGATTCGCTCACCTCAAGCCCAGCCAGCATGTCCTTGATGTTGTTGAGCATGGTGCCGTTGGTGATGTAGCGGATAGCGGCGACGACCTGCAGCTGTGTCGTGCCCTCGTAGATAGAGAAGATGCGAGCATCGCGATAGAGGCGCTGGCTCTTGTACTCCATGATGAAGCCCGAGCCGCCGTGGATGCTGATGGCGTCGTAGGCGTTCTGGTTGGCATACTCTGAGTTCATGCCCTTGGCCAGCGGGGTGAAGGCATCGGCCAGGCGCTGGTATTTCTTCATCTCCTGCTTCTCCTCGGGGGTGAGCTTGCGGTCGCGCTCGATGTCCTCCAAGCACTTGTAGACGTCGACGTAGCAGGCTGTCTCGTAGAGCAGCGAGCGGCCGGCATCGAGCTTGGCCTTCATGCGGCTGAGCATATCGTAGACGGCGGGGAAGTTGATGATCTTGTCGCCAAACTGCTGGCGCTCCTTGGCGTAGGCCAGGCCCTCGTTGTAAGCCTCCTGCTCCACGCCGACGCTCTGTGCGGCGATGCCGAGGCGGGCGCCGTTCATCAGGGCCATCACATATTTGATAAGACCGAGACGTGTCGAGCCGCAGAGCTCTGCCTTGGCGTTCTTGTAAGTCAGCTCACAGGTGGGGCTGCCGTGGATGCCGAGCTTGTGCTCGATGTGGCGCACGTTGACGCCGCCCTGACGCTTGTCGTAGATGAACATCGACAGGCCGCGGCCGTCCTTCGTGCCTTCCTCCGAGCGGGCCAGCACGAGGTGGATGTCGCTGTCGCCATTGGTGATGAAGCGCTTCACGCCGTTCAGGCGCCAGCAGTTCTCCTTTTCGTCGAAGGTGGCCTTCAGCATGACGCGCTGCAGGTCGGAGCCGGCATCGGGCTCGGTCAAGTCCATCGACATGCCCTCTCCGGCACAGACGCGGGGGATGTACTTCTGACGCTGTTCCTCGGATCCGAACTCATAGAGGGTGTCGATGCAGCTCTGCAGGCTCCAGATGTTCTGGAAACCGGCATCGGCCGACGAAATCATCTCAGAGAGCATGGAGAAGATGACGTTGGGCAGGTTCAGACCGCCGTAGCGGCGGGGCATGGAGACACCCCACAGGCCGGCCTTGCGGGTGGCGTCGAGGTTTTCGTAAGTCTTGCTGGCGTAAATCATGCGGCCGTTCTCGAGGTGCGGACCTTCGAGGTCGACGCTCTCAGAGTTAGGCTCGATGATGTTGGCAGCCACGTCGCCGGTGATGTCGAGAATCTGCTTGTAGTTCTCGATGGCATCGCCCAGGTCAACGGGAGCATAGTCATATTCCTTTGCGTCAGCAAAGCCTTTTTCCTTCAGCTCGACGATACGAGCCATCAGGGGATGGTTCAAGTAGAACCCGATCTCAGGATGATCGCTATAATAGTTTGCCATAATTATTCTTTTTCTTTATCCAAGTTTATACATACCCTGTAGAAAGCAATAGAGAAATAGATTGCAATCACCTCATTGAGGACTCTTCTCCATGTTGCCTTATTCGGGTCGAGCGACAGCCAAACGGACGCGACGACGAGAGCTGCATACAGAAGTAGGAATAGAACTTGTTTCTTCATTTTTACTTCGAGTTCTGCTTATAATACTTGATCAGTTTGGGCACGACTTCTTCAACGGTACCAACGATGACGTAGTCGGCAATCTTGTTGATAGGAGCATCGGGGTCGCTGTTGACGCTGATGATAATGCCCGAGTCCTGCATGCCGGCGATGTGCTGAATCTGTCCGCTGATGCCGCAAGCGATGTACACCTTCGGATGGACGGTGACGCCGGTCTGACCAATCTGACGGTCGTGGTCGAGCCAGCCTGCATCGACGGCAGCGCGGCTGCCGCCCACCTCACCGTGCAGTACCTTGGCCAGCTGGAACAGCATGTCGAAGTTCTCCTTGCAGCCCATGCCATAGCCACCGGCGACGACGATGGGAGCGCCCTTCAGGTTGTGCTTGGCAGCCTCCACATGGTGGTCGAGCACCTTCACAACGAAAGCCTCGGGGCTGACATACTTAGAGACTTCGGGATAGACGACCTCCTTCTTGCAGTCGCCCTCATAGACGGCCTTCTGCATCACGCCGCTGCGCACGGTGGCCATCTGCGGACGGTGGTCGGGGTTGACGATGGTGGCCACGATGTTTCCACCGAAAGCGGGACGAATCTGATAGAGCAGCTGGTCGTAGTGCTTGCCGCTCTTGTTGTCATCATACGGGCCAATCTCTAATTCGGTGCAGTCGGCGGTCAGGCCAGAGGTCAGCGATGAGCTGACACGGGGACCGAGGTCGCGACCGATAACGGTAGCGCCCATCAGGCAAATCTGGGGTTGCTCCTCCTTGAAGAGGTTGACGAGGATGTCGGTGTGGGGAGCCGAGGTGTAGGGGAACAGCTCGGGGGCATCGAAGACAAACAGCTTGTCGACGCCGTAAGGCAGGATCTGGTCCTCCACCTTGCCCTTGATGCCTGTACCGGCAACAACGGCATGGAGCTCCACCTTCAGTTCATTGGCGAGCTTGCGGCCCTTGGTCAGCAACTCCTGAGATACTTCCTGTACTTGAGTACCTTCTATTTCGCAATATACAAATACGTTATTCATATCTCTTAACCAATAATTTTCTCTTCCAACAATTCTTTAATCATTCCCTCAATATCGGCATCAGAGGCCGTGAGCGTCTTGCTCTCCTTAGCCTGGAACACAATGTTCTTGATAGCCTTCACCTTGGTGGGCGAACCGGCAAGACCGCATTGGTTCACGTCGCCGTCCACGTCGGCCACGCTCCACTGGTTCAGTGTCAGCTCAGGACGCTCGTCGTACAGATAGTCGTAGGCAGTACCCTCGGCAGGACGCTCCATGGGACAGGTAGCACGCTTGTACTTCATCACCAGCTTGGCGTTCTGCGGGCGACAGGGGGCAGCGCTACCGTTCACAGTGATGACCACGGGCAGGGGAGCCTCTACAGTCTCCACGCCGCCGTCGATGACACGCTTGATGGTAGCCTTACCGTCTTTCACTGAGAGTACCTCCTCAGCGTAAGTCACCTGGTTGAGGCCCAGCTTCTGAGCCACCTGCGGGCCAACCTGAGCGGTGTCACCGTCGATGGCCTGACGACCGCCGATGACGATGTCCACATCGCCAATCTTCTTGATGGCGGTGGCAAGGGCGTAAGACGTAGCGAGGGTATCGGCACCGGCGAAGAGACGGTCGGTGAGCAGCCAGCCGGTGTCGGCACCGCGATAGAGTCCCTGACGGATAATCTCACCTGCACGCGGGGGACCCATCGTGAGGATGCCTACTGTGGAGCCCGGATGCTGCTCCTTCAGGCGAAGGGCCTGCTCCAGGGCGTTCAAATCTTCGGGGTTGAAGATGGCAGGTAAGGCAGCACGGTTGACAGTGCCTTCGGCAGTCATGGCGTCCTTACCCACGTTACGGGTGTCTGGCACTTGCTTGGCCAGCACAACAATTTTTAAAGCCATAAATAATAAATATGTTACGATGTAGTTCTGTCGTAAAAATAATTGCTGTTTTTAAAAAGCGGCTGCAAAGGTACGACTTTTTGCGCACACAGCCAAATTTATGGCACAAAATCCGCCGTTTTGTGCACAAACAGCCCGCTTTTGTGCAGCAAAGAGGTGGTTTTGCCATTTATTAAGCCTCATTTTTACTTCAAAATAATTGTCCATGTCAGGAATAATCCGTATCTTTGCCGAGTGTTTAGCCCTCATTTTTACTAACTTATTAAAAAACATTCTGACTATGAAAAGAAAACTACTCAAATCGTTCTTGCTCGCTGCCCTAACGACAATGGGCATGGCAGCTCAGGCCCAGTCGGTCTTCAACGGCGGTTTTGAAAGCTGCACCCCCACGGCTGAAGACCAGAACACCAAGGACGGCCTGGCCGGCATCGACTACGAGGCCGAAGGATGGAAGCTGGACCAGCAGGCCAACTGGTGCAATAGCGCCGCCTTTGCCTTCGGCTCGACGACACAGTTGAACGGCGTCACCCCGCCTGCCACCGACTTCGACGGCTTCGGAGGCAACGGCATGGGCTTCACCGTGGGATGGAGCGGCACACAGACCTACAAGTCGGCCAGCACGCTGACACTGCCCGCAGGCAAGCACGTGTTGCTGACCTACGTCTACAACGCCAACCCCACCGCACAGCAAATCAACTCGAAGCTGGCCTTCGTGCCCACCGAGGGCGAGGCTTTCGAATCGACAGTGGGCAACTATCCCAGCGGACAGTGGATGGTGGACTATGTGGTATTCGAGCTTTCAGCAGCCACCGAGGGCTACGTGCAGATTGGCGGCCAGGCGGTGAGCGGGGGCTCAGGAGCCAACGCCAAGTTCTTCATCGACAACGTTGAGCTGACCGACGAGCAGGGACTGGAAGACGCTCTGCTGGCCATCAAGATCAAGAAGGTGGATGAGAACGCCGCCTTGGTGGAAGGAGCCACGGCCACCAGTCCCAAGGCAGCACCATTCGTGGTGAACGGCACCTTCGACAGCAACATCAACGGGTGGCAGCGCACCGGCACCTTCCAAAACAACGCGCGCGCCAACAACCAGCAGGGGGACTTCACCGGATATTTCTGGGAGAACTGGGACCCCAACCCATCGGCCAACAAGATGTATCAGACCATCGACTACATCCCCAACGGCACGTACATGCTGAGGATTGCCGCCTTCGTCAACAACTTCGCCGACCCCAACAACTGCCAGTTTGTCTTTGCCAACAGCGACAAGACATTCCTCACCACCGGCGCACCCACATTCTATGAGGTGTGGACCGTCGTTTCCGGCAACACGATGGAGATAGGCCTGGAGCAGACCGAGGCCGTGGCCAACTGGATGGGCATCGACAATGTGTCGCTGACCTACTACGGGCCGGGCAACGTCATCACGCAGGCACAGGCCGGACAGCACAAGGTGGACTACGACGCCGCCAAGGCCGAGGCCAAGGCTTTGCTGGAAGACCCCAGCTATATGCACATGGCCATCACCGAAGAGGCTGAAGTGCTGTACACCCTCTACACCACCGCAGAGCCCACAACGCCAGAGGGATACGACGAAGCCACACTGGCACTGCGCGACGCCATCAACGCCTTCAAGGCTGCCAAACCGGCCTACGACAGCTATGTCGCTGCAGTAGAAGCTGCCGATGTGGAACTGCCATACGCCGACGACGCCATCCTCGATGCGATTGACAACGTAGAAGAGCCCCTGACGGCTGCTGCAGCACAGGCTGCCGCCAACACCATCTACAAGCTGCTGAGACAGTATTACGAGTCGAACGCCTTGGCTACAGGACGGGCGCAGGTGGAGAACATGAGCAACCTGATTGTCAACAACGCAGAACCGACAGACACAGAGGGATGGACGTTTACTGCAGGCAAATTCAGAATCTTGTCGAATGAGTCATGGACTGACGGACAGGACAACAACACGCACTCGTATTTTGACAGCAACAGCTGGGGAACGGCCTTTGCATCACAGTTCACACAGGATGTGGAGCTGACGGCAGGCAAGTATCTCTTCACGGCCAAGGCACGCGGCAACGGCACAACGACCTATCAGGTGATTGCCAAGGACAAGGCTACCGACATCATGGCAATAGGCAATACCGGCGGCATCTTTGACAGAGGCTGGAACGACTGGTCTGTAGAGTTCGACGTGACAGAAGCTAAAGAAATCGTCACTTTAGGCATCAACGTGGAGACTGGCAACAGCGGCAACTGGGTATCGTTCAGCGATTTCCGTCTGGTGAAGATTGCAGAGATCAGCACAGGCATCACCGATGTGACGAATGTACAGAACCGTCAGGCCATCTACAACCTGCGCGGCCAGCGTGTAGAGAAGGCTGTGAAGGGCCTCTACATCATCAACGGCAAGAAGGTGGTGAAGTAGCCATCAGGCTCCGCTGAAACATAGCACCAAAAGAAACGGATTCTGCAGGACAACAGCCTGACAGAATCCGTTTCTTTTTATCTGAGCATGAGATAGACATTGAAGGGACGCTGGCGTGGATGATTCATGTCTTTTCCTCAAGTCCGCAATTTTTCTTTACATTTCGGATTTTTCGTCCGAAGGCTTCGGACGAAGAGTCCGAAGCCTTCGGACAACGAGTCCGAAGCCTTCGGACGGAGTGTCCGAAGCCTTCGGACTTTTTTTAACTAACCCCAG
>JAEEPZ010000163.1 GCA_016285055.1 Prevotella sp.
CGATGATGCTGCAGGGGATTATAGTTATTACCTGATGAAGTTCATGAATTGGGGGCGTTCGTCGCGCTTGGGCGATGGATCGCCAGAGGCGTGAATCTTCTGGAGAAGGAAGGCCATGTTTGTGGCGAGTGTACGCATGGTTTGCATTCCTTCGGTATCGAGCTTTACCTCGCCTTTGCCTGCTCCGTAGGCTATGTTCCAATACTGGGATGTTACAACAGGCATATTCATCATCTCGAACATCATGTTCATAGTCTGAAGCGTAGCTGTAGCTCCGCCTCGGCGACATATTGCCAACGCTGCAGCGGGCTTGTTCTGAACCAATCGGCCTGAAGAATAGAACAGTCGTTGCATAAGTGAGAGAACTCCGCCATTAGGCTGACCGTAATACACTGGTGTGCCTACGATGAGTGCATCGGCGGTGGCCATCTTCTGGGTGATGACGCTGCACAGATCATCATCGAACACACAGCCCTTGCCGCCATTCTGATGGCATCCGCCGCAGTTGATACACATGCGGACGGGAGCCCTGCCTATCTGGACTATCTCTGATTCGATGCCGTGTTTCAGCAGTACTGATTCAATCTCCTTAAGGCAGCAGAAGGTGTTGCCATCGGGGCGCGGACTGCCGTTTATCATCAACACTTTGCACTTCTTACCCGGATCTGCATTAATCATTGCCGACACGGGCGACACTACTGCCGCACCAGCGGCAGCAATTGCAGCTTTCTTAATAAATTCTCTTCTTTCCATTTTATATAATATTTGTCTAGTTGATTTTTCTTATAGTTCAAAGACCTGTCTTTCATATTTCTCTTTTCTTTTTAGGTTTTCTCGAACGGTAGGGCACTATAGGGTCAGACCCCTTTGTGCCCTACCATCAGCATCAATATGTCAGTCACCTGTCCCTGTGGCACTCCGCCGTAGGACCTCTCTTAGCCCTAGAAGTCACACATCCATCAGCCACTTCCAAACGGGCACTACAGGTATTCCATCTTCCGTACCCTCCTCATCATACGTAATCAGCAGGCACTTCCAGTCCTTGTGCGCCTTGGCATACTTCACTAGTGGTGGCACCTCCCTATTGTAAGTGGCCTCTTCCTTGATGCTATACGACACTTGAATGGCCAGCTTCTCGTCAGGCACAATGAAGTCAATCTCCTTCTCCGCGTTCAGGAAAAACACATTCTTTTTGCCAAACCGCCTGCACAGCTCCACCGCCACCATGTTTTCCAGCAGCGACGTCTCAGAGTTCATCAAGAACAGGTTTAGCAAACCATTATCAACAAAATAATATTTCTTCTGCATTTCTTTCTCCGTCAGTTTCCCCACCTCATTCTCCATGGGCAGTATCAGCCAGCTGTCAGATGCGTAATCCGCATAGTCTATCGTAGTGGGCACGCTGATGGACGAGCCCGTTGCTACGATCACATTCCTCAGTCGGTTAAACGATAGTGGCTGCTTCACGCTCTCCGCCATCTTCTTAATTAGGATGTTCAGCACCCTGTCGTTCTTGATGTTGTTTCGGGCACAGATATCACCCAGATATATCTTCTGATACAGGCTCGACAGCATAGCCCGCTTGTTCTTAAACGACAGTATCTCTGGCAGACCGCCATAATAGAGGTATTCGTTCAGATGTCGCTTCACCTCACTTCTCTGAATCGTGTCATACTCCCAATGCTCTTTCAGCTCCACCAGCTGCGCAGCCAGATATTCCTTGAATGAATATGGGTACGCATCATAGATAAAGAACCGTCCGCCCAACGTAGTTGCCACCTCCTTGCTCAGCATCTTTGCATTGCTGCCCGTCACATACACCCTGTATTTCGCATCTGTCAACCTCCGTACGAACTTATCCCAGTGCGGAATGTTCTGCACCTCGTCCAGAAACACCACCGGTTTTTTACCATACAATTCCAAATGAGCCTCCAGCAGACTATTGAAGTCCTCTGTCTGAAATTCCGCCAAACGTTCATCCTCAAAGTCTACAAACAGAATTTCGTCCCACCTCATTCCTGCAGCCTGCAGTTGGCGCACACGCTGGTACAACAGGTAAGACTTACCAGCATGTCTTACACCAACTATCACATAGTTTCCTTTCTCCTCAAAGTCAATGGGGCGAGGCACTATTACCGCCTCATCTACTTCACGCTGCTTACTGATTAGACACTGCTTTATGACATCTTTACTAACACCCATATAAATTATATTTAATAAGAATTGTACGATTTTATAAAGTTTGATTTGCAAATTTAGGCATTTTCTATAAAACAAAATTAACAAGCTGTGTTTTTTTGCAATATTTTTACACTTTTTATCACATTTCATTGACTTTTTTCCCTTCAAAGTGAAACCTCTCCGGATTATTCTTATCAAAACACTGCATCATTACCTCTATTTAGAATCTAATATTACAATACAAAACAAAACAATCATATTTCGTAATGGATATTCTTCAACACGCTTATATACTGTGCGGATAGGTGACTTCAAGGGCTGCGAGGCGTGGATGAGGACGGCGGGAAAGACCCCGCTGCCCGTCGGCGCCGCAACGTGTGGGACGAAGAGGAAGAGGAGGAAGACTGGTGACAGCCCTTCCCCTGACTATACGGCCGTTGCCTCATCTCTTTACGGGATGAGGCAACGGTCGTTTCTGAAAGAAAGTACTTCAGCCAGCATAGTTGGAGTGTACGTAGCACCACAGGCAAAAGAGAAGGAAGTGCCTCACACCTCATTGGAGTGCTACCGCCGCTGTAGCGGCTGCTACCCATCTACCACAAATAGCGAAGAAGTGTCTTGCCCAAAACTGTAAAGGACTTTTTTCTGTAAAAACATGTCTTATTGGAAAAAAATTCATACCTTTGCAGCCGAAAGGCGACAAGGACGGGGGCACCGCGGCAATTCGAACATGCTCGATGGCTTTCGGCCAGTATCGACCTTGTATGTTATTTGCTATTTCACGAACAAACAGATGAAGCATTTTCTCTATATCCTGCTGGTATTCTTCGGTGCCATCATCGCAAATGCCCAAGTGTCCCCCACCCTGCCCTGGGACGACACGCCGAGGCCTAAACACGAGGTGCGCGCCGTATGGCTCACCGTGGTCATGGGTCTCGACTGGCCACTCACCACCAACCAGCAGCAACAGCAGCGCGACCTCAGACGCACCCTCGACCAGCTGCAACAGGCGGGCATCAACACGGTTTTGGTACAGGCTCGCGTGCGGGCCACCACCATCTATCCCTCACAGTTGGAGCCGTGGGAGGGTGGTTTCTCGGGCACGCCGGGCAAGGCGCCTAGCTACGACCCCTTGCAGTTCTGCATCGACGAGTGCCACCGCCGCGGCATGGAGTGCCATGCCTGGGTGGTGACCATGCCCATAGGAAAATGGAACAAGATAGGGGCGCAGCAGTTGCGCAAGAAGCGTCCCGAGCTGCTGAAGCGCATCGGCGACGAGGCCTTTATGAACCCTGAGCACCCGCAGACGGCCGCCTACCTGGCGAATGTCTGCCGCGAGATAGTGAGAAACTACGACGTGGACGGCATCCACCTCGACTACATCCGCTATCCTGACCAATGGAAGATACGCGTGCCGCGTGCACAGGGCCGTAGTAACATCACCGCCATCGTGCGGGCCATACACAACGCCGTGAAGCAGGAGAAGCCGTGGGTGAAGATGTCGTGCTCGCCCGTGGGCAAACACGACGACCTCACGCGCTATCGCTCAGGAGGATGGAACGCCCGCACCGCCGTGTGTCAGGACGCACAGGAGTGGCTGCGCACCGGACTGATGGACCAGCTCTATCCCATGATGTATTTCCAGGGTGACAACTTCTACCCCTTCGCCGTGGACTGGCAAGAGAAGTCCTACGGGCGCACCGTCGTACCGGGCTTAGGCATCTACTTCCTTGACCCTCGCGAAGGCAAATGGACGCTCGACATGGTGGAACGCGAGATGAGCGTGGTGCGCCAACTGGGCATGGGACACTGCTACTTCCGTTCGAAGTTCTTCACCGACAATGTGAAGGGCGTCTATGACCTGGGCAAGCGCTTCGACGACACGCCGGCTCTCATACCGCCCATGACGTGGGAGGGCAAGCCAGCGCCGACGGCTCCCACGCAGCTCGCCATAGACGGCAACCGCCTGAGCTGGAGCGGCGCCGAAGACCGCAGCGGAGCGCCCTACCTGCTCTACAACGTCTATGCCTCGCAGGACTATCCCGTGGATATCAGCCGTGCTGAGAATCTGGTAGCCACACGCCGCACAGAGACATCGCTCCTCGTGCCCGCCACAGGCCTGAACTATGCCGTGACGGCCATGGACCGCTACGGCCAAGAGAGCCCCGCCGCCCAGCTGCTGCTTAACGCTGGGCCGCAATATGCCTCGTCACTCATTGCCAAGAGCGACGGACGCCCCATAGCCCTGCCCGACAAGGGACAGACGCTGGATGCCGACTTCGTCATTGTGGAGACGCTGAGCGGACAGCCCGCCGGTGTCTTCCCCTACACCGACAAGCTCGACGTCACTGCCCTGCCCGACGGCGTCTATCAGCTGCGCTCCCTCGGCCGCAAGGGCCGCAACCACCGCATAGGATTCTTCTCGAAGAAGACGCCATAATACTTAATAAAACCAAAAAATAAGCGCCTCTCGCGTGCGTTAATAAGAATAATGTGTAACTTTGCACAATTCCACAGAAGAAAGATCAATATTCAAACAAATTATACGACAAGAACAATGAAAAAGACATTAGTGTTTGCACTGTCGGCAGCCGCCGTGCTGCTGACGTCCTGTTCGGGAAAGCTTGGCGCTCTCTCGTCAAAGAACTTCACAGTCACGCCCAACCCGCTTGAGACGCAGGCAGGGCAGGTGGCAGCCACCATCAACGGTGTGTTCCCCGAGAACTACATGAAGAAGAAAGCCGTGGTCACCGTCACCCCCGAGCTGCGTTTCAAGACATCCAATGGTCTCCAGACCTTAAAGGGCCAGCCCGCCACGTTCCAGGGTGAGAAGGTGCGCGGCAACGACCAGACCATCTCCTACCGCGTGGGCGGCCGCTATGCCATGAAGAACACCTTCGACTATCAGCCTGACATGGCACAGAGCGAGCTCTTCCTCACCTTCAAGGCCAAGGTAGGCAACAAGAGCGTGAAGGTGCCCGAGGTGAAAGTGGCCAACGGCGTCATCGCCACCAGTGAGCTCTACAAGCGCACACTGGCCACAGCCCATCCCGCTCGTGCCCTCGACGGATTCCAGCGCGTCATCAACCAGAAACAGGAAGCCAACGTGAAATTCCTCATCGGTCAGGCCAACCTGCGCCGCTCGGAGCTGCAGAACAACAGCGTGCAGGAGTTTGTGCGCCTGCTCAAAGAGATTGCTGCCGACCAGGAGAAGCTGGTGATAGACGGCGTGGAGGTGTCGGCATACGCATCGCCCGACGGCGGATACCAAATCAACGAGCGCCTGGCCGGACAGCGTCAGGATGCTGCCGCCAACTACGTGAGGCAGGAGATGAAGAAGACGAAGACCGACGCTCCCCTCGACACGAAATACACCGCCGAGGACTGGGAAGGCTTCCAGGAGCTGGTGAGCGCCTCCAACATCCAGGACAAGGACGTCATTCTGCGCGTGCTGTCGATGTATCAGGATCCCGAGGAGCGTGAACAGCAGATCAAGAACATCAGCAGTGCCTTCCGCGAGCTGGCCGACGGCATCCTGCCACAGCTGCGCCGCGCCCGCATGACCATCAACTATGACGTGGTGGGCCGCAACGACCAGCAGATCAAGGACCAGCTGGCTGCCGACGCCTCACAGCTCAGCGTCGAGGAGCTGCTCTATGCCGCTACCCTCTACGGCGACGACCTCAACCAGGCTGAGAACGCCTACAAGAAGGCTGCGCAGCTGTATAACAAAGACGGACGCGCCTTCAACAACATCGCTCTCATCGAGTATGAAAAGGGCAACTACAACGAGGCTGCCGGCTGGCTGGAGAAGGCCTTCGTCGTCGACAAGAGCCTGCCTGAGACCAACGCCAACATGGGTCTGGTAGCTCTGCAGCAGGGAGAGATCAAGTATGCCGAGGAGCTCATCTCCCAAGCTACCGGTGCCAACGGTCTGAACGAGGTGCTGGGCAACCTGCATCTGGCCCAGGGCCTCTACGCACAGGCTGAGCAGGACTTCGGCAAGCTGGCCACCAACAGCGCCGCCCTGGCCCAGATCCTGAACAAGAACTATCAGGCTGCCGCTCAGACGCTGGCCACCGTGCGCAATGCCGATGCCACCACCGACTATCTGAAGGCCATCCTCAACGCTCGCATGGGCAACAACACTGCTGCAGCACAGGCTCTGGCAGCTGCAGTGGCCAAAGACCCATCGCTGGCCGCCTATGCCGCTAAGGACCTGGAGCTGAAGAACGTTAAGAAGTAAGAAGTTATAAGTTATAAGTAAGGAGTAAGGAGTAAGGAGTAAGGAGTAAGAAGCCATTCTTGCGGATAAAACAGACATGAGAAGACTTTTCGACATCATCTGTATGGCAAGGAAAGCCACGTTGGCTCTTCTTACTTTTTACTTCTTGCTCTTTACCTTTTCTTGCGGCAAGCCAACTGACAGGTTTAAGTTGGATGCCCAGTTCAAGAACCTGAACCAGGGTGAGTTCTACATCTACGACTGCAACACGGGCGAAAAGGACACCGTCGCCGTCAACGACGGACGCTTCACCTACGAGCGGCAGCTTACCGACACGCTCACCCTGTCCATCCTCTTTCCCAACTACAGCGAGATGCCCGTCTTCGCCACTCCCGGCGGCGAAGTGACAATGAAAGGCGACGCCTCGCACTTGCGCGACACCGAAATCAAAGGCACGCCCGACAACGAGCTGATGACGGCCTTCCGCTTGAAGACCAACGAGATGACACCGCCAGAGGTGGAGAAAGAGGCCGAGAACTACATCAACCTTCATGCTGAGTCGCCCGTCAGCCTCTACCTCCTTCACAAATACTTCCTCCAGTCGCTCACGCCCGACTATGCCAAGGCGTTCACGCTCTGTGAGAAGCTGCACCAGAAGCAGCCGCAGAACCAGTACGCGGCACGCCTGCTGACGCAACTGGAGTCGCTGAAGACTTTCACCAAGGATGGCCCGCTGCCCTCTTTTCAAGCCGTCAGCACCAAAGGCGACACTGTGACCAACGCTACGATGCGCGCCGACGTGAACGTCATCCTCACGTGGGCGGCATGGAGCTACGATTCACAGCAGCCCATGCGCACCCTGAGCAAACTGCAAAAGAAGCACCCCAGCCGCCTGAAGGTGCTCAGCATCTGTCTCGACGCCAGTCCCTCAGAGGGCAAGGGAGTATTAGATCGTGACAGCGTCAACTGGCCCAACGTCTGCGACAGCATGATGTTTCAGTCGCCCGTCTTGGCACAGCTCGGCATTTCCACGATGCCCTCCAACATTATCAGCGACAAGCAGGGCAACATTATTGCCCGCAATCTCAGCAGCGCCGACTTGCAAAGCAAAGTCAAGGCCTTGCTGGGAGAGGAATAGCCCAAGTCCCGAAGGGGCGACGGAAGACGATGGTTGCTCACCATCGCCTTCCGTCGTCCCTTCGGGACTGTAAATAGGTTGGGACATCTTTGACAAACCACCCCTGACCCCTCCTTTGGAAAAGGAGGGGAAGGGCTGCGCCGTCATGTGGCCGCCGCAGAGGAAACTGATTCTCCCCCTTGCAAAGGGGGAGTTAGAGGGGGATCCATCTGCGCTGAGTTTCATCCCCCCCTGCCCCCCCTTTGCAAGGGGGGGAATAAGTTACTTTTGCGGCAGCATGTGTTTGTCTGACAATGATTGGTACTCACCATCGCCTTCCGTCGTCCCTTCGGGACTGTAAATAGGTTGGGACATCTCGATCAAACGAGCGCTGTCCACGGCTTTAGAATAGGTGGGGGTGGGCTGCGCCGTCTT
>JAEEPZ010000164.1 GCA_016285055.1 Prevotella sp.
GTCGTCATCCTTGCTGCAACCAGACCATATCAATAGTCCTGCTGCCAGCAAAAGCATCGGGAATAAGGATTTCATCGTTTTCATCATCACGCTATAATTTTTGTGCAAAATTAATAAATAATTATCAATTATCAATTGTCAATTATCAATTATTTTGTATCTTTGCAGCCAAAATTGCAAAAATTATGGAATCAAAGCTGGTTATTTATAATACGCTGACGCGCCAGAAGGAGCGTTTCGAGCCGTTGCACGCCCCCAATGTGGGCATGTATGTTTGTGGTCCTACCGTCTACGGCGACCCCCATCTGGGTCACGCCCGTCCCGCCATCACCTTCGACTTGGTGTTCCGCTATCTGAAGCACCTCGGTTATAAGGTGCGCTATGTGCGCAACATCACCGACGTGGGCCATCTCGAGCACGATGCCGACGAGGGCGAGGACAAGATTGCCAAGAAGGCCCGCCTCGAGCAGCTGGAACCCATGGAGATTGCCCAGTACTACACCAACCGCTACCATCAGTATATGGATGCCCTCAACGTGCTGCGCCCCTCCATCGAGCCGCACGCTACAGGACACATCATCGAACAGCAGCAGCTCGTCCAGCAGATTCTCGACAACGGCTTCGCCTACGAGTCGAACGGCTCCGTCTATTTCGACATCGAGGCGTATAATAAGAAGTATCAGTATGGCATCCTCTCCGGTCGTTCGCTGGAGAATATCAAAGATGCTTCGCGCGACAACCTCGACGGCGTTGGCGAGAAACGCAATCAGGCCGACTTCGCCCTGTGGAAGAAGGCACAGCCCGAACACATCATGCGCTGGCCCTCGCCTTGGAGCGACGGTTTCCCCGGCTGGCACTGCGAGTGCACCGCCATGGGTCGCAAGTATCTCGGCGAAGAGTTCGACATTCACGGAGGCGGCATGGACCTCGTCTTCCCGCACCACGAGTGTGAGATTGCCCAGGCACAAGCCTCGATGGGTCATCCCGCCGTCAAATACTGGATGCACAACAACATGCTGACCATCAATGGCCAGAAGATGGGTAAGTCGTACAACAACTTCATCACCCTCGAGCAGTTCTTCACCGGACAGCATCCGCTCCTGGAAAAGGCCTATTCGCCCATGACCATCCGCTTCTTCGTGCTCTCGGCTCACTATCGCGGCACCGTCGACTTCTCCAACGAAGCCCTCGTCGCTGCCGAGCGTGGCTACGAAAAGCTCATGAACGCCATCAGCGACCTCTCGCGCATTCAGGTGGCCGACAAGTGCGATGCCGACACCGAGCGCGTCGTCAAGACCTTGCGCCAGCGTTGCTACGATGCCATGAACGACGACCTCGCCACTCCACAGGTCATCAGCCTCCTCTTCGAGGCTTGCACCGTTGTCAACAAGCTCGTCGACCACAAGGCCACCATCTGTGCCGACTGCCTGAAGGAACTCTCCGACGTCATGCAGCTCTTCGCCTTCGACATCCTCGGTCTTCAAGCCAATAGCCAACAGCTAACAGCCAACAGCCAAGGTGCTCGCGAGGAAGCCTTCGGCCGCGTTGTCGACATGGTGCTCGAACTGCGCGCCAAGGCCAAAGCCGCTAAGGACTGGGCCACCAGCGACCAGATCCGCGACGCCCTCGCCGCTGCCGGCTTCGAAGTCAAGGACACCAAGGACGGCGTCACCTGGAAACTGAACAAGTAACAGGTCCGCACACCTTGTGTACTTTGCACCAAGATAACTATACAAACCTAAAATAATGAAAAAAAAGAAACCGTTGGATGGGGAGCGTATAGAAGATGCGCTACAGTCGCCAGAACAGATTTGTGACCATCTGCGTGTGACATACGTCCCCACCTATCTGCTGGCAGCTGCCGCAGCATTACTGCTCGCTGCATTCATCGTATGGGGAGTGCTTGGCACCGTGAGCGACAAAGCCTATTATTCGGGCGTGGTGTTCCCCGCAGAGGGTACTACCGACATCTCACTGCCCAACAAAGGCATCGTGCGCTCGATGATGGTGCGTAATGGCGACAGCGTAAGAGTGGGACAGACGGTGGCGTTGGTATCCATCGGTGACAATAGTCACAGTTTCCTGACAAGTACGATGAACGGTCTTGTGGTCAGTACGAAGACCGATAATGAGCCATTCGAGGCCTTCGAACCTATTGTCAGCGTGGTTGGCAACGACTATTATGGGCATCCACAGCGCGCCCTGCTGCTCGCCTATGCTGACAATGAGGCACAGCGTGACTTGCGCGTAGGCATGGAGGCACAGGTGTGGCCAGCCGATGAGAAACGTGACGAGATAGGCTACGTACGCGGACGCATCACTCGGGTGGTGCGCTATCCGACTGATGCTGCCAAGGTGCGTCAGATACTGAAATCAGACATCCTGGCTCAGCAGTTGCTGGAACGTGACAATGTGGTCTATGAGGTGATTATCGACCTGCAGCGCAACCCTGCCGATCCCACAAGCTATGACTGGTCGTTTGGCCAACCCGACGATGTGAGTATGGAGTTCGGCACCTACTGCTCCGTGCTCACCGAGACCCGTTCGCGCAGCATGTTCCAGTATCTGTTCGAAGCATCGCGCTCGCGCTTCCGTAACCTCCAACAAAAATTTGAGTGATGAAAGGGAAACGGCAAGCCAATAAAACCAAACAGTCTGCCCTGTCGGCATTCAGGTATTTTCTGAAGGGCAACATCCTGTTTGCCTTCAATGGCATTGTGCTTGCTATCATCGACTCCGTAGCCAACGTCCTTCCGCCGTTGTTCCAGAATGTATATACTGACAACATCATCACGCAGAAGAACCCCGAATGGTTTTCCCCGCTGCTGACAATCTATATCCTGCTGTTCGTGCTCGAACTGGCTGTATGGGTATCGATGTCCATTCTGCGGCGTAAGAGTCAGGCAAAACTCACCATCACCACCTCGTCGAATTTTCTGTGGACAGTACTGCGGCTACCGATGACGCGCCTCAGCCAGTTCAGTCCCGGCGAACTGGTGGCCCGCTATTCTACCATTGCAAAAACCATCAGAATGATGGATTACGCCCTGCCGTCCGTCAGTTTCTTGATTCTGCCTATTGCCTGTTGCTACATTGTGATGCTCTTCAATTGGAAACTGGGCTTGTTGCAAATCTTCTCCATCCTGCTGCTCGTCTATGTGATGCGTTCTACTGCAAAGATGCAGAAGAAAATCGCCATGAACCTCGAGGTGACTGAGGCGCGGCTGCAGAATGTGACGATGACGGGTATGAGCAATCTGGAAACCATCAAGTCGCTGGGCGGTGAGCGCTACTTCTTTGCACAGTGGGAGAGAAGCTATGCACAGGCCATGAATGCCCGTGTGATGACAACCACCAACACCGTCTATCTTAGCGCACTGCCAGTGGCAGTACTGCAACTTACCAATGCTGCCATTCTGTGCCTGGGTACGTGGTTTATCCTGCAAGGCGATATGACGCCAGGTATGATTCTCGCTTCACAGGGACTGGTCAATGAAAGCATTTTCCACATCAACAGGATGATTGACAGCACACAGACGCTGTTGAGGCTAAGTTCATCCATCCAGCGCATCAAGGATGTGACCGACTGTGGCCATGAAGCCCCCGATCTGCAACTGCCCAAAGACGACGAACTGCCCGACGTGGCTAAACTGACAGGCGAGATAGAGCTGCGTGACGTCACCTTCGGCTACGATCGCAGTCAGCCACCCATTCTGAACCACTTCTCGCTGAAGATCAAGGCTGGCGAGCGCATCGCACTGGTAGGTCCCTCGGGCTGTGGCAAGAGCACGGTGCTGAGTCTGGTGTCAGGACTCTATGAGCCTTGGGGTGGCGAGGTGCTCTTCGACGGCAAGCCCCGCAAGGCCATCGACCGCATGACGTTTGTCAATTCGGTCTCAGTGGTCAATCAGGATGTAACGCTCTTCGAGGGCACTATCGAAGACAATGTCAAGATGTGGGATGAGTCGATTGAAGACTTCGCCATGGTGCTGGCCTGCAGCGATGCGCAGATCCACCAGGAAATCATGGAGCGCCCAGGAGCCTATCATGGTGAGGTGGCTGAACGCGGCAAGAACTTCAGCGGCGGACAGCGACAGCGCATCGAGATCGCCACCGCACTGGCCAAGGAACCCACCATCCTGCTGATGGACGAAGGCACGTCGGCACTCGACCCTGAGGCAGAATCCAAGGTGATGAGCCATATCTATGGCATGGGCATCACACTCATCACCATAGCCCATCGGTTGGAGACCATTGCCAAGTGCGACCAGATTTATGTGGTTGAACACGGAAGCGTCACCCAGCATGGTACCCACGACGAATTGAGCCAGATGGACGGTCTGTATCGCAACCTCTTAAAATACGCCTGACGCCATGAAAACGAGCATATTCCTCCAGCAGTTAGCCCAGCGCATGGACGGCGACCGTAAGGCAATGAGCCAGACGATGGACCTCCTGCGCTCGCTGTTAGACAGAAAGCTGTGGAAGCAGATGCAGTCGGCTCAGGAAACGCCCTCAGACTTCGAGCAGATAGAGACGTTGCTGGAGCAGTATAACATCTTCTTCCGCGAAATAGAACTTTCCGACGGATGGTGGACTCGCTGTACGGGCTATATCCTTGGCTTCCTGGCTGACGACAATACTCCTGTCATCCTTGTGCCCGGCTTCACGGACTATACATTCACCCACCCAAAGACAGGCAGGCAGATGTCGGCGAGTAAAAGTGCCGACCTGCTGAAGAAGGAAGCCATCATAGCCTGCCTGCCACTCACAGAAGATAAACTGACTGTCAAGGAACTCCTGCGCTATGCGATGAACAGTCTTTGCAAGTATGACTTCATCTACGCCCTGATAGCCTGTGTGGGTGTCATCCTGCTGACAATGTTCACACCCTATGTGACCAAGTTGATTTTCTCGGAAGTCATTCCCTCTGGCGATTCCGCCCAGATTGTTCCCATAGCGACGCTGCTCGTGAGTGCGGGTGTCGGTCTGACGATGGTACAGATAGCCCGCAACCTGGTGGTGGTACGCATCAAGGACAAAGTGGAATACACGCTGCAGACGGTGCTCATGTCGCGACTGCTGCTATTGCCAGCCACTTTTGTCAAGAAGATTACGCCGGGCGACCTCTCCAACCGCCTGCTGTCGCTGTCGCGTGTCAGCTCGCGTCTGACGGCCAGTTTCCTGTCGACGCTGCTCACCTTCCTGTTCTCCGTCATCATGTTCGTACAGTTCTTCATCTATGGCGGCACGCTGCTCTACACTGGCATCAGTGTCATCGCGCTGCAGATAGTGGCCATTATACTTGAGAACTACTATACTCGCAGACTGCAGATCAGCGTGAACGACAGCAGTTCACATCTCATCGGTACGCTTTTCGCTTTGTTCTCCGGCATTCAGAAAATCAAGACCAGCGGTGCTGAGTTCCGTGCTTTCCACCAGTGGGCAAAGGCATACGCTCCGTCAGAAATGTATAGCAGTCGACAACCGTTAGCCAGCTTCTGTGTGACAGCCATCAGCTATTGCCTCAAGTTCCTGCCCATGATTGTCACGATGTGGGCAGCATGGTATTATGGGCTGACACTCTCCGACTATATCGCCTATTGCACCGTTCTGGGCTTGGTATGCAGTGCCATCCTGCAGCTGCAGACCATCACAAGACTGGTGGCACGCCTGCTGCCCGAGTTGCGACTCTGTCGTCCGCTCTTGACAGCCCAATTAGAAGTAAAGGAGGACACCCAAGTGGTCAAGAGCATAACGGGCCGGATAGACATCCGGGGCCTGAAGTTCCGCTATGCCGATGATATGCCCTTGCTCTTCGACGGACTCAACCTGAGCATCAACAGCGGCGACTATGTGGCCCTTGTCGGAGCGTCAGGCTGTGGCAAGAGCACACTCATGCGACTGATGCTCGGTTTGGAGCATGCACAGGGTGGATCTATCTTCTACGACCAGTATGATCTCGCAGACATCAATCTGCGCACCCTGCGCCAGTACTGCATCGGCATCTGCATGCAGGACGGCCAGCTCGTCGAAGGCACCATCCGCGACAACATCATCTTCAACGATCCGCTGCTGACCGACGATGATGTCTGGGAGGCAGTACGCATGGCTGCACTCGACGGCGACATCCGCCAGTTCCCCTTAGGCTTGGACACGCCCATCACCGTCGATGGCAAGGGTGTGTCGGGCGGACAGCGTCAGCGCATACTCATTGCCCGCGCATTGGTCAGAAAGCCCAAGGTGCTCTTCCTCGACGAGGCCACCTCGGCGCTCGACAACATCAGCCAGCACATTGTCATCGAGAACCTGGCCAAATTGAAATGTACGCGAATTGTCATTGCCCACCGTCTGAGCACTATCCAGAAGTGTAACCGCATCATTGTGTTGAAGGAGGGACGCGTAGCAGCCGAGGGCAACTTTGAGGAACTCAAGGCGCGTGGCTATTTCCCGGACGCAAATAATTAGAAGGATATGAAGGACAGAATCAATATACGCCTCCTGATAGGCCCGGCATTATTCAGCGTGCTACCCCTGAGCAGTTGGGGGCAGGAGACGCTCAGTCTTGATCAGGCCATCCGTCATGCCCAAGACAGTACGATGATGGCCTTCCAGAGTCGTCACGAGTACGACTCCCACACCTTGCATTACGATGAGTTCCTGGCACTGCGTAAACCGCAACTCAACCTCAGGGTGGCTCCGAACTATTACAGACTTGTCAGCGACCTGTCGCGCGACTATGTCTATCTGCGCAACTACGACAATTTGTCGGCTGCTGCCAGTCTCACACTCTCGCAGAAGATGCTCGGGCTGGGTGGCGAGGCCTATGTCGGCACACAGGCCATCTGGAGCGAATACTTCAGTTCACAGGCGGCAGAGGTCCGCCAGTTCATGGCTGCCCCTCTTCTGGTAGGCTACCGGCAGACACTTCTGGGCTACAATCCCTACCGCTGGGAGAAAGCCGTCGAAGACCAGCGCATCAAGGCCGCCCGCCAGCAGCACCACTACGACTTGAACAGCATTGCCGAGGAGGTGACGCGTCGCTTCTTCCGATTGGTCTGCGCTAAAAGTCAGGCCGACATGTTTCAGCGTAACCTGCAAATTGCCGACACCCTCTATGCCATTGCCCGCGAAAAGGCCTCCATCCTCATGGTGACGATGGCCGAACTGCGCTCACTGGAGCTGCAACGCATCAATGCAGCCAATGCACTGGCCATGGCCCTAACGGCAGAAGCAGAGGCCCGCACTCGACTGGCATCCTACCTTCGACTCGATGGCGACGGTCTGGGAGCCATGCACCTGCAGTTCCCGCAAGAGCCCAAGCCCATCACGCTGACTGTCGCCGAGGCCATCGACCTCGCCTTGGCAAACAGTCCCGCCTATCAGCACCAGATAGCTACGGTTACAGAGTCGCGCCATCAGGAACAGAAGGCCCGGAAGGAGAAGGGTGTCAACGTGTCGCTCGATGTCAATGTGGGTATGCAGCAGGTCGATCCCGTCCTTGGCCGAGCCTATCGCGACCAGCGGCTCTACGCCCTCGGAGCCGTCACGGTCAGTGTGCCGCTCATGGACCATGGTGCAGCCAAGAACCGTCATGCTGCCGCCCAAGCTTGGGTAGAGCGTGAGGAGAGTGCGCTCGATGAGGCTGAACGCAGACTGAGTGAGGATGTCACTACAACCCTGCACAATATCAATGTCTATCGTCAGTTGTTAGAACAGACCACTCAGGCCGTCACTATGGCCGACGAGGTGTTTGAACTAAACGCAGAGAACTATGCCAATGGACTCTGCGACATGAACACCTACACACTGGCACAGAACCGGCGCGACGAGGCATACAACTAGTATCTGTCGGCGCTCGAAAA
>JAEEPZ010000165.1 GCA_016285055.1 Prevotella sp.
AAGCGCACGTTCCAGACGGAAGAGGTGCGCACCATCGCCCTCAACGGCGTAAACATCGAAGTGAACGACGGCGAGTTTGTCGCCATCATGGGCCCCAGCGGCTGCGGCAAGTCGACGCTGCTGAACATCCTCGGACTGCTCGACGCCCCGACGGAGGGCCAGTACCTGCTGGGCGGACAGGACGTGAGCCACCTCAGCGAGCCGCAGCGCGACCAGCTGCGCAAGGGGCTCATCGGCTTCGTCTTCCAGAGTTTTAACCTCATCGATGACCTCAATGTGGAGGAGAACATCGAGCTGCCGCTACTCTACATGCGCATGCCTCGCGCCGAGCGCCGCAAGCGCGTGGAGGAGGCTATGCGCCGCATGGACATCAGCCACCGCGCCAAGCACTTCCCCCGCCAGCTCTCCGGCGGTCAGCAGCAGCGCGTGGCTATCGCCCGTGCCGTCGTCGCCCGTCCGAAAATCATCCTCGCCGACGAGCCGACGGGCAACCTCGACTCGAAGAACGGCCGCGAGGTGATGGACCTGCTCAGCCAGCTCCACGACGAGGGTGCCACCATCGTCATGGTCACCCACTCGCAGCGCGACGCCTCCTATGCCCAGCGCATCATCAACCTCAGCGACGGCCAGGTGGTGCAGGAGGTGGAGCTGTAGTGGGGAACAGCACAAAAGTTATTAGCTAATAGTTAATTAAGTAGTTAAGATTTTTCTTCTATAAACCCGGGTATACTGGAGGCAGCTGTGAAGCTCCCTCCAGTTCGTTGTATTGCAAGACTGCTGCACCCAACTCTAAACGCTGAGACGCAGAGGTTCAGATACTAAATAATAATAAAAAAGGCTTTTTTAACAGCACAGCCAGCCTATATGTCATCATTTGTTCGTACATTTGCTCCGAATAAAAAAAGATAAAGCTATGTCAATAAGGCAAATAATCATCGTCGTACTCCTGCTTTCTGCCCAGCAGGGGATGGCGCAGGACGTGGAGCAGCAACGGGAAGAGAAGTGGGCCCATGGTGGAGTACTTATGATGCTGGCACCCGATTTTGACTACTACGACAAGGACTTGGTACGTTATGACCCGCCTTCTCCGTTTATCTGGTTTGGCGGTTCATGGCTGAACGGTGGGATGATGGGTGACCCTCAGGCACAGTTCCCACTGCGCAGTGGCGCATTACGAAAGGTTGACTGTGGGTTCACCATCTTTCAGGTGTCCAGAAATCTCTACCGGGGTAACGTGGGCGTTACAGCTGGTTTGCAAATAGCAGGATATTTCTATGACGTCGCCCCAAGTTACAGTGTAGAGAAAGATGGTTACCGTGTGGCTTTTATGCCCAAGGACAAGGAGCACCAGCGCGACGAGCTGTCCTTTACTGCGCTGCGCATCCCGCTGCAGATAGGTGCGCAAACCAGCAACCGCCTGTTCTCGTTACAGACTGGCGTCGCTCTGTTGTACACCACTCGTCCCGGGGCCCAGTGGTTGGTGACCGCTGGCCTGGGGCCCCTGACCATTAACTATTCTCAGAACCTAACGCCACTCTTCAAACTTGCCGACGGCACGAAAGCCTATCCCTCGTCGCTCACCGTCGGCGTAGACATCTGGAATTTCTTATGTCGTGTCATACGTCCCTCCGACTAATGTAACGCAGACGACTTGACATGAGGGCATAAACTAAAGGCAATAATGTTAAAAAGACGGGCCGCGGTGGATAACATCGCGGCTTTTCTTGCCGGTATCGGCAAAAAACAGTATCTTTGCAAGCGATAATGAACAAAAAGCTTGCCGATAGACGACGATGGATTATATATCAGTGATGCAGTTTGCCGAGAAGTTCGGCATTTCGGAGCGTACAGCCCGCAACTACTGCGCGAGCGGAAAGATTGAAGGAGCCTTCCTCACGGGAAAGACGTGGAACATCCCCGCCGATGCTATTTTGCCACAGCGCGGGTCTGCCCGTAAGAAGGCATCGCCTCTGCTTGCGATGCTACGTGAGCAAAAGGCCTCGCGACTGAAAGGTGGTATCTACCATCGCACACAGATTGACATGACCTATAACTCCAACCACATGGAGGGAAGCCGTCTGACGCATGAACAGACACGTTACATCTTCGAGACGAACACTATCGGCATGACAGACGAGGCGGTCAACGTGGACGATATCGTTGAGACGGTGAACCACTTCCGCTGCATCGATTACATCATCGACCATGCTGAGGAACCGATAACGGAGTCTATGGCCAAGCAGCTCCATCTGTTGCTTAAGACGGGGACGTCGGACAGCCGTAAGGACTGGTTTGCCGTAGGCGACTACAAGCGGTTAGCCAACGAGGTTGGGGGAGAGGACACTTGTCAGCCCAAAGAAGTCCATCGGCAGATGAAGGCTCTCATCAGCGATTATCACCACTATAAGCGGAAAACGCTGGAGAATATCCTCGACTTTCATGTAAGATTCGAGCGCATTCATCCTTTCCAAGACGGCAACGGTCGAGTGGGACGGCTGCTGATGTTCAAGGAGTGTCTGGCCAGTGACATCGTGCCTTTCATCATCACCGACGACTTCAAGTTCTTCTATTATCGAGGACTGCACGAATGGGGACACATCGACGAATACCTCACCGACACGTGCCTCACGGCACAAGACCAGTACAAATCACTATTAGACTATTTCAAGATAGGTTACAAATGATAAAGCAAAGAAAGGAGCATCACTATGCCACGTAAGACCGACGGAATACTGTTCGAGCTGCAGCCACGCCCCACGAAAGGTGACGACGGCAAGCCTCTGCTCTATGCCGAGCCAGTCATCGAGCGCAAGTACGACCTTGACGACATCGACGACTTCTGCGCCCAATACCGACATACCAGCCGCGGCGAGATGAAGCGACTCTTCGACCTGCTCGGCGAGGTGACCACCATGTGGCTGAGCGAGGGCTGCCGCGTAGAAACACCCTTCGGCTCGTTTGCCCCTAGGCTGAAGCTGCTGGGCGACCATACCGACCCCGACAAAGTGCTCGGACGTGATGTGATCTACAATGGTGTAGAATTCATCCCCTCCAGACAGTTCGTGAACGATGCCGACTGTTCGCTCCAGGGCTTCCGCCGCATGAAGACCTGTGTAGGCAACAGCCAGATGTATGATCCTAAGGCAATGGAAGAGGCCCTGCGCCAGAGTTGCCGCAACGGCTATACCACCATCAGCACCTTCATGATGTTCAGCCATCTGAAGCGCAAGTCGGCAAAGGCCTTTCTCGACAGTCTCTGCGTGGGCGAGAAACCGCTGCTACGCTGCTATCGTGAGGGACGGGCATGGCACTATGTTGTCCTTCGGACCATTACCCCTGTGAAAAAATAAGCTGGCAGCGTGTGCTGCCAATGTCCTTCTGCGCCCGTTGCCGTCATTGGCAGCGGGCGCTGCCATTGTCGTCTGCGTAGGCTGCCATCACCACGCATGCCTTCTCTCTCCCTCACATATGCCTGCTCTATCCCTGAAAGCAGGCACTTCTCTCCCTCGTAACCATATCCTTTATCATCGTCTTGGCGAATTCCGGGGGTGATACGTTTTGCAGATTCAACCAAACATTATACTCACTTTACACCTAAAACTCTGCGAAATCTTTATTTTTTGAACACATTTCGCAGAGTTTTGAAAAACATTTCGTACCTTTGCAAGCACAAAACAAATACAGTTATGATCATAGGAAGAGAAAAAGAGCTCCAGCCTTACCCGTAACTCCCACTCAGACATCTTCCAGAATGTAGTGACTGCAGAATCATTCTTTGAATGATGTGAAATAGCGAGTTTTTTTGCAATGAGGGGTATTTGATTTTGCCTTTCGATGGTCTTATAGACAGGACAAGACACAAAAGTGATTTGTATGGACTACACCAAGCAATGGTTCGAGCGCCTGTTCAAGGACAGCTATCCGCACATGTATCGCATGGCGTACTCGATGGTAGAGGATGCCGACGATGCCAAGGATGCCGTGCACCAGGTGTTCGCCCAGATATGGAAAGGCAAGCCCAAAGTGAGCGAGGACAGCATGCGCGGCTATCTGCTGGCTGCCACCCGCAACCAGTGCCTGCACATGCTGCGGCAACGGCAACTGCGGCAGCAGATGGAGGAAGAGCTGAAAAGAGCGACAGAGCAGAGGTATGATGATGAACACCAGGAACTGCTGCAGCAGTTGCAAGAGGTCATCGACCAGAACCTGACAGAGCAGGACCGCCGCGTGCTGCAGCTGCACTACGACGAGGAGATGACCTACTCCGAGACGGCCACCGTGCTGGGCATCAGCTCGTCGGCGGTGAACAAGCACATCACCCGTTCGCTGGAGAAGATTCGTAAAACCCTTCACATTGCAAAGAAATGATGAAACAAGAAGATATTGACAAGAAGATAGGCATGCCCGACGTTGATGAAGAGTGGGCACGCTTCGAGCGCGAGGTCATCGGCAAGGCTAAAGCTTCGAGGAAGCCGCTCTATTGGGGCATCGGCATTGCTGCCTCCATCGCATTGGTGGCAGGCATATTCATCTTTGGACACGATGCCGGGAAGCCGCAGCAAGCGATAGTACAGCAGAAAATGCCTTCTTCGGTGGAAGAGAAAGCAGCAGCGGCTCTCGACGCCAACAAAGCAGTAGTTGAGAAGGGTGTGCCAGCCATTGCCGAGGCCAAGAAGCGTCCATCGTCAGAATTGATTGCCCAAGCCACGCTTCCTAGCAAGGAAGAAAACGCTTTCGATTGTGGGGAAGTCATGCCACATTTCCCTGGCGGCAACCGTGCTCTGCTGGAGTTTATTAAGAACAACCTGCGTTACCCCGGCCTTGCTTTGGAGTACGGGGTGAAAGGCCGGGTAATTATGACCGGCAAAATAGACACTATTGGACAGGCGTCAGACTTTAAGCCCTTCAAATACCTACTTAGTTACGACACGTTATATATGAACCGAGTACCTGCGGAGCGTCGTTTGGCCCTGAAGCAGCAGATAGATTCGCTTCTCGGCGAAGAGTGCATCCGTGTCCTCAGCTTGATGCCGAGATGGACACCGGGCAGTTTGTTCGGGAAAACTATGTCAGTAAAATACACTATTCCCATCACTTTCAGACCCACTGATGACGAGCGCCAGACGTATCTCGCTCAGAAACAGGGCGGGCTGCAAGGCCGCATCGCCGGACTGGGTGACGGACACTTGAACATCCGCTTCGTCTCGAGAGACAGCCGCCCTGCCGTTCCTCTAAGCGAACATGACACCATCCTCGTGTTGGTAAATGGCAAGGAAGACCGCGACTTCCTGCAGTATCTGAGCCGAATGCCGAACGACTCATCCGTCTACGACTACTTCTTTTCTAAGAACCAGCTGCTCGTCCGCCAATCGCTTCCATCCAAGGAAGAACAGGCCGTGCTTTACGCTCCTACCCTGTTTGAAGGTCGTGACATCAGGCTGGTGGTGGATTATCTGACGGTGCCATTCACGCCTGTCGCTCAGCTTACGGCAGACCAAATCAAGTCACGCCGCATGGATTATCTGCTGAAAAGCTACCGGGCAGGCTTCAGCCGGGAGAGCAGCAAGGAGTATTATTCGCCCGACCTATACGACACGCCCGTCCGTGAACGCCTCTTCGGACTCCTTGCTACCGAGTATGACAAATGGGGAAGAAGCAAGGATGAGCATTTCGGCCCCGTCGGCAGTGACAGCCACGGCATCTACGTCCCCCTCGTTCGTAACGTGGTGCTGAAGAGCCAGGATGATGCATGGTATGAGGATGGTGAAGTGATGGTCCTTGCCGACGACCCGCGTTTCAACGCACTTGTCGACGACGTCCGGCAGGCTGCCGCCCAGGCAGAATCGTCCATAGTAAGCGGCGACAGTATTGTCAGAATGGCCTTTATCTGCGGCGGAAAAGTCGGGGAAGGGCAGCCGCACGACTTGATGAGCGACATGCAAAGACCGCTGTATCAAAAGGTGAAGGAGAGCACCTTCCATTTTCTGCCCGACGAGGACGCACCGTCCTATTGGTGGGGCGAGGCCTACTACTCCACCACCTCACAACGCCACCTGTGCATGCAGCTGTACTCCGTCGACAAGCTGTACGCTGCCGACTGTCCGGAGCTGCTCAGCAATCGCCGCCACGTGGAAGGGGTAGTGACGGATGAAAAGGGTGCCCCTCTGTCAGGAGCCTGCGTGAACATCAGTTCAAGCAGATCACTTCAGGACGGAGTCATGACCGACAGCAATGGCCATTTCGAGCTTTGGATGCCATTCCCCGATGCCACCATAGGCGTCAATTGTACTGGATATAAATACCATATCGTCCACCCCGCCGACACCACCCTCACCATCCATATGCAGGACGCCACCCTGTTGAAGGACGTCAAGGTAATACCAAAAGAAGCCCCGCTGATGCTCCGCTAAAATGATGACGAGAAAAAAGTTGCTAGTTCGGCGGGATATTCCCGCCGAACTGTCGTATATATAAGTAGAGACAGCTCAAACAGAACATCTGCGTGAATACAGACGAACAGATAGTGGAAGCCGTGAAAGGCGGCAGAGCCAAAGGGCAGCGCCTGATGGTAAACCGTTACGCGCAGCAGGTCTTCGCCATGATTGCCCGTCAGGTGGGCGACGCGATGGATGCCGAGGAACTGACGCAGGACACTTTCCTGCGCGCCTTCAGCCACATAAGCAGCTACGACCCACAGCGGGCTTCGCTCGCCACATGGCTCAGCCGCATCGCCTACCATCTGACGCTCGACTTCCTGAAGCGCCGCCGCCCGCTCATTGTCTCGATAGAGGACACAATGGTCTGGCAGACAGACATCAGCGACGAGCAGATAGAGGCCGAGCTATCCACGGGCAGCGAGGAACGCATACAACGGCTAATGCTGCTGATGGACGACCTACCGCCCGATGAGCGACTGCTTCTGACGCTGTACTATTTCGAGAACCGACAGCTCGACGAATGTGCCTACATCATGGACACCACCTCTCACGCCTTGGCCAACCGCCTCTACCGAATACGCCGCAAACTATACAAACAGCTCCAGAACAAATGACAACATTCAAAGATACCGACCTCCGCGAAGCCCTTCGCCGCAAGTATGCCGACACGCCGCCGATGCCCGCCGACCTGAGCAAGCGACTGATGAAGCGGATGCAGACAACAAGGAAAATGCCCACGCGCCGCTACTGGCCTTACATCGCGACAGCCATCGCCGTTGCCGCCAGCATCCTCTTGCTGATAGTGCTGCACCTTGGGAAAGGGCAGCCAGAACAGAGACCCGTGATGGCAGAAAAGGTAACGGCTCCGACGGACAGCATACGGCCAATGCAGCATCAACCAGCAACGACCGATGCAACGGAACATCCCGTCGTGGCCCAAGCTGCACCCGCCAAGCCTCGGGCGAGGAAAGCAATGGTCGACCAGCCACAAAAGCCTAATGCCGACTCTGCCTCAGCAGCCGAGGAACTTGCCGACTGCATTGCCCGCCTTGAAGCTGAGATGGAGAACATCGACGACAGCGTCAGCGCGGCACACTTGGAACAGCTCATCGCCGCCGATGCCCGTCTGCAGCAGATGGTCTACCGCATCGTAGGCAAACAGACGGAACAGGCTTTGAACGAGATGGAGAAAGACAGTACTGCCAACTATATCAACTTCTAAATGAACGACAGCAAAATGAAAAAGCAACTATTG
>JAEEPZ010000036.1 GCA_016285055.1 Prevotella sp.
TTACGTATTTCCTGTGCAAATGATGTCGCCGCGACAAGCGCAAATGTGACCACCAAAATGACTTTTCTAAGCTTCATAAATCCGTGTGTTTCTGTATGAATCATACAAAAATTCTACCACATTTCTTTATCATGTCAACAATTCGCGCGAAAAATATCCTTGGAAATTAAGATAATGTTTAGAATTGCGGGTTCCAGCATTGAAGGCGTTGATTCGTGCCGATGGTTGCAAACACTGTCCTTTGCATCACGCTGTCTGGTGCATTGATTTTTAGGCCGCCTAGCCATATACTTCCAGCATGGACTTAGAACTGCTCAAATTCCGCGCGGAGATAATGCAAAAAATCCGCGCATTTTTTATAGAGAAAAATTATCTGGAACTCGACACACCCGCGCTCAGCTCATCGCTTATACCGGAGACATGCCTAGAAGTTTTCAAAACTGAGTACGTGGAGCCGTGGACAGGCGAAAAAAAAGATATGTATCTTGTTCCGTCGCCAGAAATCTATATGAAACGGATTATCTCGCAGCACAAGGTTTCCGTGTTCCAGCTTTCAAAGTGCTACAGAAACGTGGAGTCGGCGGGGCGCATACACAGCCCTGAGTTCACGATGCTCGAATATTACACGATGGACGCTTCTTACAAAGAGTCAATGGTTATAACTGAAGAACTTTTCAATGTGCTGTTGCCGCCGCTGCCGCCGGAAAGCGAACATGATCCGTGGCAGCACCTGCGTCCGCCTTTCACACGGCTTACAATGGACGATGCATTCAACAAATACGCAGGGTTCAGGCTGTCGGAAGCACAGACAACGGCGGAACTCGCGGAGCACGCAAGAAGGCTGGGCATTGCAGAACTGCCGGACAGTCCTTTTTCAAAATGGCCGTGGGACGACCTTTACGAGCTTATCCTTGTGCAGTGCGTAGAGCCAGCGCTCGTAAACGAACCGAAGCCTGTCTTTCTTATGGATTATCCGGTAAAAGCCGCATGCCTCGCAAAAGACGTTCCGCTAGTTGGCAGTGACGGCAACCCGCTATGGAAGGAACGATGGGAGTTGTACGCCGCCGGAACAGAGCTTGCAAACTGCTACACTGAAGAAGACAACCCAGAAAATGTCCGCGAATATTTTAAAACAGAAGGGCGGCTAAAAAACGATACTGCGCTTATTCCACATGCAACGGACGACGAGTATTGGAAGGTTTTCAAGGACTTTCCGCACTGTTCCGGCGTCGCGATGGGCGTTGACAGGCTTATTATGCTTCTTGCAGGCCGCAAATCGATTGAGTCCGTGCTGCCCTTCCCGTTCAGGACGCAACCAGGGTGCTATGAACGCGAGTTTTTAAGCCCGGGCGTTGCGGGAGCGGCGTTTGAGCACCCGCAGGGTGGGTAGCCAGCAACGCAGTGCGGGCGCAGGGCGGGGCTCCGCCCTTGCACCAGAATCTCATTTTTTATATAATGAGACAGTTTCAATAATTACCGGAGGTACCACCTATGATCAGAGGCGGTGAAATCAATAAAGGAACCGTTCTTCTTATAAAAAACGCGCCGTATCTTGTTGTTGAGCGCGAATTCGTAAACCCAGGAAAAGGAACAGCATTCGCCCGCTGCAAAATGAAGAACCTTAAGGACGGCTCAGTTCTTACACAGACAATAAAAACACCTGATATGGTTGAGGATGCGACAGTCGAGACTGTTACATGCCAGTATCAGTATACTGACGCTGACAACTACGTTTTTATGGACACAAACACATTCGAGTCTATTAATGTTCCGCTTTCACTCAACGAAGACCTTAAATACTATCTTAAAGAAGGCGATGAATATCCTATCGTTATTTGGGACGAGAACCCGATTGACGTTAAGATTCCGCAGAAGATGGTTTTCACAGTCGCAGAAAGCGAAAACTACGTACGCGGCGACACAGTTTCTGGCGCTACAAAGCCGATTGTTACAGAGACTGGTCTTACTGTACGTGTTCCGCTTTTCATCAAGCAGGACGAGAAAATCCTTATCAACACAGAGACAAACGAGTATCTGGAGCGCGTGAACAACTAATCACAGCGTGCACAAAGCCAAAGAAACTCCGTTCATCATAAAGATGGGCGGAGTTTTTTTTATGAAAACATACGGAAAAGTTACTATCCAAAGAAACAGAAAACGTACCGAATAAAAGATATCCGAAAAAAAGAAGAGCAAAAAAAAGGGTAACTTTTGAAAAGTTACCCTCTGGGCGATACTGGAATCGAACCAGTGACCCCAAGCGTGTCATGCTTGTACTCTAACCAACTGAGCTAATCGCCCTTGCTGCGGCAATCTTAGCATATTAATCGTATTATAGTCAAGGAGACAAGTTCATGAATGTTTATCTTTACTCTGAGGATAGGATGCTTTTACTGGAACTCTCGGAAGCACTCCGTTGTATAGGTGAAACTCCGTTCGCTGTGCCAGATTTTGCAACGTTACAAGCATTTATAACGATTACTGATCCTGATATAGCATTTTTGGACGAAAAGCTTTTTCCTCAGAATAAAATACTTAACGTTCAGCAGCATATATTTGATGTATTTCTCGATTTTCCGGTAACATCGATGACAAATCCTTTTTTTACGGCGTACAGGGGAAAAGTCTCCGAACATGATTTTACGAAACTCGCACAGCTTGTGTCTGAAATCTCGCGCAAGCATTGTGGAAAACAAGATTTAAGCCCAAAACTGTCAACACTTTTAAGTTTTTTGATTTTGCACAAGAACGAAAAAATCGAAACAGAGGCTATGATGTATCATCTTTGGAAAGACTGCAATAATGCGCACAAAAAGACTCTGCACACATATATTTACAAGCTTCGTGAACAACTGGCAAAAAACGGAAATAACTTTAAAATAGAAAAGGTCTCAAAAAGTACATACAGATTAAGAACTATAGAATCGTGACTTCAATTTCACTATAGCAAGAAAACAAACTGTTTAAAATACAAAAAGCACTAGATGAAAAAATTCATCCAATGCTTTTGTTGGTGTATTTACGGCGCAACTTGCACGAAACTGCATACTTCGCATTTTATTGCCGACGACAGCCGCTTCGGCCAGTATGCCAGCGGCAAGAAGCTGCCCATCAACGAGGCGCCCATCCTTATTAATAATAATATTGAGGACATAGCCAACCAGTTGACGCCCGTCGCCGGCAAGCCGCTCCACTTCACCCTCGACACCAAGCTGGCCAATCTTGTGCTTGAGGGCGCGGGTAAGTTTAACGGTGTGCTGCAGCCTTTCTTCGAGGTTCACGATGCGCGCTACATGATGTACTGGCTTGCCCTGTCGGAGCAGACCTACAAGAGCTATGTCGACGACCTGGCCAAGCAGGAGCAGGAGCGGCAGGCCCTGGAGGCTCGCACCATCGACAAGGTGCAGCCCGGCGAGCAGCAGCCCGAGACCGACCACAAGATGGAGACCGACCAGTCGCAGGTGGGCAACACCAACGACACGTTCTGGCGCGATGCACGCGACGGCCATTTCTTCAGCTACCTGATGCAGACGGGCGGGAACACCAACCTCAGCCTGCGACTGAAATACTGGGGCGTGGGCGAATGGAAGAGCCACGAGTTCGACATCTTTGTCGACGACGTCCTGGTGAAGGAGGTGAACAACACGGGCAAGTATCGCATCTCGGAGTTCAAGTACGAGACCTATCCCCTGCCTGCCGAAGTGCTGAAGGACAAGCAGCAGGTGCGCGTGAAGTTTGTGGCCAAGCCACGCAAGCAGATTGGCGAGATCTACGAGGTGAGAATGGTGAAAGACTGACAACGGCATCGTCAGGCTGCCATTTTCCCCATGACGGAGCGGCTTTGAGGCCGCAAAAGGGCGGATATTTCCGTTATACAACGGCAAGGGGACGGAAGACGTAACACTCTGATTGTCAAACACCAAAGGAATTGTATTACCTGCAAACGGTAATACAATTCTTTTTTTACATGCGCATGTCACGAAATGTAGCTAATTTTGCAAACGATAACGGAAACGCAAACCTTGACGGGAACACGAGCCTTGACGATAACAACAACAATCAACGATAAACGAAAACCAAGAAAAGTATGACTAAACAACGAATCTTGAAATCCTGTCGCGCTGCCATGCACGCCGCCATGCTGATGTTCGGCACGGCCGCCATGCTCTTTCCGGCAGCAGCGCTCACACCCGCCTACGCCGACGTGGAGCAGGCACAGAGCCAAGTGACAGGTCTGGTCACCGACCAGGACAAGCAACCGCTCATCGGAGTGACCGTACAGGTCGTAGGCACCACAACGATGGCTGTCACCGACCTCGACGGTATGTTTAAGATCATGGCGCCATCGCGCAGCAACACCATGCTCGAGTTCACCTACCTCGGCTACAAGAAGAAGCAGGTGAAGGTCAACGGCGCCAAGATTCTGCAGGTGCAGATGGAGGAGGACACCAACGAGATGAACGAGGTGGTCGTCACGGGCTACAGCTCACAGAAGAAAGCATCCATCATCGGCTCCATTGAGACTATCAAGCCCGCAGAGCTGCAGTTCGGTACCACGCGTACCATGTCTAATAACCTCGCGGGCAAGCTCAGCGGCGTCATCGGCATACAGCGCTCAGGCGAGCCGGGCTACGACGACTCCGACTTCTGGATTCGAGGCATGTCCACCTTCCACGGCAGCAACGCACCGCTGGTGCTCATCGACGGTGTGGCACGCGACCTGAACAATGTCGACATAGCCGAGGTGGAGTCGTTCTCCATCCTGAAGGACGCCTCGGCACAGGCCATGTATGGTGTGCGCGGTGCCAACGGCGTCATCGTCATCACCACCAAGCGCGGCAAGATTGGCGCTCCGCAGGTGCGGTTCCATGTCGAGCACGCCATCAGCGAGCCAACCATGTTCCCCGAGTTCCTCAACGCCTCGCAGTATATGAGCCTGCTCAACGAGCTGGCCGCCAGCGACGGCAAGTCGCTGCCATTCACGCAGGAGGCCATCGACCGCACTGCATCGGGCTACGACCCCGACCTCTATCCCGACGTCAACTGGATTGACGCCATCACCAAGGACTATGCACACACCACACGCGGCAACCTGGAAATCAGCGGCGGTAGCGACTTCCTGCGCTACAGCATCGTCGCCAGCTATTTCCAGGAGGGCGGCATACTGGAGCAGGACAAGAGTCTCATCGTGGACAACGCCACCAACAACCAGCAGTTCAACCTGCGCACCAACATCGACATGGACGTCACGAAGACCACCATGCTGCGAGTGAACATCGGCGGCTATCTGAACCGCTTCAAGAAGCAGCGCGTCGACACCAACGTGGCCTTCGACAACGCCTTCAAGACACTGCCCTTCGTCCATCCCGCACGCTACAGCGACGGTGCCATACCCTTGATTTCCAACCGTGTGAACCCCTGGCGCGACGTCACGCAGGGCGGCTATGCCTTCCGCACATCGTCGAAGATTCAGACGCTCTTCTCCGTCGAGCAAGACCTGCGCCAGATTACCAAAGGTCTGAAGGCCAAGGTGATGTTCAGCTTCGACCGCTGGAATGAGAGCGAGCGCGGCCGCACGGCCAACGTGGGCACCGTGTTCCCCGCCACAGGACGCGACGAGGAGGGCAACCTCATCTACACACAGTTCCAGACGGGCGATGAGTCGATGGGCAGCTATACCAACGGAGGCTACGGCAACACCAACATCTACTTGGAGGCTGACCTGATGTACGCACGCCGCTTCGGCAAGTTCGACCTCGACGCACTGTTCCTCTACAACCAGCAGGCCTACGACGACGGCGACATCCAGGACTACCGCAAGCAGGGCATCGCCGGTCGACTCTCGGGCACCTACGACGACCGCTACGTGGCTGAGTTCAACTTCGGCTACAACGGCTCCGAGAACTTCGCCAAGGGCAAGCGCTTCGGCTTCTTCCCCTCATTCGCACTGGGATGGCTGCTCAGCGAGGAGCCTTTCATGCAGTCGGTGAAGCAGACCTTCGACAAAATCAAGTTCCGCGCCAGCATCGGCCTGGCAGGTGACGACAATATCGGCAGCAACCGCCGCTTCGCTTACCTCACAAAGATTGACACCTACGACAACGCCTACACCTGGGGCACCACCGGACAGCGCAACTACGGCGGCATCAACGAGGGCGAATATGGCGTGGAAGGCCTCACATGGGAGACCGTGCTGAAGAAGAACTTCGGCGTAGAGCTGGGCTTCCTCAAGATGATTGAGTTCAATTTCGACATCTTCAAGGAGAGCCGTGAGGACATCTTCATGCGCCGCAACAGTATGCCCACGCAGAGCGGCATACCCGCCGAGAAGCTGCCTTACGCCAACTACGGCAAGATGGAGAACCACGGCGTGGAGTTCACCCTCAACTTCCACAAGCAGTGGAACAAGGACTGGTTCACCTCAGCCTACGGCAACTTCACCTTCGCCAAGAACAAGGTGACGGAGTTCGACGAGCCTGCATCGAAATTAGGCACACACCGTGCACAGACGGGCCGCTCATGGGGCGAGCTCTACGGTCTGACGGCTGAGCGCCTGTTCACCGCCGACGACTTCAACATCACGCAGGATGCCGACGGCAACAAGGTCTATGCCCTGAAGGAAGGCATACCCATGCAGCAGGTGGGCGCCACGATGCTGCATCCGGGCGACATCAAGTATGTGGACCGCAACCACGACGGCATCATCACTGAGGAGGACGAGGGCTTCATCGGCGGCACCGTCGACCCGCGCATCGTCTATGGCTTCGGCGGAGTCATCAGCTACAAGAAAATCGACGTGAACTTCTTCTTCCAGGGCGTGGGCGACGTCTACCGCGTCATCGGCGGACAGCCGTACTTCATGCCCGGCGGCGGAACCACCACCGAGGGCAACGCCTACGCCAAATACATCGACGACCGCTGGACGGAGGCCAACCCCTCGCAGAACGTGTTCTGGCCCCGACTGAGCTACGGCCCCAACCAGAACAACTACCGTGCATCGACATGGTGGAAGAAGAACATGAGCTTCCTGCGCTGCAAGACCATCGAGGTGGGCTACACCCTGCCCAAGGCATGGCTGGAGCCTATCTACGGCAAGAGCTGCCGAGTATTCGTCAGCGGCAACAACCTCTTCTGCCTCTCCAGCTTCAAGCTCTGGGATCCTGAGCTGGGCACCAGCAACGGTCTGCAGTACCCGCTCAACCGCTCCATCATGTTCGGACTCGACCTTAATTTTTAGTGAATAGTTGATAGTTAATAGTTGACAGTTATGATTACCAAAAGCATCAAACATATAGTTGCCGCTTTCTGCGTAGGTTGCGGCATCGCCACAACGCCGGCCCTCACCTCCTGCAGCGACTACCTCGACAAGGAGCCCGACACCGAGCTCACCACCGACATGGTGTTCCAAAACCGCGACAAGGTCTATGCCTGGCTGGCCAATGTCTATAACACCATTCTCCACGCTCCCGACAAGTGGAGCCTCACCCGCGACGGCTACGAGGTGATGGCCGACGACATGGTGCCCTCAGAACGCTGGCAACAGTGGGACTGGGCCGAGAGCATCGGCAAAATCACCGGCAAGTGGACCATCAACAGCACGTGGGCCGGCGACCTCTGGGCCCGTATGCCCCAAGGCATCCGCCACGGCTACATCTTCAACAACATGGTGAAGGCCATGCCCGACCACGACCTGCCGCAGAGCGAAGTGGACAACATGAAGGCCGAAGTAAAGTTTCTCACCGCCTACGCCTGGTGGCTCATGGCCGAGAACTACGGCGGCATTCCCTTCACACCTGGCTATATCGCACCGAGCGACGCCCCCATCAGCGAGCTGCTGGTAGGACAGGCTAAGTTCGACGACGTCGTCGACTACTGCGACAAGGAGATGCTCGAGGCGGCCAACGCCCTGCCCGCCGTCTATCAGGATCCCTCGAAATACGGACGCATCAACAAGATCATGGCCCTGACGCAGCGCTCACGTATGCTGCTCTTCGCCGCCAGCCCGCTGGTGAACGGCAACCCTTGGTACACCGACTATGTGAACGACAAGGGCGAGCAGATCTTCAACCCCACCTACGACCAGCAGAAGTGGGTGAAGGCTGCCGAGGCCTGCAAGCTCGTCATCGACGAGGCCGAGGCTGCCGGCTACGAGCTTTATAAGGAGATGGGGCCCAACGGCAAGATCGACCCGTTCATGTCTACCTACAACGTGCACATCAAGCGCTGGAGCGAGGGCAACCACGAGATTACCTTCCCCATCACGAAGGAGAGCAACTATCACGGCACATTCCTCCGCGTCGTCTCCGTGCGTGACTTCGGCGGCGGCAACGGCCTGGGCGTCTATCAGGGACTCGTCGATGCTTTCTTCATGGAGAACGGTCTGCCCATCACCGACCCGAAGTCGGGCTACACCGAGGAGGGCTTCTCAACGACAGTGGAGAGCCGCCCCGACCAGACCGTATGGAAGTACGGCACAGGCAAGGAGGGCGAGATCACCGCACGCAACACCTACAACATGTACACTCACCGCGAGCCGCGTTTCTACAATGCCGTGTCCTTCCACAACGCATGGCTGGCCGTCGACAACCGTGCCTACAACTTCCTCTACAACGGCAAGGACAACATTCAAAGCAGCTCGCCTCACGATGCACCGCAGAACGGCTATCTCGCACGCAAGTCTCTCTGTGTCACCGACAACTACAAGACGGGCGAGGTGACCGGCCGCCAGGGCTTCACCTATCGTCTGGCCTTCACCTACCTCGACTATGCTGAGGCCGTGAACGAGGCTTACGACGATGCTGCCCACCGTCAGGACGCCATCAAGTACGTCAACCTCATCCGCGAGCGTGCCGGCGTGCGGCAGTACACCTTCGACGCTGTGCCCGACGATGACCCCGACTACATCCGTATTCAGAACACGCAGGACGACGTGCGCCGTGTGGTGCGCATGGAGCGCCGTGTGGAGCTGTGCTGCGAGAACAACCGCTGGTACGACATCCGCCGTTGGAAGATTGCAGAGCAGATACCCGAGATGTGTGGCGACTGCTACGGCATGAACGCCCTCGACCGCACAGGACGCACCAAAGAGGGATTCCACGTGCGCACCAAGTTCTTCACACGCGTATGGAAGCGCCAGTATTACTGGTTCCCCATCTACGTCGACGAGTTTGAGAAGAACCCCAACCTGAAGGAGGCTCCCTTCTGGCTGGAAGGAGAAGAATAATTGATAGTTGATAGTGAACAGTTGATAGTTGATAGTTATGATTACCATGAATATCAGTTAGTTGATAGTGAATAGTTTTTAGTTTATAGTTATGATTACCATGAATATCAAATATTTCCGTGCCAGTATTCTTTGCTTCCTGTGTGCTCTCTGTGTTAGCTGCAACGAGGATCCCGAATACTTCCAGTTAGAGACTTACCCCGACCAGATGCACATCAGCGTGTCGCAGGAAGAGATTGAGTTCAACAAGGGCATCGCCAACCAGCCCGCACTCACCTTCAACTGGCAGAAGGCCGTCAGCCCCATCAATGCTGCCGACGAGGTGACCTATAAGATTGGCTTCTACGACACCAACCAGAAGACGGAGAACCACTCTGAGTTCATCGACCTGGGCGATGTCACCACCGCCTCGTTCACCCACGACGAGCTGAACTCCATCGTCTCGCGATGGGTCATACCCGGACAGCCGCTGCAGGTCACTGCACAGCTGCTGGCCATCGTCCACAACAAGGAGAAGTATGTCAAGCCCATACAGTCTACCGTCAACTTCACCGCCACCTGCTATGAGAAGTACCCCACCTACATGTACTTCCGCTATACTGACAATGTGACAGGGACGACGAAGACCGAGCGCATGGAGCAGCGGCAGATGGGCACAGGCATCTATGAGGTGACGCTCAACGTAGAGCCGTGCAGCTTCTATTTCCTCACCACCCTCGAGGACTATCCCGCCTACGGCGTAGCGGCCAACCAGCCCGAGAAGCCCGGCATCTACAAGATGGACTACGTCACCAGCGGCACCGTCAACCAGTTCTCTACCGTAGAATACGGCCGACGCACCATCGTCATCGACACCAACGCTGAGCAGAACAACTGCCGCATGTACCTGCCCCTGCCGTCGTCGAACATGCCCTGGATAGCCGGCAATGGCACCGATGTGGGCTGGGAGACCAACCAGCCTGCCGGCAAGTTCACAGTGGCAGACCCGCTGCACGAGCCTTACATCTACACCTGGACGGGCAACCTCATCGCCGGAGGTGAGTTCAAGATTGGCCTGGGAACAGGATGGGGCGACCAGTTCTTCTATGCTCCCGCAGCCAACGAAGACCCCTTTGCCAACGACACGCTCCTGCCCTACCGTCTGCAGGACGAGGGTGGAGACCTGAAGTGGGTGCCCACGAAGAGCGGAGCCTACACCGTCAAGATCTCGCTGCTCATTGGCGACATGTACATCAAACTGTTTCCCGTAAACTAATCACGACCAGTATGTTGCGCCACTGACGCAACCATCAACCCCAACAATATGAACATGCTGCAAAAAACAATCTTTGCCTTCGGCCTGGCCATGATCACCCTCGTGGCCTGCGCCGACAGCGAGCAGCCTGCCACCTACCAGAACCCCGTCATCAACCGCAGTCTGCCCGACCCTACCGTCATACGTGCACAGGACGGCTACTTCTACCTCTACGCCACCGAGGACACGCACAATGTGCCCATCTACCGCTCAGCTGACCTGGTGAAGTGGCGCTACATGGGAACGGCCTTCACCGATGCCACACGACCCATGGACATGGTGCCCAACGGAGGCATCTGGGCGCCGGAAATCAACTACATCGACGGCAAGTACGTGCTCTACTACTCCAAGTCCACATGGGGAGGCTCATGGGAGGCAGGCATCGGAGTGGCATGGTCTGACAGACCCAACGGTGGATTCCACGACGCCCACAAACTCTTCGTCAGCAACGAGATAGGCATCGAGAACTGCATCGACCCCTACTTCATGCAGGACGACGACGGGCGCAACTACCTCTTCTTCGGTTCCTTCCACGACATCTACTGCGTGGAGCTCACAGCCGACGGACTCAGCCTTAAGGAGGGCTTCGAGCCGAAGAAGATAGCTGGCGGACTCATCGAGGCCACCACCATCATGAAGCACGACGGCTACTATTACCTCGTCGGCTCTACGGGCACCTGCTGCGAGGGCGCCAACAGCACCTACCGGCTGGTGATGACCCGCTCGAAGAACCTGCTCGGTCCCTACGTCGACCGCTACGGGCGCTCCGCCATCGGCGACAATTTCTCGCCCCTGCTCAACAAGAGCCCGCAGGTGTATGGTCCCGGCCACTGCTCGCGCTTCGTCACCGACGATGCCGGACAGACGTGGATGATTTACCACGGCTTCCAGGCCAGCGATGTGGACGGCGGACGCAAGGTCTACCTCGACAAAATTACCTGGGGTACAGGAGGATGGCCACAGGTGCAGGGCATGAGACCGTCGGTAGAGGCTGAGATACCGCTCTTCGGCGAGAACGCCGGCATCGCTGCACCACAGGCCAAGAGCCAAGAGCAAGCCGTCATCGTGCTGCCCACAGAGTCACGCGGCATGTACCGCCTCGAGGGTGCCGACGACACCCCGTTCAGCTGGCAGCTCTATAACGCCTCGGGCCATCTGCTCAGCCAAGGCAAAGCACACCAGACGGCCATCGTCGATGCCACCGACAAGGCCAAGGGCCTCCTCTTCGTGCGCATCAGCACCAGCAAGGGGGCATACACTGAGAAGCTTCTGAATCTATAAGTGGCGGTAGGACAGCACCGCGAACAAGTCTTTCCTCGGGACTATTTGCTGCGCTATGCCCGCCGCGTAGCTCAATGCGCAGCCATCCCCTCCCTTCAAGGGGAGGGGTTAGGGGTGGGGTCTGTAATATCAGTAATATTTTGGCTGCGAAGAAACGGCTGCGAAGAAGCAGCAGCGAAAAAGCGACTGTGAAAAAGATACTGACCCCACCCCTGCCCCTCCCCTACAAGGGAGGGGAGTGCCTCACGGAGTTCCTTCCGCGAATGACGGCGCAGCACTCCCTATATGGACGGCATCACTGCGTTGCTCACGCGGAAAGCAGGCGAGAAGTGTACAAAGGCCGACAAAAAATCCCGAATCGCCAGTCATGACGGTCCGGGATCATGGTATGAACAGGAAACAACCGTTTACAGTCCTCTGGCCTTGAGCAGGCTGGAAGCATCGGGATGCTCCATGCCGGTGAAGTCGGTGAACATCTGCATGAGGTCGCCGGTATTGCCACGGCTCAGAATCTTATCACACATATCCTGACCAGTGGCAGGGTCAAGGGCGCCACGCTCAGCAAAGACATCGGCAATGTTCACAGCCAGCACCTCGGTCCACAGATAGCTGTAGTAGCCAGCTGCATAGCCGCCGCCCCACACATGGTTGAAATAGCTGGTGTGATAGCGCGGAGGTATCTGCTCGTTCAGCAGGCCCACTTTCTTGAGCGCTTCGGTCTCGAAGGTTGCAGCCGCCTCGGCACTGGGCACCTCGCTCGAGGGCAGCATGTGCCATGCCATGTCGGCGCAGGTGGCAGCAAGGTTCTCGCCCAGGGCATAGGCCGTCTGGAAGGTGATGCTCTTCAGCATCCGCTCCTTCAGCTCGGCAGGCATGGTGTCGCCTGTCTCATAGTGGCGGGCGTAGTGGTCGAACACCTCGGGTATGGAGGCGAAGGACTCGTTGAACTGCGAGGGCATCTCGACGAAGTCGCGTGCCACGGAGGTGCCGCTCAGGCGGTTGTACTGGCAGTCGGAGAGGATGCCGTGGAGGGCGTGGCCAAACTCATGGAACATCGTGGTGACCTCGTCCCAGGTCAGCAGCGAGGGCTGGCCGTCGGGAGCCTTGGCGCTGTTGCACACATTGAAGATGATGGGCAGCTGCTGGCGCTGGCGGCTCTGCTTGGCAAAGCCATCCATCCACGCACCGCCACGCTTGGTGGGACGGCGGTAGTAGTCGCAGTAGAAGAGGGCCTTCGACTGGCCGTCCTTGTCGAACACCTCGTAGGCCTTCATGTCGGGATGATAGAGGGGAATGTTTTTGCGCTCCTTGAACGTGAGGCCGTAGACACGGTTGGCGGCATAGAAGACACCGTTGATGAGCACGCTGTCAACATTAAAGAAAGGCTTCACCTCGTCGTCGCTGATGTTGAGCAGCTCTTTCTTCATCTTGGCCGAGTAATAGAAGCGGTCGTAAGGCTGCAGCTGGAAGCTGGCACCTTCCGTCTTCCGGGCATAGGCCTCTATGGCTTTCGTCTCGGCATTGGCCTTCGGCACATATTTCTTGATGAGGTCGTTGAGGAAGGCATAGACGTTCTCGGGCGTCTTGGCCATCGTGTTCTCCAACGAATAGGCGGCATAGCAGGGATAGCCCATAATCTCGGCCTGCTCGGCACGCAGCTTGGCTATCTCGCTGACCAGCGGATAAGTATTGTATTTGTTGGTGCCGTCAGAGCGGTGGATAGAGGCCTCGTAAACCTGTCGGCGCAGGTCACGGTTGTCAAGACTGGTCAAGAGGGGCTGCTGCGTGGTGTTGACGATGACAATGGCGTAGGGCGCCTTGCCACCACGGCTCTCGGCATCTTTCTTGCACTGCTCGATGTCGGCAGGACTCAGCCCTGACAGCTGCTCCTCGCTGTCCACCCACACGATAGCATCGTTGGTGGCCTCTTGCAGCAGGTCGCCCCACTGCTGCTGCAACTCCGAGATGCGCAGGTTGATGGCTTTCATGCGCTCCATCTTTTCGTCGGACAGCAGGGCACCGTTGCGCACAAATTCCTTATAAACCTCTTCCAGCAGTTTTTTGTCCTCACCCTGCAAAGAGTCGTACTCGTTGTCGTAGACCTGGCGGATGCGCTGGAACAACGGTTTGTTGAACATGATCTCGTTCTGCAGGTCGGTAATCATCGGTATCACCTTCTTCTCCGTCTCACTGATTTCTGGTGTCTTGTCGGCTTCGGTGAGGGCAAAGAAGACACGGCTCACGCGGTCCAGCGTGCGGTCACACTCCTCGAAAGGCAGGATGGTGTTATGGAACGTGGGATCCTCGGCGTTGGCCACTATCTTCTCAATGTTGTCGCGGGTGTCCTGAACGGCAAACTCGAAAGCGGGCAGATAGTCAGAGTTCTTAATCCTGCTGAAGTCTGGCGCTCCGAAGGGCAGTGTGCTCTGTTGCAACAAGGGGTTGTCGGGTTGTGCTGCCTGCCTCTGGCAGGAGCTTAACGGTGCCATCATGGCAGAAGCGATGGCAATGGTCATCATGGCTTTTTTAGTTGTCATAGCTATGGGTAATTAAAGTGAATCTTGTTGAGGCGTTCTCTGCTGAGGGACAGACTGCTCTATCTCTTCGGGAGACACGGGCACGAAGTCGTCGGGCTCACCGAGGTCGGTGTCAGTCTCTGTCTCCCCGGAAGGCTCGGTGACCATAGTTTCTTCAACGGCCTCTGCCTCAGCGGGCTCATCGGACACGACGGGCTCATCGGGCACCAGCAGTGGCATATCGTCGACGGCAGGCAAGTCGGGCAGGGAAGCCGACTCCGCTGGCTGTTCGCTGCCGGCTGTCTTCTCTGTGCTGTTGTCGGTCATCTGCATTTCTTGCTCAGCAGCCTGCAGCTGCTCACGGGCATTGGCTGCGATGTACAATCCTGTGAGAATGCCCAAGAGGGCGATGATGGAACCCACGATGATGGGTGTTAGCGTTTTTTTATCTGACATAGTAGAGTTCTCTTAGTGAGTGTTCGCCCATGATACGGCTCTTGTCCACCTCGCCCTTCACGCCAGCGAGGCGTCCACGGCAGGTGTACTGCCAGATGATGTAGTCGCGGCCGTCGGCCAGCTGCGGCTGCTCGTCGCTGTACATGGCAATCATCAGCGGATAGCCTTCCAGGCGTCCTTGCAGATGCTTGTTGTAGAAGTTGCGGTAGGTATAGACAAGGGGTTTCTGGTGGTAGGCTTCCTCGATGAGCGTCAGCATCTTCGTCAGCGAGTCGCAGAACTGCTCCGTAGGCATACCGGCATCGGTCTCGACGTCGAGCATGGGGATGAGATCCTGCTCGGCGGGCAGGCACTGTATCTGGAAGTTGCGCAGCTGCTGCTGCGTGGCCACCTTCGGGCGGAAGAAGTGATAGCTGCCCACCTTGAGGTCATGGCTATGGGCTAACTCAATGTTGCGGAGATAGAGGGGATCCTGGTTGTCGCTGCCCTCGGTACACTTCAGGTAGACGTAGGCCATGTTCGTGTCGTCGCCGACGGCATTCCAGAACACCTCGTTCTGATAGTGGCTCACATCGATGCCATGCACATGGGCGCAAGTATCCTCGCAGGTGTGGAAGGGGTCGGCATCGTGGATGCTGAGCTTTACAGGCTTGGCTACATGTTTTACCGTTTTCACAGCGCGGCGCGTGCGGCGGGCCTTACGACGCCGGGGCGCTGCATCGCAAATAATGCCAACGGCAAAACAGAAAAGAAGGAAAAGAAGTACCTTTTTCATCATATTTGTCGATTACGAAATGCAAATTTACAACTTTTTGACAAGAAATGTGCAGAAATGGCGTGATATTTAGAATTATTTTGTAATTTTGCAAGCAAAATAGCGAAAAATAGATGAAACAACTACTGATTCTCATCCTCGGCGGGCTATTGCTGACTGCCTGCCACAAGGACAATGATGCGTCAAAGGCGAATCTCAGCGTATTGGTGTATATCGCCGGCGACAACAGCCTGGACCAAAACTACTACGACTATGAGGACAGACGCACCGACAATTACATCAACGCGGATGTGCGGCAGATGATGGAGGGCAGCCGCAACCTGACAAATCAGCAGAACCTAATACTCTTCATTGACCGCAAGGGCTGTCCGCCCTTCTTCCTCAAAGTGGCTGAAGGCGACACTACCCGCCTGTACACCTTTCCTCAGGAGATGAAGTCGAGCGATGCCGCCACGCTGGGTCAAGCCCTGCAATGGGTGAAGGACAACTATGCAGCCGACAACTACGGTCTGGCTCTGTGGGGACACGCCGACGGATGGACCATCAGTGCAGCACGTGCCACCGAGTCACGCAGGGCCTACGGGCAGGACAACACCAACGGTTCCACGTGGATGAACATCCCCGATATGGCAAGCGCCATCGAGGCGGTGTGCGCCGGCACGAAGTTGCGCTTCATCTTTGCCGACTGCTGCTGCTTTCAGAGCATAGAGTCGGCCTACGAACTGCGCAACTGCACCGACTATCTCATCGCATCGCCGGCCGAGATACCCGGCGAAGGTGCGCCATACGACACGGTCATCCCCGCCCTCTTCAACAAGGAGTCTTTTTGGACGGCTGCCGTCGATGCCTATTTCGCGCAGAAGTCGCTGGACTACGAAGAGCCGCTGTCGGTGATAAAGACCGACAAGCTGGAAGACCTGGCGCAGGCCACCAGGGCCGCCCTGACACAGAGCCTGAAGCCCATCAACAGCGATGGGGAGAACTATCCTGACGTCAACGGGCTCATCTATTATTACGACCATTGCCTCTACGACATGAACGACTTCATGCTGCGCAACACGTCGGCCGACGTCTATGCCCAGTGGAAGCGAACCTACGATGAAGCGGTGCCCTATAAGAAGATGGCCACCGTGTGGATGACCAACAACCATGTGCCTTGCCTGAGCAACTACCTCTTCAGAGACTTCGACGTGACGGAAGAGCGCTATGGCGGCGTCAACATGTATGTGGCCCAGAATGCATTAACACTGCCCAATCGCTTTCGCGCCTATTCTGAGAAGCAGCGCCAGACCATCAGCCGGATGCAATGGTACAAGGCGGCCGGCCTTGACCAGTTAGCGTGGTAAGACAAGGTGAACGGTTTGCCTCAGCGGACGTGTTGTCCGTTAGGCATCAAGGACATAAGTGAGAACATAGTCGTCGGTGAACTCGTAGCAGACACTGACGGCTATTCTTTTTTTCGCCACCCACATTGTCAGGTAGCCATCGCCGATAGAGAGCGCACGCATGTCGAAAAAGCCAAGGCGGTCTTCTGAAAACAGCTTATAGACAGCCTCCTTGGCCGACCACAACAGCAGCTTCTCGTCGGTAGTCTCAGCCCTCTCGTCTGGACGGATGAAGCGCGAGGCGATGCGCTCCACACGGTCGGAACGATACTCAATGTCCACCCCTACCCTACAATCGTCGGAAAGCAGGAGGGCGGCATATCCGCGCGTGTGACTGACAGAGATGTGAGGGTTGAGAGTTGAGGGTTGAGAGTTGAGAGTTGAGGGTTGAGAGTTGAGAGTTGAGGGTTGAGAGTTGAGAGATGAGAGTTGAGAGTTGAGAGATGAGGGGTGAGGGTTGAGAGTTGAGAGTTGAGGGTTGAGAGTTGAGAGTTGAGGGTTGAGAGATGAGGGGTGAGAGTTGAGTGTTGAGAGATGAGAGTTGAGAGATGAGGGTTGAGGGTTGAGAGCTTCGGGATGAGATTGAAGGAAGGGCTTGCCGCTGGGCTCGTGGCCTATGGTGAAGGAGGTATCGCCCTGCATCATCACTGTCAGCAGCTGCTGCACGGCCATGCGCTCGCGCTGGCGGGGTGAGCCTTCCAGCGTTTCGTCTATACGGCACAGACCCAGACGAGTAAACGGTGTCAACTGACGGATGTCACAATGCTCAAGCGGCATGACAAATCAAATAATGGATGATGGGTTATGCATTATTCGTCGTGACAACCTTGATTTTAGAGATGCGGTGGCCGTCGAGTTCTACAATCTCAAACTTGAACTTACCATACTCTATCAGCTCGTGGGGCTTGGGAAAGTCGCCCTTCAGCTCCAAGAGCAGGCCGGCCAGGGTGTCAGCATCACCTTCCACCTCCTTAAACACATCGTCGTCGAGATCTAAATCGCGGTAGAAGTCGGCCAGCAGCGTCTTGCCCTCAAAGATATAGGTGTTGGCATTGAGGCGCACATAGTTCTTCTCTTCCTCGTCATACTCGTCGTTGATTTCGCCTACAATCTCCTCCAGAATATCTTCCAGCGTGATGAGGCCGCTGGTGCCGCCAAACTCGTCGACCACGATGGCGATGTGCACCTTGTTCTCCTGGAAGTCGCGCAGCAGGTCGTCAATCTTCTTCGTCTCAGGCACGAAATAGGGCGGACGGATGAGCGACTGCCAGCGGAACGATGCCGGTTTCGACAGATGCGGCAGCAAGTCCTTGATATAGAGGATGCCGCGAATCTTGTCGAGGCTGCCCTGACAGACAGGAATACGCGAGTAGTTGTTCTCCACGATGCAGTTGATGACGTCGGTGAAGGTGGTGCGGAAGTCGAGGCTGACAACGTCTTGGCGCGAGGTCATCACCTCCTTCGCCGTCTCGTCGCCGAAGCGGACAATGCCTTCCAGCATGTCTTTCTCTTCCTTCAGGTCGGCCTCGTCGGTCAGCTCCAAGGCCTGCTCCAGGTCGTCGACGCTGAGCACATGGTTTTCCTTCTGCACCACTTTGCCTGCCAGCACGCCGGAACGGAGAAGGACGGCAGACAAAGGACGGAACAGGCGGCTGAGCACCGCGATGGCAGGGGCAAAGCGGCGGCAGACGCTGAGCGCATGCTGGCCGCTGTACACCTTGGGGATGATCTCGCCAAAGAGCAGCAAGAGGAAGGTGAGCAACACTGTGACCACCACGAACTGCACCCACACGGCATGACCGAAACTGACAGTGTGTGCAAAGAAATAGTTGCACAGCATGATGATGGTCACGTTGACCAGGTTGTTCGTGATGAGGATGGTAGCTAAGGTGCGCTCGGAGTCGGCACGCAAGTGCTGTATCTTTCCGTCGACGGCGTTCTTCTCCTCGTCCAACTCATTGAGGTCGTTGGGCGACAGCGAGAAAAACGCAATCTCAGAACCAGAGGCAAAACCAGAGACAAAAAGCAACAGAAAAGCCAGCACAATAGCCAGAATGGCTCCTGCTGTTGGCGTAAGCAATTGAACTTCGCTGAATAATTGTTGGAAATAGTCCATCAATGCTGGGACTCTCTTAAAAATCTACCCGTCAGGCGTTCCCGTCACCGTTAGGGTTTGGGTTAGGATTAGCTGTGGAACTTGCCTTCGGTGTCAGCAGCTCCATGTTGTCGGCCCATATCTCAGTGTAATACTGGCGCTTGCCCTGCTTGTCGTCGTAGGAAGCATAATGGATGCGTCCTTCGATATAGAGTTTGTCGCCCTTGTGCACATAGTGCTCGACAATCTCTGCCAGCCTCCGCCAGAAGATGATGTTGTGCCATTCGGTGCGGTCAGGCACCTGCGTTCCGTTCTGCAACGTGTAGCCGCGCTCCGTGGTGGCCAGCGTGATGCGTGCCACAGGCTGGCCTTGGTCCACATAGCGCACCTCAGGCTCCTTGCCCACATTGCCTATCAGCATCACCTTGTTCATTTCGCAGCTCCCAGATAGCGGTACGTATAGTTCTTGCCCTTGGGCGAAGGAAACTGGCTGCGCTCATCCACACGCGAGCGAAGGTGCTCGACAATGCGGTTGTAGCAGTCCTGCGGCGACATGGCCTTCACCTGCGCCACAAAGATGGTATCACGATACTGGAACTTTCCCGTTCCCGGTGACATCTGCACGCGCTTGAAATTAAGCGTACCCTCATACCATCCGGGGCGCTGAACGTTCAGCTTCAACATCGCTTGATGGGCAGACGAGCGTTCTTTCAGCACTGGCATGTCGCCATCGCCGTCCTGAGCGCGCAGAGCCTTCTTGTCTTTGAAGTCCTGCATGTTGGCTGCCTCCGTCTTAATAATAATAAAGTACACGCGCGAGCGAACCTTATAGCGCTTGGGATAGAACACATCGCTGGCGGCATAGTCACGTATGTCTTGCTCCAGCTCTGGCGTCATGCCGATCTCGTCAATGGATGAAAGGAAAGAAATAGCATCATCGACACTTGTAACAAGCGTCTCCTTATTAAAATATCTCAAATAAAGATTCATCATTGAAAAAAAATTTTGTTTTTAAATGCAATCTGCATCCAAAAAGGAGCGGAAAACGGGACTCGGACCCGCGACCCCGACCTTGGCAAGGTCGTGCTCTACCAACTGAGCTATTTCCGCAACTGCCAAAAAAAAAGTGGTAGAAATGTGAAGAGGAGGAGACTCGAACTCCCACGTCGCAATTGACACTACCCCCTCAAAGTAGCGCGTCTACCAATTCCGCCACCTCTCCAACATTTTCGTCACAAGAGAAAAAAGAGTGCCCAGAACAGGACTCGAACCTGCACGCCTCGCGGCACACGCACCTGAAACGTGCGCGTCTACCAATTCCGCCACCTGGGCATTTTATCGAACAGAGAGCCTACTCTCTTTCGCTCTTTCTTTCAACATGTGGAGCGGAAAACGGGACTCGGACCCGCGACCCCGACCTTGGCAAGGTCGTGCTCTACCAACTGAGCTATTTCCGCAGCTTTCTTCCTACTTGGAAGAGCATCTCTCTCGATTGCGGGTGCAAAGGTAATACATTTTTCCGAACCGCCAAAACTTTTTCTCGTTTTTTTTCAAAAAAGTTGAAAAACACACGTCTCAAAAGCCGTTTTTCTTTGTTCCTGACACCTTTCTACATCTTTTAATAGGTCTACCACCTAAAAAAAATCCAATCTGTGCGGGTGGAATGATGACATAGTTACGTCGCTATCTATGTGAGTTGATACCGCGAAGCGGCCTGAGAAAAAACAAATAAAAACCAGAAAGACAAATAAAAACAATTTGAGACAATAGCTCAATGCGCAGCCCTCCCCTCCCTTCAAGGGGAGGGGCTAGGGGTGGGGTCTGTAATATCAGTAACATTCTGTCAGCAAAGAAGGGGCAGCAAAGAAGGGGCAGCAAAGAAAAGGCAGCAAAAGACATTACTGACATTACAGACCCCACCCCTAACCCCTCCCCTTGAAGGGAGGGGATGGCTGCGCATTGAGCTACGCGGCGGGCAAGGAGCAGCAAACAGTCCCGAAGGGACGACGGAAGACGATGGTGAGCACCAATCGCCCAGGCAGGGGCAACGCCCCTGAATAATGGGTGACACCGCAATAAGTCCCGAAGGGACGACGAAACCGATGCGCAAGGTCTGTCGTCCCTTCGGGACTTTGGGGCCATGACACAGGGGCGTTGCCCCTGCCTGTAATCCGCCGTCCCTTCGGGACTTTTGCTGCGCCGACTTATAAGCAGGGATTGGATTGAAAAAGTCCGAAGGCTTCGGACTGTTTGTCCGAAGGCTTCGGACACTCTGTCCGAAGGCTTCGGACTCTTCGTCCGAAGGCTTCGGACGAAGAGTCCGAAATGTAAAGAAAAATTGCGGACAGCTTTACAACGACAAAAACGAGGAGGTTACACAAAAAAGACTTCCCAACGTTGGGAAGTCGTTCTTTCTTGTAGCAAGGGAAGGGGAAGTGAGCTCTTTATTCGCTTTCCAGGCTTGAGGCTACCGACTGATAGGCCTGCGCCATTGTGGCTTGCACATTCTCGGGTCCTTGACCTACGGGATAGATGGGCTGATGAATGGTGAGGCGCAAGCGGTGCCAGTTGACGAAGTGGCCGTCACGCATGCGGGGCATCACGTGGAAAGAGCCATTGATGGTGATGGGCACAACGGGCAGCTGCAGCTCGTCGGCCAAGGCGAAGGCGCCTTTCTTGAATGGGCCCATCTGGCCGGTGAAGGTGCGGGCACCCTCGGGAAAGACGGTGACGCTGGTGCCGCCCTGCAGCGTGCGCCGAGCGTCGTCATAGGTTTTCTTTATGCGCGAGGCACCGCTCTTGTCAACGAAAATCTGCTTCGACTTCGCACAGGCCCACCCCACGAAGGGAATCTTGCGCAGCGACTGCTTCATCATCCACTTGAAGTTGCGGTTCAGATAGCCGTAGATGAGGAAGATGTCAAAGGCACCCTGATGGTTGGCCACGAAGACATAGGACTGTTTCTTCTCTATCTGATGACGTCCCTCCACCTTGACGGGCAACAGCAACAGCCAGAGGACGACTCGTCCCCAGAGGTGCCCAGGGTAATAGCCCCAAAAGTGGCCTTTGCCGATAGAGCAGCCCACGGCAGTGACAACAGCGGTGATGATGGTGGCGACCAATCCTAAGGGTAGTGCAATCAACAACTGATAGATGCGATACAGGTATTTCATTGAGAGTTGAGAGTTGAGAGTTGAGAGTTGAGGGTTGAGAGTTGAGAGTTGAGGGTTGATTTCAGCGCTTGCATTTCAGATGAATGACCACAATCTCGCCGGTAGCTCCAAAACGGATGGGGATGACGCCGCCCACGCCCTTCGAGACATAGAGGGCACGGTCGCCCACCCTGTACAGGCCGTGGATGTCCTTGAATTTGAAGGCAGCCGGCGTCAGGCCCAGCAGTGTGATCTGCCCGGCATGGGTGTGACCGCTCAGCGTGAGCTGCGCATGACAATGTGGCAGAATTTTGTTGCGCCACGAATAGGGGTCGTGCTCAAGCATCACCACGAACTCATCGCGGCTGACGCCTCGCAAGGTGGCGTTGATGTCGCCCTTCTGGGGTGAGCGGTCGCCCGCGCCGTCGTTCTCCATGCCGGCTATAACGATGTGCGACGAGTCGCGGACAATATCTAAATGGCCGTTCATCAGCACTTTCCACCCCATGTCGCGCTGGGCCTCGACGGTACGCCCTAAGCAGAGGTAGCGCTCATACTCGTCCATGCCGGTGGTGTCGACATAGATGGGATAGTCGTGGTTGCCCAAAACGGAGATGACGCCGTCGCGGGCCTTGATGCCTTTCAGGATGTCTTGGCAGACCACAATCTCTGAAGCTTCTTTGTTCTGTATGTCGCCGGTGAACACGACCAAGTCGGCATGCTGGGCGTTGATGCTGTCGACGACGGTCTGAAGGATGCTGCGGCGGCTGCCAGTGTAAGTGCCTACATGGGCATCGCTGAACTGCACGATGCGGTAGCCGTCGAAAGCCTCGGGCAGGTCGCGGCTGGCATACTCGATGTGCACAACCTCAACCTGACGGAATCCCACGAAGGTGCCCCAGAGGAAGATGTGCCAGCACAGCAGCAAGACGACAAGCAGCGTCAAGCGCAGCCAGCGGCGGTGGCTACGCCGCCATATCAGTGCGAAGAGGAGTGAAAGAAGGGCCAGTGCCCCCCAACCTATATATAAATAGGTATCGGGCGATAGCAGGATGAACAGCTGAAGGAAGGACATGGCCGTGAGTGTTTCTGTTGGGTCTTACTTCATGTATGCTTGCTTTTGCCTATCTGAACAGCACGGCCTGTCCGCATTTCTCGCGGTCCGCCACAATTCCGTTGTCGTAGACCACATGGCCGTTGCAGAGGGTCTTTTCTACGCGCCACTGGAACTGCTGCCCTTCAAAGGGGCTCCATTTGCACTTGCTTTCAATGATGTCGCGGCTCACCGTCCACGGGCTGCTGGGCCTGACGATGGTGATGTCGGCCTGATAGCCGGGACGCAGGAAGCCACGGTTGCGCACTTCGAAGATTTGTGCGGGGTTATGGGCCATAAGCTCCACCAGCCGCTCGATGGTGACCACGCCCTCGTCGACGAGCGAGAGCATGGCGGGCAGGGCAAACTGGATGGACGGCATACCGCTGGCAGCACGTGCACAGCCGCCTTCCTTCTGCGCCAGCAGATGGGGGGCGTGGTCGGTGCCGATGGTGCTGATGCGGCCGTCCATGAGCCCTTGGCGCAAGGCTTCCTGGTCGATGACGCTCTTGATGGCGGGGTTGACCTTGATGCGCGTGCCCAGGCGCTGGTAGTCGACGGTGGAGAACCACAGATGGCCTACCGTCGCCTCAGCGGTGATGACATGCAGGCAGTTGGCAGGAATCATCTCCAGCTCTGCCGCCGTGCTGATATGGGCGATGTGCAAGCGTGTCTGATATCTCACGGCCAGCTCGATGGCTTTCATCGTAGAAGCCATGCAGGCCTCCTCGCTGCGGATGAGCTGATGCGCCCACACAGGAGGGTCGTCGCCGTAGCGTTCCTGGAAGTAGCGCATGTTCTCATCGATGAGGGCGGTGTCTTCGCAATGGGTCATCAGGGGCAGTGGCGTCTCGCTGAAGATACGCTCCAGAGCTTCGTCGCGGTCTACCAGCATGTTGCCTGTCGAACTGCCCATAAAGAGCTTAATGCCCGGTATGCGGTGTGTGTCAAGTTGGGGGAAGAGGGCAGTGTTGTCGTTGGTGGCACCGAAGAAGAAACTGTAGTTCACATGGCTCTTCTGGCTGGCCAGCTCAAATTTCTGCTCCAAGGCCTCCAAGGTAGTGGTCTGCGGCACAGTGTTGGGCATGTCGAAGAAGGTGGTCACGCCGCCTGCGGCAGCTGCCCGTGTCTCGCTCTCGATGTCGGCCTTGTCGGTCAGACCGGGCTCACGGAAATGCACATGCTCGTCGATGACACCTGGCAACACATAGCAGCCTGTGGCATCTATAAAAGACCCTCCCCCATCCCCTCCCTGTAAGAGAGGGGAGTAATTACCTTGCAAGCCCTTACAGTCATTGTCCTTATTGCCTATAGAGGTATTATCTCCCATCCCTACAGGGAGGGGCTGGGGGAGGGTCTGCACTATCTTCTCTCCGTCAATGACAATATCGCCAACAAAGGCCTTGCCCTCATTGACTATCGTTCCTCCCTGAATGATGGTTTTCATGATTTATTCTGTAGCAGCGTCAGTTTCCGCTGCGGTTTCGTCGTCTATTTCTCCCTTCATGCGTGCAAGAATCTCCTTGGCTTTCGAGTAATATTCCTTGACGTAGTGGTCGTTCTTGAACCTGTCGGTGGCCTTGCCCATGATTTCCTCTATCTGCGGCGTAAGCACGGGATAGGGATAGCTGGATGTGAGCAGCTGGAAGGCGCAGGGCCCCAGCACATTGTCGAGGTTGGCCAGTATGAAGCCGGTCTCTAAGCTGTCAAGCTGCATCAGCAGGCGGTCGTTCTCGGCCGACAGCGTCGTGGCTATGGTGCGCTCGTCGATGCCGTCGAAAATCATCTGCGCCTCCTTGCGGCCCAGCTCCTCGCGCTGGTTCTCTAACTGGATGTGCTTGTCGATGTATTCGTAGAGCTTCTCGTTCATCGGCGTACCGCTCACCTTGTTGCCCGTCTTGTCGATGGTCACCTTGATGTCGCCTTTCTCTATGACCAGCGGCATACCGCCGTCGCGGATGCTGAGCATGGCAAGGTGGGTGGAGTCCAACTGTCCGGTAAAGCCAAAGTCGCCATGCACCACCTCACACGAATCGATGCTCTTCAAATCTGCTCCTGTCAGAACTTTCAGATAGAGTTTGCTGCCATCCAGCACTGACACCGACGAGGTGCCGTGAATGTTGTACGTTTCGGAATATTGCTCTGCACATGCTGTGACCAACGCGACCACAACAAAGGCAGCATACATCATTTTGTTTGTAGACATGTTTGTTTTTTTGACTTTGGCCTACAAATGTACAACGATAGTTTGAAGTACGGAAAAAAAAGAGCGCAAATTAGGGAAAAATTTGCGCAATTTAAACAATTGAGGCTGCCTTTTAGCGTTTTTTTGCCTCTTTCTTCAGTTCGGCGTCGATTCTGACGACGGTATAAAGCTGGATGACAGCAGCTATGAGAAGGAGGACGAGCCAGTTGTTGTGCACATAGTTGACCCACGTCAGATGGTCGAGGCCGAAGGGGTTGCCGTCGTCGGCAAACATCAGTGCGGCACAGAGGATGAGCAGCACGTCGCTCAGGAGCATGATGCGGCGCAGGCGCTGGATGGTGAAGTTGTCGCCCTCATAGCGCTGCTGCACCTGCATGGCAACAAAGGCCAGGGCACCGACGGCGAAGAGCCACGGCGCCACGCTCTTGCACACCATCCAAAGGGCGGCGCCTGCCACCATGAGCACGGCGCCGACGATGAACACGGCGTTCTGCAGATTATTCAACTGTTTCATTGCCGGTCAGGGTCTGGGGTGTAGGGTCGTCGTCGCTGAGAACGAAGACGTCCTCGTCGTCCATCTTCATGAAATGTTGCTCACGGGCCACACGCTCCACCGCCTTCATGTCGGTCTGCATGAGGTAGATCTGCTCCAGGTTGGCCTTCGTCAAGGCTCTGTGCTGGGCTATCTCGGCCTTCAGCTCGTTCATGTGGCTCTGGTATTTCATGTGCCCAACGATGCTGTTGTCGCCGACAAAGCCGACGAGGAGCACGCCTAAGGCAATCACTACCAAGTATTTGTTCACATGAAGGATGGTCTTCGCCACCTTCTTCGATTTCTGTATAAATTCTTTTTTGTCCATTTTTCAATATTCTATCTTCAACAACCGTCCACCCCCACCCTCTCAGGCCAATTCCAAATCGAAGGCCACACGCAGTTTCTCCACGGAAGGATTCTGCTGGCTCATCGACTCAAACTGCTCGCGTCGGGTCAGCACCTTTGCCTGCTCCTGCTGCTCGGCCACGCGCATGGTCAGCGTGATGGCGCTGTTGTGCAGGTATATCTGCAGGGTCTTCACGATGCTGCCCTTGATGGTGTCCATCTCTGCCTTGATAATCTCGTTGGGCACCATCACCTCCACGGCGGGCATCGCGGTGATGGCGGGGTTCATGTTCTTCATTCTGGCAGCGATGCCGCTGAGTCGCTGCGGCATGCGGTTGCACATCGACATCCACTGCAGCTCCAGGTCTTCCTGCGTAAAGGTCTGCTGCTCGGGCTGTTTCTTGTCGTCATTGCCCATCGTGCCGGGCAGAATCTGCATCTTGCGGGGATGGCTCTGCTCACGCAGGTTGCTCCACGACGAGGTGATGCCCGACAGGCGCAGACGGGCTCCCTGTCCGGCCGTTTTGTTCTCTTGTGGGGCAGCAATCTGGCTGTCAGGCTGCGCTGCGCTCTCTGGTTTCACAGCCGCGGCTACCTGCGGGGCCGACTTCACTTCGGGCTGTGGCGACGGCTGCCCCTCCTTCTTCTGTACAGGGGTGGCCATCAGTTTCTTAAACAGGTTTTTCAGTCTCTTGGGCTGACGCCCACTGCCGAAGCCGTCGTCGGGCTGGGTGATCTGCGCTATCTCGATGAGTGTCAGCTCCACCAGCAGACGCTTGTTCGACGATGCCCGGTAGCTCATGTCGCACTGGTTCATCAGCCGCAGTGCCTGATAGAGGAAACGGGTGTCGGCTTTCTTTGCCTGCGCCTGATAGCGCACGCTCTGCTGCTCGCTCACCTCCAGCAGGGGCAGTGTCTGCGGGTCCTTAGCCATCAGCACGTTGCGCACGTGCTTGGCCAGACCCTGTATGAGCAGGCCGCCGTCGAAGCCTTTGCCGACGATGTCGTTGAGCAGCACCATCAGCTGCGTTACATTATTATTAATAGAGAGGTCGACGATTTGGAAGTAATAGTCGGCATCGAGCACGTTCAGGTCTTCTATCACCTTCTTGTAGGTGATGTTGCCCTGGCAGAACGACGCCGCCTGGTCGAAGATACTCAGTGCGTCGCGCATACCGCCATCGGCTTTCTCGGCGATGACGGCCAGCGCCTCTTCCTCATATTGTATTCCCTCCTTCTCGGCCACGCTTTTCAGATGGGCGATGGTGTTCTGCACGGTCATGCGCTCGAAGTCGTAGATCTGGCAGCGGCTCAGGATGGTGGGCAGTATCTTGTGCTTCTCCGTGGTGGCGAGGATGAAGATGACGTGTGCGGGCGGTTCCTCCAGGGTTTTCAGGAAGGCGTTGAAGGCGGCCGTCGACAGCATGTGCACCTCGTCGATGATAAAGACTTTGTATTTCCCCACTTGCGGCGGTATGCGCGTCTGCTCCATCAGCGTCTTGATGTGCTCCACCGAGTTGTTCGACGCAGCGTCAAGCTCGAAGATGTTCAGCGACCGCTGCTCGTTGAAGCTCTGACAGCTCTCGCACTCGCCGCAGGCCTCACCGTCGGCCGTGGGATTCTGACAGTTGATGGCCTTGGCAAAGATGCGGGCGCAGGTGGTCTTGCCTACGCCACGAGGACCGCAGAACAGATAGGCATGGGCCAGCTTGCCGCTCTTCACAGCGTTCTTCAGCGTGGTGGTCAGCGCAGACTGACCTACCACCGTGTCAAACGACATGGGGCGGTATTTTCGGGCCGATACGATATATTCCATAGCTGTGTGATTGTTACAGACGGCAAAATTACAAAAGAAAAAACGAAATACAAAGGAAAAATGATGTTTTTTCTAAAAAAATGATTACCTTTGGCACGCCATTTGCAAACTTAGAGACAAAGTATAGTGCAAAACAGATGACAAGCCAGTTCTCACCCAAAGTGTCTGAGATCCTCTCTTTCTCACGAGAGGAGGCAGCTCGTCTGGCCTCAAGCTCCGTTGGGCCAGAACATCTGCTCTTAGGACTCTTGCGACAGAAGGAGGGGCCGGTGGTGGACGTTTTCCGCCGCCTGCGCCTCAACATACCCCAGTTAAAGTACGAATTAGAGGCAAAGGTACGACAGGATGACATGTTCAAGCCCAGCTACACGCACGAGCTGGTGCTCAACGAGAAGGCATCCAACATCCTCAAGCTCGCCGTGCTCGAGGCGCGCATTCAGCGTGTGCAGCGCGTTGACGAGCAACACCTCTTGCTGGCCATCCTGCACGACTCAGTCAACAACGGAGCCAAACAAATCCTTGAACAGAACGACATGAATTACGAAGACGTGCTGACGCTACTGCGCTCTCAGCCTTCAAACCCCAACCCGCAATCCGCATCCCCCACCTCTCGTCCTTCAAGCGCCACCACTCAGCCTGAAGACGGCATCTCGCTTCCCGACGAAGACGAGGAGGACTACGAAGAGTCATCCCAAGGCTCTTCCGCAGGAAGCGGCACCGCCGCTTCAAAGACTCAGACCGCACAGAAGCAAAAGAGCAAGACGCCGGTCCTCGACAATTTCTCCACCGACCTCACCGCCGCCGCCCTCGAAGACAAGCTCGACCCCATCGTCGGCCGAGAGCACGAGATACAGCGCGTGCTGGAAATCCTTGGACGCAGAAAGAAGAACAACCCCATCCTCATCGGTGAGCCGGGCGTGGGAAAGAGTGCCATCGTAGAAGGTCTGGCGCAGCTCATCGCTCAGCGCAAGTGCTCGCCGATGTTCTTCGGCAAGCGCATCCTCAGCCTCGACATGACAGGCATCGTGGCCGGCACGAAGTACCGCGGACAGTTTGAGGAGCGCATCAAGGCGCTGCTGAAAGAGCTGGAGAAAAGCCCGGAGATCATCATCTTCATCGACGAGATACACACCATCATCGGTGCCGGCGGTTCGGCGGGAGCCATGGACGCCGCCAACATCATGAAGCCGGCGCTGGCACGAGGCACCATCCAGTGCATCGGCGCCACCACGCTCGACGAGTACCGCAACTCCATCGAGAAGGACGGAGCCTTGGAGCGCCGTTTCCAGAAGGTCATCGTAGAGCCTACCACGGCTGAAGAGACGCTGGCCATCCTGCATAACATCAAGGATCGCTACGAGCGCCACCACCACGTGGAGTACACCGAGGAGGCCATCAACTCATGTGTCAAATTGACAGAGCGATACATCGCCGACCGTGCCTTCCCCGACAAGGCCATCGACGCCATGGACGAGACCGGCTCGCGCGTACATCTGAAGAACGGCACCATTCCGCCGGAGATTACCGAGAAGGAAAAGGAGCTGGCACGCGTAAAAGACCGCAAGCAGAGCGCCGTGCGTGGGCAGAACTTCGAGCTGGCGGCCAGCTACCGCGACCGGCAGACGGAGCTGGAGGCCGAGCTGGCTGCACTCACAGAGCAGTGGCGCAGCGGCAACAGCGACGACCGTCAGACCGTGGGCGAAGAGGAGGTGGCCAGCGTCGTGTCGATGATGAGCGGAGTGCCCGTACAGCGCATGGCGCAGAGCGAGGGCATACGCCTCAAGGGCATGGCCAAGGAGCTGAAGGAGCTGGTCATCGCACAGGATGCAGCCATCGACAAGATGGTGCGCGCCATACAGCGCAACCGCGTCGGTCTGAAAGACCCCAACCACCCCATCGGTGCCTTCATGTTCCTCGGACCGACAGGCGTGGGAAAGACTTACTTGGCCAAGAAGCTGGCGGAGTTTATGTTCGGCAGCGCCGACGCGCTGATACGTGTCGATATGTCGGAATACACAGAGTCATTCAACGTCAGCCGACTCATCGGCGCACCTCCGGGATATGTGGGCTACGAGGAGGGCGGACAGCTCACAGAGCGCGTAAGGCGCAAGCCCTACTCCATCGTCCTCTTAGATGAGATTGAGAAGGCACACGGCAATGTCTTCAACCTCTTGCTGCAGGTGCTCGACGAGGGCCGGCTGACCGACGGCAACGGTCGCTTCGTCGACTTCCGCAACACGGTCATCATCATGACCAGCAACGCCGGCACGCGACAGCTGAAGGACTTCGGGCACGGTGTGGGATTCACGGCCGGCAGCATCGGACTGGCCATGAACGAGCAGGACCGCGAACATGCGCGCAGCATCGTGCAGAAAGCGCTGTCGAAGCAGTTCTCGCCGGAGTTTCTCAACCGCCTCGACGAGATCATCACCTTCGACCAGCTCGACCTCGACGCCATCAAGCGCATCGTCAACGTGGAGCTGAAGCCGCTGCTGAAACGCATTGCCGACCTGGGCTACACCGTGGAGCTGAGCGACGACGCACGCGAGTTTGTGGCCACCAAGGGCTACGACGTGCAGTTCGGTGCCCGTCCGCTGAAGCGCGCCCTGCAGAACTACGTCGAGGACGGCATCTGCGAGCTCATCCTCGAGGGCAACCTCCCCGCTGGCAGCACCATCAGTGTCAGCAAGAACCCGGAAAAGGAAGAACTGACATTCATCATTGACAACGAAGGAAAATAGATTTTGAGAAAACAATGAGAAAGAATTAGAAAGAATTTATTCCAACAATGAGGAAGAATTATTCTTTCTAATTCTTGAATGTAATTATTTCTAATTCTTTCTAATTTCTTTCCAAATAAATAAAGACATTCCTTTCATCATTCTAAAGACTGACAAATTGACAGAGAAACACATTGTCTTAGAAGACATCGACCCCGTCGTATTTTACGGCGTGGGCAACGCACACCTGCAGATGCTCAAGGCGCTGTACCCCAAGCTTCGCATCGTGGCGCGCGACAACGTTGTGCGTGTCTTGGGCGACGAGGCACAGCTCGCAGCCTTCGAAGAGAGCGTAGAGCGCATGCGCCAGCACGTGCTGAAGTTCAACGCACTGAAGGAGGAGGACATCCTCGACATCACACGAGGCAAACGGCTCAACGACGACGTGCCCGACGACGTCGTCTGCTACACCACCAACGGACGGCCCATCAAGGCACGGTCGGCCAACCAGCAGCACCTCATCGATGCCTACCATGACAATGACATGGTGTTCGCGGTAGGACCGGCGGGAACAGGCAAGACCTACCTGTCCATCGCGCTGGCTGTCAAGGCACTGAAGGAGAAGACGGCCAAGAAAATCATCCTCTCGCGACCGGCTGTAGAGGCGGGCGAGAAGCTGGGATTCCTGCCCGGCGACATGAAGGACAAGATTGACCCCTACCTGCAGCCGCTCTACGATGCGCTGGAGGACATGCTGCCGCAGGTGAAGCTGCAGGACATGATGGAGAAGCACGTCATACAGATAGCGCCGCTGGCCTTTATGCGCGGCCGCACGCTGAGCGATGCTGTCGTCATTCTCGACGAGGCGCAGAACACCACGCCGGCGCAGATACGTATGTTCCTCACACGCATGGGATGGAACACGAAGATGATCATCACCGGCGACACCTCGCAGATAGACCTCCCGCGCTCGCAGAAGAGCGGCCTCATCGAGGCGCTCCACATCCTCACCGGCATTGAGGGCATCGGCGTCGTCAACCTCACCCAGAAGGACATCGTCCGCCACAAGCTCGTCACCCGCATCGTCAACGCCTACGAGGACTTCGACCGAGAGCGCCAAGCCGATTGAGTGCCAAGCCGTGATTGCCGACAATGATTTTGCACACCAATCATCAACAACCATGAAATTTATAGCTATTATCCCTGCGCGCTACGCATCGACGCGCTTCCCAGGCAAGCCGCTGGCCATGTTGGGCGGTAAAGCCGTGATACAGAGAGTTTACGAACAGGTGGCCAAGGCGCTCAACTCACCCCTCACCTCCCCCACCCTGCCAGTTTATGTAGCCACCGACGACGAGCGCATCTTTGCCGCTGTTGAGGCCTTCGGCGGCAAGGCAGTGATGACGCGCGCCGACCACCAGAGCGGCACCGACCGCATAGAGGAGGCGGCAGAGAAGATTGGCACCGACGCCGACGTCATCATCAATGTGCAGGGTGACGAGCCTTTTGTGCAGTCGTCGCAGATAGAGACGCTGATGCACCTCTTCGACGATGCCGAGACGCAGATAGGCACCATAGGCAAGCCTTTTGACACAATGGAGGCTGTGCTGAACCCCAACTCGCCGAAGATTGTCTGCGATGTGCGTGGCTATGCTCTCTACTTCAGCCGCTCGGTCATTCCCTTCATCCGTGGCAAGGAGCAGGGGACGTGGCTGGAGCATTTCCCCTTTGTCAAGCACTTAGGTCTCTACGCCTACCGTCGCGACGTACTGGCGCAGATCACGCAGCTGCCCCAGAGCATTCTGGAACGGGCGGAGAGTCTCGAGCAGTTGCGCTGGCTGCAGAACGGTTACCGCATCAAAGTGGGTCTCACCGATGTAGAGACCGTCGGCATCGACACGCCCGAAGACCTGGCCCGTGCCGAGGCGTTCCTCCAGGCTTCAGGCTTGTGACCAAAGAGTCCCGAAGGGACAACGGAAGACGATGGTGAGCACCAATCGTCCAGGCTGGGGCAACGCCCCTGAATAATGGTGAACGCCGCAAAAAGTCCCGAAGGGACGACGGAACAGCTGATCTGATTCCGTCGTCCCTTCGGGACTTTTTTGTACTGTGAGGTTGGAATCATACATAGTTTGGTTGCTAATTATGTCAGTTGATACCGCGAAGCGGCCTGAGAAAAAACAAATAAAAACCAGAAAAACAAATAAAAACAATTTGAGACAATAGCTCAATGCGCAGCCCTCCCCTCTTGAACCCTGCCCTTACGGGGAGGGGCTAGGGGTGGGGTCTGTAATATCAGTAACATCCTGTCAGCAAAGAAGGGGCAGCAAAGAAGGGGCAGCAAAGAAGGGGCAGCAAAGAAGGGGCAGCAAAGAAGG
>JAEEPZ010000166.1 GCA_016285055.1 Prevotella sp.
TCTCAGCCAGTCCTTTCTTCTCGGCACGAGCCAGAATGCTCTCATGCACGAAGCCCTCAATCATCTCGGGCAGGACGGTGATAATATCTATTCTCAAGGTCTTTGTCTCTGGGTTGAAATCCATAGCAAAGCTATTGTCTTTAACTCCTTTAACTCCCTTAACTCCTTTAACTCCAAAACTTGCGAAAGGTTGAATTAACTTATCCCAAATACTTCATCAGGATTTTTGCGTTGCCCGACTCGCGCAGCTTGGTGATGCTCTTCTCACGAATCTGGCGCACACGCTCGCGGGTGAGTCCCAGCTGGTCGCCAATCTCTTCCAGACCTTTCTCATGGCAGCCAATGCCGAAGCACTCGCGGATGATGGTGATCTCGCGCTCCTTCAGCACGCGGTTCAGCACGGCGTTCAGCTCCTGAGCCATCGACTCGTGGTCTACCTGACGGTCGGTGCGCGAGTCCTCGCCTGAAGCCATCACGTCGAGCATACAGTTGTCTTCGCCATCCTGGAAGGGGGCGTCGATACTCACGTGGTGGCCGTCGGCCATCATCGACTGGCCAATCTTCTCCTCGTCCATGTCGGTGGCCTCAGCCAGCTCGCTCACCGAGGGATGACGCTGGTTCTCCTGCTCAAACTTGTTGATTTCGTGGCTAATCTTGTTGAGTGAGCCAACCTGATTCAGCGGCAGGCGCACAATGCGGCTCTGCTCGGCAATGGCCTGAAGGATGCTCTGACGAATCCACCACACTGCATAGCTGATAAACTTGAAGCCACGGGTCTCGTCAAACTTCTGTGCGGCCTTGATGAGGCCGATGTTGCCCTCGTCGATGAGGTCGGTCAGCGTGAGTCCCTGATGCTGGTACTGCTTGGCCACCGATACAACGAATCGCAAGTTGGCTGTCACCAACTTGTCCTTGGCGCGCTCACCTTCCGGTCCGCCTTTGCGAATCTTCTGTGCCAGCTCTATCTCCTCATCAATGCTGATAAGGGGAGCACGGCCAATTTCCACAAGGTACTTGTCCAGAGCTTCGCTCGAACGGTTGGTGATACTCTTCTGAATCTTTAGCTGTCTCATTCTTCTTCTCCTTTTCTTCTTAACTTCCTGAAATTTAGGACTATAACTATAGTCTCTTTATAAAGCGCTGCAAAATTACAAAAAAAAAATGTACGCGCGAGATTTTTTTAGTTAAAAAACCAAAATTCTGCCCAAAAAGTGGTGGCAGGACAAACCCGTCGTCTCTGCTGCCTCGCCTGAGCTTGCAGTTACCGCTCGTTGGTAAGGACATGCCCCGGCCCTTATTCCGCCGTCCCTTCAGGGCTTTTCCTATGTACACTCTGTACAAAGCCTTTGTACAGAGTGTACAGTGCCTTTGTACAAAAATGGCCAGTGTTCCGCGTGAACGACGCTGTGATTCAGCAAATACAGGGACTTAAGAAAAAGGCTTGAATAATTGAACTCCCTAAAGTATCGTGGATGGCATCAGAAAGTGTAGGAGCAGCCCACGATGAGACAACGGGAGTTGGGCTTGGTCACCGTTGTCATGTCATAGTCTTTGTTGGTCAGTATCTGCTTCCTGTCGGGCTGCAGAATGTCCTGCACGAAAGCATAGATGGCCCAGCTGCCTATCTGCTTTACTGCACGAAGCGACCAATAGAGGTTGGACTGATGATAGTAATAGCGATGCGTCTCACGACCAGTATACAGCAGTACGGTAGCCAGGGTCCACTCTTTAGGCAGCTTGACTTGCGGACGTGCCTTGAAGCTGTAGGACCAGGCGTTGTCTGACGACACTTTCTCGCCGTCATAGTCGAGATACTGGGCATGGAACCCCATCGTCATGGAAAAAGCCCCATAGTTCATCTCGCCCTCGGCGGCATAGCGCAGATAGCCATAGCGTGCATCGTTCACCCATGTCTTCACGGAACGCTGCGAGGCTTCGTCGAAGGCCGAGATTTGCGATATGTCGTCGCTGATGCGCTTATAGGCCAAACTGTGGGTGTGGGTGAAATGCCGGTTGGAACGGGTGTAGCTCAACTTCACCTGACTGCTCTTCGACGGTTCCAGCAACGGGTTGCCCACCACCATCACGCCGATGCTGCTGCCAATGTGGACGAAGGGATAGAGCTGGGTATAGTTGGGGCGCGAGATGTCGCGGTCGAAGCTCATCACCAGCTTGTTCTTGTTGCCTATCTTCGCAGTAGCTTTGGCCGAGAGCATCCAGTCGTTGTAGGTCCGGTCGTGGGACTCTGTTGACAGGTGGTCGTCGATATCGTTGATGAAGTGCTCGTAGCGGAATGTTGCATTGAGCGTCAGCCAGTCATGCGAGTAGTTGGCTGAAAGAGAGGTCAATGAGGAAAAGGTATTGAAGTTGAACTTCGTTGCCGTGTCGTTGATGCGCATGTCCTCGATAGTGTATTTCTCTTCTAATCCGAACTTGAAACCGCTGAACGCATCCGACTGGAACCTGATCATGGCGTAGGGGTCGAAGTTATAGAGCGTCTGGCGTTGCTCACGCAGTGATGTCTCTGAATGGGCAGCCCACGTGTCACTCTCCACATCGGTGGGTTTGTAGTTGTACTTGAGGTTCAGGCGTGTTGTCAGTCGCCCCACATGGTCGAAGTCACGGATATACTGCATGAGCGCACCCAACTTCAGGTCGGTGTTTGACCGGTGCTGCTCTTCATAGTTCGGCTCCTGACTTGTGCCGTCGGTCTTATACCCATTCTTGATGGTGCTCTCGTTCACCCGCTTGTTGTCCAGACTCTCTATGATGCCGAAGGTCAGGATATGTCCTTTAGAGGGCGCATAGTCGAGACGTGTGGAGAAGTCCTGCTTCTCGTATTTGGTCAGGATATTAGTACTGGTCAGTTGGTTGTCGCCATTTGTGAAGTTGGTTCTCACATCCTTGTCGGTATTCAGTTCACTGAAATCGACGGCAAGCTGGCTCGTAATCAGCAGATTGTTCTTCAGATAGGTGACATAGCCCGAAGGCATGGCACGCCCGTTGCTGCCTGCGCCCAGGTAGGCTCCACCGTAAAAGTGAGCCGAATCGGGGGCATGTGCTACCTCATCGCCAGCATCGTAAGCATCCATGATGCGCCTGGCAATGCGCTGAAACTCATCGGTGTCCTGAGCACTCGACAGTGTGGAAAAAGTGGTAAAGGCGAAAAGGAGGATGATGATTCTCTCAATCATTTTGTTGGGAATGTTCTAATGCGATGCAAATTTACATAAAAAACGCGAGATAGATGCCGATCGGATAAAGAAAATTCAATTTTCTTTAGAAGGGGATGAGAGAAAGACAGAGGAAGGCTGGGCTGCAGGGGCGGTGCCCTTGCCTACAACCAGCCACACTTGATAAAGACAGTCATGGCTATCTACGCTTGCTGCTGTTTTTCTTGATTGAAAAAAAACAGCATAGAACAAAAAAATTCCCAGCGTGGGAACAAATTATTCCCAGGCTGGGAATAAATTATTCCCACGCTGGGAACAAATTATTCCCACGCTGGGAATAAAACATTCCCACGCTGGGAATTTTTGTAGGGCTGCCGGTCGCGTGGTGCACGTATTCGTGCACACCTACCAACTGAAAAAACGGAAGGACTAAAAAAAGCCTCCCCAAAGCAAAAACTTTGGAGAGGCTATGAAAGGCTAAAAGTCGCTTGTTACATTCCTGCGGCGTTGGAGATCCACTGGTAGATGCAGGAGCAGATGCCGAAGAGGACAATGCCGACGGTGCAGATGGCCAGCGAGGCATTGATGGCCTTGCCATGAGCAAAAGCGGGTAGGGGATGATCCTCAGGCTTGATGTACATGGCCTTGACGATGAGCAGGTAGTAGTACAAGCTCACGACAGTGTTGACCAGTGCCACGAACACTACGAAGTAGGGCCAGAACGGATGAGCCTCCTGTCCGCTGACGCCAGCCATGAACACGAAGAACTTCGAGAACATACCTGCGAAGGGCGGGATGCCTGCCAGCGAGAACAGCGCGATGGTCATGATGAACGCCAGCTTCGGGTTGGTCTGGTACAGACCGTTGTAGGCACTCATCTTTGTGCCAGCCCCAGCGCGGTGCTCCACGGCGCTGATGACAGAGAAGACCGACATGTTGGCCACGACATAGACGAGGACGTAGAACGTCAGCGCCGTCTGAGAGGTGGCAGGGTCGGCACCGATGACAGCGAGCATGATGTAGCCTGCCTGCGAGATGGACGAGAAAGCCATGAATCGCTTCAGCTCCGTCTGACGGATGGCCATGAGGTTGCCAATGGTGATGGTAAGCATGATGACTATCCAGAGCATGGGCTGCCAGTAGTTGATCATCGAGCCGAAGACCTTCGTGAGGATGATGGCCAGCGTCAGTGTGGCGGCGCCCTTGGAGACAACGCTCAGATAGCCGGTGACGGGCGTCGGGGCTCCCTGATAGGTGTCGGCCGTCCAGAAGTGGAAGGGCACCAGCGAGATCTTGAAGCCCAGGCCGCTGAAGAAGAACACCATGCCGATGATGCTCAGGGGCTTGGCGGTGATGACCTCGGCGACATTGTCGAAGTAGAGGCTGCCCGTGGCAGCATAGATGAACGAGATGCCGAAGAGCATCACGCCGCTTGAGAACGTGGCGATGAGGATGTACTTCGCTGCAGCCTCAGCGCTCTCCTTCTTTTTCTTGTCAAGAGCCACCATACATGCCAAGGGCACGGAGGCCATCTCCAGGCCGAGGAAGAACATGAGGAAACTGCCGGAAGACAGCATCATGTACATGCCGAGCAAGGTGCTTAGCAGGAGCATGTAGTATTCGCCCTCATACCTTCTGTTGGTCTCTAACCATGCCTGCGACATAATCATTACTATGACCGTACCAACGGTGAGAATGACCTTCATCACGTTGGCTATCTGCGTGGCGACATAGATGCCGCCGAAAGCTTCAGAAGGCTCAGCCATCAGTGCTATGCGAACAGCCAGGACAGCGGTTAAGGCTATCGTGACAGCCGACAGAACGTCATGCTTCTTTTCGCTCTTGTGCATGATGAAGTCTACCACGAATACGACTATCAGAATCAGTACGAGGTAGAACTCAGGAATCATATTAAGAAATTGTCCGTAATTCATATCTTTATCCTCCTTTCTTTACATGACACCAATTGATTGCAGAATGCTTCCAGCCGACGGCGAGATGACGTTGCTCACCCAGAAGGGGAAGGTGCCGAGGCCTGCCACACAGAAGATGAGGCAGATGACGGCGACGCGCTCGTCCCAAGTGGCATCGGTCAGCTCAAGGAAGTGCTTGTTCTCCACCTCGCCGTAGAGAATCTTGCCGACGACGCGCAGGATATAGACGGCGGTGACGACAATCGACGTACAGGCGATGATGGTGGCCACCATGCGGAAACCGATGTTCGGGTCGCCGGCAACAGGGTCGGCGCCGAAGGCACCAACGAAGATGGTCATCTCAGCAATGAAGCCCGAGAAGCCGGGAAGGCCGAGGTTGGCCAGACCGGCAATGACATAGCCGACAGCCAGGAACGGCATGATCTTCATCAGACCGGCCAGCTGACGGATGTCGCGGGTGTGAGTGCGGCCGTAGATCATACCGATGAGGGCAAAGAAGAGGGCCGTCATCAGACCGTGTGACAACATCTGCAGGATGGCACCTGTACAGGCTGTCTGGTTCATCATCAGGATGGCGAAAAGCACGAGGCCGCAGTGCGACACCGACGAGTAGGCGTTGATGTACTTCAGGTCGGTCTGCACACAGGCGGACAGGGCACCGTAGACCACCGAGATGGTGGTGAGGATAATGAATATCCACGAGAGCTGCTGGGCAGCGTCAGGCAGCAGATACATGGCCACGCGGAAGCAGCCATAGCCTCCCAGCTTCATCAGCACGCCGGCGTGGAGCATCGACACGGCGGTAGGCGCAGAAGCGTGACCGTCGGGGCTCCATGTGTGGAACGGGAAGAGGGCGCCCAGCACACCGAAACCTATGAAGATGAAGGGGAAGAAGGCGTTCTGGATGCCTACGGGGATGGCATGCGACGTCTTCGCAATCTCGTTGACGTTCATCGTGAACTCGCCGCTGTAAACGCCGTTGAAGTAGTAGATGCCCAGGATGCCGAGGATGAGCAGGGCCGAGCCGCCCATCAGCATCAGCGTGAGCTTCATGGCCGAATACTCCTTGTGGCCCGAGCCCCAAACGCCAATGAGCAGATACATAGGTATGAGGGCTACCTCGTAGAACATGAACATGGTGAACATGTCGGTGCAGATGAAGAAACCGAACACACCCGTCGAGAGGAGGGTGAACCAGAGGAAGTATTCCTTGGTGAGGGGCTTCAGCTGCCATGAGGCGAAGGTGCCGGTGAAGACGATGATGCTCGACAGCAGCAGCATGACCACGCTGATGCCGTCAACACCTACGGCGTATTTGATGTTCAAAGGTTTGAACCAGTCAACGCTGGCCGTCAGCAGCATCTCGGCATCGTTGCCGCCAGAGCGCTGCTGGATGAACCAGATGGTGAGGCCAATGCTGAGCACCAGCAGACAGCTGGCTCCGGCCACCATCACGCCACGCACCTGATTGAGATTCTTGGCAAGCCACAATCCCAACAGCATCAGGGCGGGAATCAGAACGAATAGACTTAATATATTCATTGTCGTTTTTTCGTTATATCGTTATTACGTTATTTCGTTATCACGCTATCACGTTATTACAAAGCGAGTAAAACGAGCGTGAGTGCAACGGCACCTGTGATGAACCACACGGCATAGCGACGCACATCGCCACTCTGCCAGCAGCGGATGCTCTCACCAGCCTCGTTGGCACCCCAAGCCATGAAGTTGAACGTACCGTCAACAATGTGGCGGTCGAACCAGGCAATGGGTGTTGACACACAACGGAAGATGATCTTGTGGGTCACATACTGCCAGATCTCGTCCTGATAGAAGCGCTTGTAGGCAGCACGGTGCAGACGGGGGAACGTCTTGTACAGACGGTCGGCGATGGGCTGGCTCTCACCCTTATAAATATAAGTTGCAAGAGCAATGCTGCACAAGGCAACAACCGTTGACACAGCGGCCACGGTAGTGTCGAAGTGAATGGTATAGTCACGACCATCAGCAGTGACAAACGATCCGAAGCTGCCACCCCATCCCAGGAATCCTGCCAGCGTGGTATAGATACCTACACCAACGGTAATCACAGAGAGAACGATGAGGGGAATGGTCATCGACAGCGGTGCCTCATGAGGAGTATGATGAGCATGCGCCTCCTTGTTCTCCGTACCCCAGAAGATACCGTAGTACAGGCGGAACATATAGAAAGCGGTCATTGCTGCAATACCTGTCATGATCCATCCCACCACAGGGCTGTAGTGCATACAAGCCGATATAATCTCGTCCTTCGAGCTGAAACCTGAGAAGAACGGTATACCTGCAATAGCCAGACACGAGATGAGGAACGTGATATGTGTGACAGGCATATACTTGCGCAGACCACCCATCAGTGCCATCTCATTGCTGTGTACAGCATGGATGATACAT
>JAEEPZ010000167.1 GCA_016285055.1 Prevotella sp.
CCTCAGGAAGGCCCTGAGCATCGAAGCTTTCGGGAATGTCGCCTGTCTTCAGGAAACTGATCCATTGGTCAAGCGACTCTTTGGCCACCTTGTTGAAGTTGTTCACCTTAAGAAGGTAGTATTCAGGCATCAAGTCGCCAGGCTCTTCCTTACCACCGAACAGCTCGCGCTGCTTAGGTGAGAGCTTCAGCAGTTCACCGCCATGCAGACCGTGAAAGTCCGTGCGTCCGCGATAGACATAGTCCGTGCCCTGGCCAAGGTCAAAATAGACGATATTGATGGAGTACACCTTTTGCACCTTCTCATAGCCGTCACCCAGCTCCATGTACTCCGTGATGGCCTTTGACGTGCCATAGAGCATACGGTGGAAATAGCCGTACTCACGCTCATTCTGCACCTCAATAATCATCTTCCGACCGTCCTTGTCCTCGCACATGATGTCCACGCGGTTGTACTTGTCGTTGGCATCGGCCTGATTGCCCTCGCTCTCCAAGAACTGATGTATCTTGATGTCCTGTTCAAGCAGTACAGACAAGAAGCCCTCCAGCACAACATGGTTGGCCTTGTTGCGCAGCAGACGTTTCATCGCCCAGTCGAATCTGATGTACTTGCTCATAACGTCTGCAAATGTAAATATTTTCCCGCAGACTGCCAAACTTTTGGCTGGTTTTCAGCATTTTTTTGCTTTTTTCGCGTCTTTTCAGCTAACTTGAATGATTCTTGCGTCCCGTTCTTGCTCTGGCAAGCAAACAAGTTCGAGTGGGTGTCATTTGCGTAGCGCTATTGATCGGCGCGGTGACTCAGCGACTCCATGCCTTCCTATATATTAATAATGTAGAAAAAGCAGGGGCGTTAACAAAAACGCCTTTTTATGTCGGAAAAAGAAGATTTTTGAAAAAAAACTCTTACATAAGCAAGGCGAATGAAAAAAAAGTCGTAACTTTGCACCCGATAGCAGGAAGAACCGAAAGCAGGGAGCTATACTCCTTGCCGAAGTGAAACCTGACAGGCCGTTGAGGCGGCCATATCATGCCGACTTTGCCCATTAGGGCAGTGAAGGTGTGAATAACATTGTGGGACGGCGTCTTACAACGCATTGTTTTTGATTCCTTGAACGTAGGAAACTCAATGAACCAGTCGAAAACATTGCAGAGGAGACGCTCGCAAGACGTGGTATTAATAACCCCGTCAGTGTGCGGCGAGGCTCGGGTAGCCTCAAACGCACACTTTACGGGTGTAATAAATACCAAAGGCGTGAGCGTCATTTTTCTGTTTGTTTACTGGAAAGGTTTTTCCTACGACCTAAGGAATGAACAAGCAGAGTGAGGGTTCACGCTCTTTTTGTGTCCTTAGGTCACCTCCGACCGAGTTTCCCCAGAAATCATTGAGGAGAGGAAAGAGCTGTTTCGCTGGTTCTCAGTAACACCGGCCACCAGACCGACTGTTGACAGGTTTACAAGCTGTCCGGAACGAGGATGCTTTTATCCAAGGCATTCATCGAGAATCTGCAAGAGCCATTCTTGCCAGCAACGTAGCCAAGTGGTAATCAATGATTCGTTAAGCTCGCAATGAGCTGGCGGATAAGAGGAAAGTATGTCTATGAGCGAAAGGAAAAACAGCCCTACGGAAAAGGCCCTGAAGATACGTTATCCGAAGCATTGGTATGTGATGTTTCATCTGGAGCCTGATGACATAGAAGCGAAGTTACAGCAGGAGAACGAAAAGCGGAAAGATAAAGGTCTGCGGCTCTTTGAATATTTCATCCCCTATCAGTTTCTTCCCAATGCAGAGCCGGATGCCTATGCCAAGGATGCTGCTTCCCAGAAAGAGCAGGCCGAGGCAAGCAATGACTTGCGCAAAGCTCTTCGCACCTATGTGTTCATCAAGGGTACCCTGAAGGAAATGGTTCGCCTCGTCAGCCAGGAATGGAACAGACAGTCGCGTCTTCAGCTGTTTTTCAGGCGAAGTCACGACGGGCACCATATTGTGATGGCAGAAAAGAAGATGCGTCAGTTCATCACCACCTGTTGCGAGAACCGCCAGCGCTTCACCTTCGGCCCGCCTATTGAAGACATCGAGTCCTACGACACCGTTGTCATCAAAAACGGAGTGTTCAAAGACACCGAAGCCAAGGTCATCGATGTCCAGCATACTGCCACCGGCATCAGTGTCACCCTCGGCATTCCCTTCTTCTGTGGCGAGAAGACGCTGCAGTTGAAGGACTATAAGACTTCCGACCTCAACCTTCCCCACACGGTAGAGACGCTCTTGAACGACAATTTCATTGCCCAAGTTGAAAAGAGCATCCTCACAGTCCTTGCCCATCGCATCAAGGGAATAGGCGACGGGGCCGACGGAGTCTCCGACGAGGCCATACTCAATCAGGTTTACCACTATAGCTATGTGCAGATGAACGACTCCTCCTCCCATCTACGTTTCCGCTGCATGCTCATCATCTGTGCAGCATTGCGTATGGATGACGACGGCCGTAAGGCCCTGGCCGACGAACTCAGTTCGATGCTTTCAAGCGGCAAAGTATTGTCAGAAACCGACACCGCCCTTATCCGTGCATCGTTGTATATCGCAACAGCCCATGTCGAATATCGGGCGATGGCCAAGGAATACTGGCAGACGCACAGGGAAGAAGAGACGCTGCTATGCCGCCTCATGCCGCTTGTCACACGCATCAGCCGGAAGTTTTTCAAACACCATAGAATCACACACTTTATCAGCGACTGAAACAAGAGACAGCTCGCTGTGACCATCACGAAACGATGCACTGGTACGTCCTCCGCACCACCCTGCGCCGCGAGATGAAAGCCGCATCCTTACTGGCCAACCACGGCATTCAGGCCTATGTGGCTCAGCAATACCAGAGCCGACAGAAAGACGGCAAAGAGATACGGAAGCTCGAGAACATCTTGCCCAATATGCTCTTCGCCCGTCTGTCGTCTCAGCAGTTTGAGGACATTTTCCACCGCCACAGCGGCTCCGCTTCTTCCCAGCTCGCACGCCAGTTGTCATTTGTCAGCTACTGCTACGACACCACCTACCGCAATGCTGAGAGCAAGGCAGAGCCCCTTGTCATCCCTGACGAGGAGATGCACAGTTTCATGCTGGCCACAGAAACATGCGAGAACGACTTTGATCTTCTGCCCCAGAGCCAGTATCCTAAGGGTGACATGGACGAGGTCCTTGTCGTCGGTGGCAAGTACAAGGGAGTCAGCGGCCGGATGATGGTGAATGCTGCAGGCCACAAGCGAATCCTTGTCCCCCTGAAGAATCTCATCACTATCAGGATGCCCCACATTCTTGACATGTACATACAAACAGTAAAGGTGAACGACGGTGAACAATAGCATCTATTACCATCGCCTTGACGACCTCGAGCAGTCCGTCATCAATGTCTTGCGCCACCGCAACAGAGCGGTCGACGTGAGCGACGGGGGCATGTCTCCTGCCGAAACCTCTTTCCGGCTTCATGAGCAAATCGTCGCCATGGGCAGCATTGACATCGGCGACGACACGGCCAACAGCCGTCTGATGTCCCTGCTGTTGCTCAGTGCCTGTCTCCAGCAGGACAAGGCAACTGTCGACACCCTCACCATGGAAATCCTGAAAGAGTTGCAGGGTAAAGACCAGGCTTCCACCAATGGCGAGGCCTACCTCTTTCTAAGTATGTTCTTTGCCACTCACAACCCCTGTTTCCGTACAGCAGGCAAACGCTATATCCAGCAGCACCCCGACGCTCCATCCACCCTGCAGCAGCTGTTTACGCAGGCAAAGAGAGTGACCGTCAGGGGTGGTGCCAAGAAAGTGAGGAATATCCGCCTGAAGCAGCAGTTGATGGACGAGGCCACTGAAAATGACATCTTCTGCGTGTCGCCGTCAGATACGATGACCGCCTGTCTCACTGACAGCCAGCAGGAATACCGCCTTTGCACGATAGAAAAAGGCATCACCGACCCGCTGGAATATACGCGTCTGAAGGGCACACGCCGTCAGGAATACCGGCCACGTCCCACCGACGACACCCAACGCCTGCGCTGTCTGGGCGGCATGGCGGCATCGAGGATGGACCCCTCCTGGCTGTTGGCTGCCTATCATCTGCTGAAGGCCCGCTTCGCCACTGCCGAAGATCCCGCTGCCCAGATGACCATCCTTGAATCCATGTATCATGTGGCCGGCTGCGAAGGTCAACTGCTCATGCAGTCACTGAAGCAAGAATGCGACAGCCTCTTCGACCGACACTTCGGCCGGAGGGCCTTCCCTCATGGGCTGTTCTCCGATGAGCTGGCCACCGACCCGCTCTCTTACCGTCTTCAGTCTTGCCGCTATATGCCCATGCCCGGCAGCCATCTCTTCCAGAAAACTGTAGGCAGTACCCGGTGGCTGAGTGCCCTGAAGAACTGGGCAGACCGTCTTGAAGAACAGGACGGTGGCAGCTGGCATGACCTGTCCATCGCCGACAGCTTCCAGTTGCATCTCTGCATCCTGCGTACTGGCTGCCTTCACGTGGCCAAGGAGAACAAGCGCAAGGCTATAGCCTACAGGAACCGTATCAATGCCACCTCCTTCGATCTCTACCTGCAGCTCATCAGCTCCAAGCATCCGGAGCCGGCAGCGCTGGTCAGCTGCTACCATGTGCTCCGCGAACTGAAGCCCGACATCGCCACCAACGAGAGCCGCTATGAGGAGTTCATGCGCATCGTCGCCAAACGGCAGTCTACCCTCGCCCCCGCCTCCCTCGAATGGCTCCAACTCGAAGAACTCCTGGCCGACTACAAACAGCTGAACACAGACCGCAGGACATATAAGCTCGTCTGCAAAGACCCTGATGTACGAGCCTTTCGGTAGCAAGCGGCAGAGCCGAGCGCGTGTAGCGTCGCAGACATTATAATTTACGAGTCATTCGCTTCCATTCTTGCGTCCCTTCGGTAGCAAGCAGCAGAGCCGAGCGCACGTAGCGGCGCAGCCATCATACACATGAACCAAAGCTGTTCTCGGACAATATTGTCATGCTTTTCTCTCATGTACCTGAATTTACGGCATCTACTGCATTATTCACTCCTTACGTCAGCGCGAATGTACATAGGCTCTGTGTACTTTTAGCGGATGTTCACTTTTCCCGGCCGGTGTCATTCCGTAAAAAAATAGGCGCCACGCCTCCAAAACAGTCACGTAGGACTGCCACTATAACTTCAATTTTAACTCCCACTTTTACTCCCATTTTAATTTCCATTTCCTTAAAATGCCGTCATTATCTATTTAGGGGCGGGGGAAACCGCTGGTCTCTCATAAGTTAAAAGGTTCAATAACACAGCGGGCCTGCCCTTCTTTAAAATAAAACAATTTAATTAGGAAAAGACAAACAAAAACCAAGTAACTAATATACAAATATGGTGGTGAAACAGCCTCGCAGCAGTAACCTAGAGCTATATCGCATTCTCTGTATGCTGATGATTGTAGCTCATCATTATGTCGTTAATAGCGGATTGACTGGTGTGGATGGAGTACTCGTTACGGAGCCAACCGCTGCTAACAGCCTGTTTTTATCCATCTTCGGGGCATGGGGTAAAACTGGGATTAACTGTTTCTTGATGATAACCGGTTACTTTATGTGTACTAGTAGGATAACAGTACGTAAGTTCGTGAAACTGTTAGGCCAAATATATCTGTATCACCTACTGCTTTACCCTATCTTACTCATCGCTGGTTATGAATCGCTATCTCTGATTCGCATTGCGAAACTGATAATGCCGACTTGGGGGTTTACAAACAACTTTACAGGCTGTTTCATTGGTTTTTGGTTAACGATTCCATTCTTGAATATTTTGGTACAGAACATGAATAAAAGGCAGCATGAGTTGCTACTGCTACTTTTGTTGGCAATGTTCACGCTATTAGGAAGTATCCCCACTTTTCGCGTCACTATTAATTATGTGACATGGTTCGGCATCATTTACTTCATAGCATCGTATATTCGCTTATACCCACAACATATTTTTGAACGTGGAAACCTTTGGGGCTGGCTGACTTTAGCAAATGTGCTGTTAGCTATAACCAGCATTTGGGGATTACGCTTCTTTTTTGGTACTACAGGTGCAAAGTATAGTTATTTCTTCATATCAGACAGCAACAGAATCTTCGCTTTGGCCATCGCTGTTTGTTCGTTCCTGTGGTTTAAGAATATGGATATCAAATATAGTAAGATTATTAATGCCTTTGGGGCTGGTACATTTGGCGTGCTGCTGATTCATGCCAACTCGGATGCCATGCGAGCATGGCTATGGAAGGACACAGTTGATGTGGTAGGGCACTATTCACTACCTTTAGGCCAGCTTGCATTATTCAGTATCGGAGTTATTCTTGCCGTATTCATTATATGTAACCTTATAGACCAATTGCGCATAGCCACTATAGAAAGGTGGTTCTTCAATTGGTATGACCGTAAACTATCTGCCAAGGCAGATGCTCTAGTAAGCAAAATCTCACAATAATAATATGAACAACAAGACTATCACAGTAACCTCCCCGTTACTGCCCAATCTTGATGACTTCCACAAGATGCTCCAGGAAATCTGGGACTCAAAGTGGATTACCAACAATGGTAGCTACCACAAGCAGTTAGAGAAGGCTTTGGCCGAATACCTGAAGGTACCATACGTCAGCTTGTTCACCAACGGCACCCTGCCGTTGATCACCGCCCTACAGGCTCTGCGCATCACAGGCGAAGTCATCACCACCCCCTATAGCTTTGTGGCTACTACACACAGTATTTGGTGGAACGGATGTCGCCCTGTATTTGTGGACATAGAGGAAGAAACATGTGGCATTGATCCCAATAAGATAGAGGCCGCCATAACACCAAAGACCACGGCCATTATGCCCGTTCATTGCTACGGTAAGCCCGTTAAGATGAAGCAGATTCAGGAAATTGCTGATAAGTACGGCCTAAAGGTCATTTATGATGCAGCTCATGCCTTTGGTGTTGAGGTTGATGGTGAGAGCGTGTTGAATGCAGGAGATATGTCAACACTCAGTTTTCATGCCACCAAGGTCTATAACACACTTGAAGGTGGAGCATTGATTGTTCATGACGAGGAAACCAAAAAACGCATAGACTACTTGAAGAATTTTGGTTTTGCTGGGGAAACGGAGGTCGTTGCACCCGGTATTAACGGCAAGGTCGATGAGGTTAGGGCTGCCTACGGACTACTGAATCTTAAGCAGGTTGATGAAGCTATAGAAAAGCGTCATCAGGTGGCGGTTAAATATCGCAAAGCCCTGCGGAATGTTCCTGGTATACGCTTCTTCGACGATATGCCAGGTGTGCGCCACAACTATAGTTACTTCCCAGTCTTCATCAATGCTGAAGAATATGGCAAGACACGTGATGAACTGTATTTCCAGATGAAGAAG
>JAEEPZ010000002.1 GCA_016285055.1 Prevotella sp.
GAACTAACGTCGGAACCATTTCCTCAATCTTGTCTCGGAACTCACCTTCCGTTATAATGTGTAGTTCGCAATGGCTTGCTAGGTTCACGCACCAGTTCCACCCCATCCCTGGTTCACTGCCCAAATATGGTGAGCATGCGTATGCACTAACTAATACCTTCATCGTAGATAATCAAAACAGTTCCAACTTTTTATGAATCTCCAATAAGCGACGATTATTTGTTTTAGACGAAACCAATTTAATTACAAAAGGACTTGAGTCTATATGCGAACTGACATTATGTGTGCCGCTCCAACGGTGTTGTGCAAGAACTTTATTCACAATTCCATAATTGTCCTTGAATTGGGATACCAACATTATAAAGTTATCGTGAAGTGGAATGTTAGGAAACGGTAAAAACGAATTGAACTCATGGCGTGTAAAGCCGCAACTGAAACTATATAGTTTCGTATTTCTCCTAAATCGCCATCGAGGCTCTTTCTCATAAAATACAGTGCCAATTCTTTTGAGTTTTGGAGTAACTATATCAAAACCTACCATACACATGTTTTTGCTCTCCCTGATAAGCAGGTCTTATGTTTTTGATATCTTCAATGGATGCCAAATGTCATCTTGGTCTGAAAGGAAAACATAATCACTTGTGGCTCCGTTATAGGTGCCCATATATACGAATAATATCATGGGATGATTTGCTGGAGAGTATTAGGTGGATGAACACTAAATATCATGCTCTTTGCTTGTCAGTGAATGATAAATGGCAGTCATTTCATTACTAATTGTGTCTGCTGAAAAATGCTCATATACAAATATTCTGGAATAATCAGCCATGTTCTTTCGCGTGCCTTCATGCTCAATGATGTATGAGAGTCTATCTGCCATACCTTCCCAGTTACCGAAATCAAAAACCAAAGCGTTGCGGCCATCCTCCAACACGTCAGGTAGACCGCCCACAGGAGTCGTGACCACGCAGATGCTGTATGCCCATGCTTCCAGGACCACCATGGGGAATCCTTCTTCGTAGGAACACATGCACAAGATGCAGGCCTTGCGGAAGAAATCTTCTTTTTCTTTTCCGACGATATAGCCTGTAAACGTTACGGTGTCTGCCAGACCCATCTCTTTCGCCATTCGCTGATATCGCTCCACTTCACCATTGCCCAACATATAAACTCTCCAGTCAGGATGCTGTCTTCCAATCTTCTGCCATGCTTTCAGTAACAGGTCAGGAGCCTTGTTTTCATTGAAGTAGGCCGCCATGATGATGATATTCTCTTTCTCTTCAAAGGGCACTTCCGGCACTTCCTCGCAGGCGTTATATAATACGGTGGTGGGAGTTGTGATGTCTGCGTACTCTTCTTGGAACAACTTCTGCCACTTCTTCGCTAATAGGATGATGAGGTTTGCCCGCTTCAGGCACCACAGGAACAACCTGTTTTGCGTGTGGTTTTTCAACTGGTTGCCCATGTGGATGTGCATGATGATGCGTTTCCTTCCTAAAACTGCCAGCAGAAATATGGGCATCTGGATGACGAGGCAGATTCTGTCGGGTACGGTATGGAAATGCACGATGTCATATCGCCAGATTATGAATATCGCCAGAATGTTGGCTTTCACTGCATACCACAGTTTCCACAAGTAGCTACGTTGAATCTGTGTGCCGAGCCAATAGCAGTTGAATTCTTTCCATGCAGGCATATTCTTCATCAACCGAATGACCGAAGCCACACCGCCCGCACTCTGCTCGGCAGAACCGACAACCAACACTCTTTTATTTCCCATATAACAGCATGTCGTTTTCCTTGGCTTGTTCTTCCGTAAAGCGCATTTTGATGAGTTTGGCTGGTACGCCGCCGATGATGGAGTAGGGCGGGAACGATTGTGTTACCACCGCTCCGGCAGCAATGACACTGCCATGGCCGATGGTCACACCCTTCAGTATTGTCACGTTGGCTCCACACCACACGTCATCCTCAATGACTACAGAAGCATCGTTCTTTGGCAGTTTCTCATCAACTGTAACATCAATGATATATTTACCGATGATATCTATTCGGTGGTCACCTGTGACGATGGTGGGGTTGGGGCCGAAAATCACCTTCCTCCCAATGGTCAGCGGGGCCTCTGTGCAATAGAACGTGCTGCCCTTCGGTATGGATGTGCCGTCGCCTATCGACAGGTTCTCTAGTCCTTTGATGTCAGACAACATTGGGCGCAGGTAGACTCCTTTGCCACACTGTTTCATAGCCCGTTTCCAGACGGGCGCCCAGAGCTTATCCCAAAGAAAGCTCGGAGCGAGGCTCAATTTCATCAGCGTCTTCCAAATCATCTTCATCTTCCATGATGTCATCGTCTTCATTATCAGACCTGTTTAGGTTCGCATTCATACAAAGCCCTAACAACATACAGTAGCCCATGCCCTTGCCAGAGAGCCAGGATGAATCGGCCGTCTGTTCGATGGCAAGGCAGAAGAACACTAAAAGTGCTATTCTATAGTAGCGCATGCCCTCAATTTCGTTGATGGCTTTCAGCCTACGCTTCCAGAAGATGCAGAATAGGATGGTGCCCACAATACCATATTGCGCTAGTGTGGGGTAGAAGGCATCGCAAATAAACCCACCACCAGCGTCGAGTCCCCAAATGGTATTCAGCCCATAGTCGTAATAGAGTGGTGAGTAGTAAACCCACGCACCATTCGTAGCAAAGGTGCCCATTCCAGAACCAAAAGGGAAGTAATCCCATAAGATGTGTAGTGAAGTCTTGTAGGTCATAGGTCGTGCCAAGGCCGCATTGTTCCATCCGGACATGTAATAGATGTCGAAGCGCTGCCATACCACTGTTATCACCACTGCCATCAGCAAGACAATGGCAATGGTTGTCTTGGGTGACTTGAAGTCGAGCTGTTTCTTTAAGAAAAACAACAAGGCAATGAAGCACACAACCTCGCCCATGAACTTATACTTCGGTGCTAGCATACCTGTCAATACGATGGCAGTGGCAATCAGTGTGTTCTTTCGTGACTGCTCCGTGAACAGATACCACGCCATACCCGTACAGATAGCCAACTGTCCCAGAACGGGGAATTCTGCTGCAACTCCCCTTTGCGTCGTTTCAGGATGGAGAAAAATCCATGATGCCAATGTGATGACCATCGATGTCAGCATCCATTTCTTCTGCCGTTCAGTAAACTGTGGATTCAGTATCCATGTACAGAAGATGATGGAGTAGGGCCTTATCTGTTGTACAAACTCAATCCATACAGCTCCTGCTACGTTCACCTGCATGATGAGAGAATACACCACATAGAACGCTAAGATGCCCAAAAAGGTGAAATACTCTTTCCACGGCTCTTCGTTGGTGTCAGGATTCCGTTTTTGGTAAAAGGTGTAGACGATAAGTAGTGCCGTCAAAGCCTCGTCGATACTTTGAAACCCCGGCAAGTCGTTAAATGCGATGCAAGTGGGGAAATAGATTATCCAATATAGGGTATAGAACCTTGCAATAGCGTTCATTTGATTCTAAATTTTCTGCGCTTTATTCTATTGTTCAAGACAAACACCCATTCTGGCAACATATTCCTTACGAAGTCTTTGGCAGAATGGCTCTTATTGTCCCACGACCCCATGTAGTGATGTATAGTATAGGTATTAGGGGTGATGTGCAGTTTTCCTGAAATGACATTGATGGGTGCGAAATACTCATGCGGATAAACCGTGATGTCACCAACTTGCTGTATTCCCTTCGCGCTTTGAAGGCCCTCTTCCATTAAGATCTCTGTTGTATAGGCTACAATGGTCTTCAGCCATGGGTTCATCTCTGCATGATGAAAAGTAAGCGTAGCATACAAGTGCATCATTCTTTGCAGAAAGTGATGGTCTTTTGGAAAGCCAGTTCCCAATCCCGGATTAACAGCAAAAGCATATCTGGGTGCATACATAGCTGGTGAATTCTCTCCGTCGGGGTCAACCTCAAACCCCATGAAACAGCCACGTTCAATGACGTCGTCCATGGGGCGAATCACCTCCACGTCCGTGTCGAAGTACAGTCCTCCATAGTGATAGAGAATCCAAAACCGGGCATAGTCGCTGACAAACGCATACTTCTTTTGCCTGTATGCTTCAGCCGTATATGGAATAATGCTCACATCGAAGTTGTCCTCGTTCCATTCCCGTATCTCGAAGTCAGGCATGAACTTTCTCCACGAGGCTATACAACGTTGTGCCAGTTCTGGCAAAGGATTATGCCCAAACCAACAATAGTGAATAATCTTTGGTATCATAAGTGTATTATTGTCTCCTGTCTAACCTGCCTTTCATTCCGTCGAGATAAGCTCGGAAAAAAGTCTTCGCATCTGATATGTTGTATTTGTTGTTGAATGGCAGATTTTTCAGGACATAGCCCTCATATTCCATAAGTACAGCGAAAGGTCGCAATGTACGTACAAAAGCATTTTTCCCGTATTTTCTGTTAAAGTAAACAGTGTTCCGTATATGGTAGTAGAGTTTCCACTTGCTTTTCTGCACCCGTGTTACCCTATTGTCATCTTGGAAAAACATTTCTTTGTTCAGAATGGCTTTTGTCACAAGTTTAATACGCCATCCTGCCAAGATAGCTCTATAACCATAGTCGCTATCATCGTATAAAAGGAATAGTTCCTTGTTAGGCAGTCCTATCTGTTTGATCACTTCTCTCTTAATTAGAGGTCCTTCGAAAGATATCCCTTCTATACTTACGGCGTCTTTGTCTTTTGTGTCTTCCAAACGGAGTGCATGGGTATGAAGTGACTTAAACGGGTTGGTTAGATTGAACATCTTTACTTCTGTTAAGAATGTTTCGTTCTCCTGCCTGCGTATTGGACACAGTATTCCAGTCTTCTTATCGTTCTGTTCTAAAAGCAACTTCAAACAGTCTGATTCCGGATACACATCATCGTCCATGCACCATATCCAGTCGTACCCCTTCTCGTAGGCATGCTGTATTCCACGGTAGAATCCTCCCGAACCACCCACATTCTCCTGGTGAATCACGTCAAGGTCCGTCTGGCTGACCAACCACTCCTTTGTTCCGTCCGTGCTGCCATTGTTCACCACGATGATGTCATCCAGTCTAACTGTCTGTTTGCGTAGACTATTAATGCATCGAATCAGAAGTTCTTTCCGATTATAGGTTACAACTACAGCAGTGATGTCCTTCATCGATTCTTGTCGTTTTACACATCATACCCAATTCCTCGTAGCCACTCCATTACCTGCTTCATCCGAATGTCCCACGACCCCATTCGAAGAGCTGTCTCGCGGTTGTGGTTTACCAGTTCCTGATATTTGGGATTGCTAATGTCGGATAGAATGCTCTCTACCTGCTCCAAACCATGATTTATATCCATTTCAATGACAGGATTGTAGCCAATTAATTCTGTCAGTTCTTGTGGGGCATGGCCTATCATTAGAATTCTTGAAAGCATACACTCCCAGTAGCGTTGAGTTAATGTTTCTACTCCTTGCGCTGCCTCTGGTTCCGTGATGCTTCGAGGAAAAATAACCGTTAGTTGTGAATTTTGCAAGACACGTTTATATTCTTCGTGCGTTCTTATACTCCATTCTTCAGGCTTGTTGAATAACGATTTATAATCTTTTGGATATTTTTTTCGGAACATCCCCCTTTGCACACTCCCTATCTCGTACAGCGCTATTATACGTTCTGTTAACACTAATCCTTCATCAAACCTATCAACGTCGATTCCCTCAGTAATGGCTAATATGTCCATATCTGGGAATTGCTTTTTCATGCAATCGGCCGTTTGTGAAGCGGTAAAGACAGCTGTTTGCACATGATGCTTTTTTAACCATTGGCAAGTCTTCTGAAAGATGGACGGCCAACAGTCCCAAATGACTGGAATAATCTCATTATATATATATCCTGGAAAAGTGTCGAAGTTGATGCTGATTGGCTGTACAAATCGCAGCTCAGCTATGTGTTTACTATTCCAAAATGTTGGAATATTGTATTTGAAAGCCAACCTTCGAAATCCTCTCCAAGGATAATGCTCGTTTGAAACAGATCCGCCGATCCTTAGCCATGCATCATAGGGCTGCATCTTGAAGTTGAGTGCGTCTCGGTATCGAAATGGCGGTATAGCGAATACTTTTTTCATCTATTCAAGCCCCTATAAGAACGAGAGCAATTTTGTTATTTTTCTTGGAATATGGCTAATAAACAACAAAAGACTCAGACAGACCGGAAGGAAAAGCATCCCCGCTGCTTTTCCTCTATTCATTGCATCATAAGTGGTCATTTGCCATGTCCCCAATTTTTCTAATAGAGATTGTTGCTGATATAAATTTCTGTGCTTTTGGCGAATATATTTTACAGCTTTTTTCCATTCGTAATACTTGTTAGTTAATCGTTGACGATCATTTTTGTCGCAGCGATAGACAACAAGAGGTTTGCATACACAGTAAAATGGATGAAACTGTGCCAGCCTTATTTCTAATTCATATTCTTGCCAAAACTTTAGTTCTTCGTCATACATACCGATGTCTACTAACGTTTGTCGTTTTACTAGAATACAAGATGTTGTTGTGCATATCTCTTGTAGTATCTTACGGTGGATGTCTCCTGTAGAATTGGAAGAGGGAATGTGGTCTTGGTATACTATGTCTTTTTCAGAAATGATTTCCAATCTCCGACCGCAATATACAAGGTCACAAACGTTCTGTTCTATCAGTTGTACTTGTAATTTGATTTTGTCTGACAGCCAGAAGTCGTCGTCATCAAGAAACGCAACATATTTGCCTTTTGCTGCGCAAATGCCTTTGTTTCGCGCATAATTCCCACCTTTGCTTTCTTCTGAAGGGATAAAAATGTAATGAACGGAGGGGAAACTTTCACATACGTTCCTCGTATCGTCTGTAGAATGATCATCTACCACAATACATTCTATATGATGATAAGACTGGTCAAGGACACTCTTAATAGCTCTTTTTAATAGAGCAGACCTGTTGTGAGTGATGATGATTGCAGAAACGAGTGCTTGCATTATTATTTGCTACGCTTGACTATTATTTCATAGAATTATCGGAAATGGCGCGTACATTTTTGTTGGTCAACAAATATGTTATAGTTTTTGAGATGATTTCATTTGTTATATGTGGCTTCATGTATTTGTGGGCATAATTATAGTTTTTTATACCAATGTCATCAGACTTTGACAATTCTAGTGCCAATTCTGTTTTATTGATCACATCTGACGTGTCGTTGGGGTCGAAGCATGGATTGCCACATTTTTTAAGTATATCCCCTACATTGCCTCTGTCCGGCCCTACAACTATCCTTCCTGCTGAAAAAGCCAATGGTAGATTGCCTGAGTTGAGAATGTCTTTCCTTTGGATAAATACTACATCGCAAGCAGTAAAATAGTAAGGTATCATATCGTCATCGATAAATACTTTCTTATAATATATTTTTTTTAGCCAATAGTCTGCACGTGTGCGTATGCATTTAATGGTTTTGTCGATTCTTAAGCCATTGCGTATACTGCCTGTGGGTAAACGCGGGGCAAGAATAATAACATTTTTGCAGCTTATCCTTTTTCTTAAAGATACTAATAATCGTATTTCTTCATCACTTCGGAACTCCCCGAATGAAAGAATTGTTTTTTTATTGGCAGGCAATCTCAATCTATCTCTACATTCTGTTTTGTCTAATTTCATCGCCTTGATGTCATAGAATATTGGATGTTGTGAAATGAAGTGATGGCAATTAGGATATTTGGCCTTAAACATCTCAAAACTATAATATCCTAAATGATGTATTGCGTCAGAATGAGAATAGAGGATGTCATAAAGCTTATTTGCGTCCTCATTGTCGTTATGAGAATGTAAGTTATGGCAAGTCGCTATTATTCGTATGTTTTTATTACGTAAATCAATTAATTTCTGTTCAATTTTCAAGACATCAAAATCAGTCCAATCAAAGGCGGCTTCTGGCCATTGAAAGAATATTGCATCATAACAGAGAGGGTCATTCCATAGCTCATGATGGTCACAAACAACCTCAAATCCGTTCTCAATTAAACCGTTATAGATGAAACGGACAAATGGATTTCTTTTATTGGAAGAGAGATAATCTTTAGGACAAGGAATTAAGACTTTCATGATGAAAGATGTTGAAAGTGAATGTTATTTGCACTTGCAAAACTTGCAAAATAAGTTGCTATGTTTCCATCATGGGGGCTGCCTTTCCTTAGAAAATGCTTTTGATCTTTTCCTTTAGCACCCTACACAAAACTCTACATATATGAATCTTAGAAAGCTCATAATCGTTGCTCTTCTTTAAGCATAATATTGAATTGCTGATGCCACTATTTAAAGTCTCCCATAACGTTTGTTCTCTCTTATAAGAGAAAAAACGGTCGAAGCTTCTTAATGCCATCTTTCTATATATCTTATCCATTTTATTCGACGGCTCTTCTTTTAAAAAAAAACTATACCATTCTTTTGTTCCATCCGTGCTGCCATTGTTCACCACGATGATGTCATTCAGTCTAACTGTCTGTTTGCGTAGACTATTAATGCATCGAATCAGAAGTTCTTTCCGATTATAGGTTACAACTACAGCAGTGATGTCCTTCATCGATTCTTGTCGTTTTACACATCATACCCAAGTCCTCGTAGCCACTCCATTACCTGCTTCATCCGAATGTCCCACGACCCCATTCGAAGAGCTGTCTCGCGGTTGTGGTCAATCATTTCTTGGTAATCTGTTACATGTCCAACAATATCTTTTATTTGACAGTCCAAATGGTTCATGTCAATATCTATCACAGGATTATAACCGGTTAAATCAATTAGTTCTTTTGGTGCCCTTCCAACTATCACCACCCTTGAAAGCATGCATTCCCAGTATCGCTGCGTAAGTGTTTCTTGCCCGCCTGTCTGTTCTGGCGTCACATCACAACGTGGTACACAAATTGTAACCTTTGAATTCTGTAGTCGGTATTTGAATTCTTTATCCGTTCCGCCTCTTAGAAATGATAATGGCGCAAAATGAGTGTTGTAAACATATTCAGGTTGTCGGCCAAATGTGTATAAATCAGTCTCTCTATCTATAAGGCGTTTCCCTGCTGGATACAAATCAAGATTAATGCCTTCTGTCAATGCCAGTACGTTTAGGTACGGTATTCGTTCCTTTATTCTTCTCGCAGCTTGTTTGGATGTGAAAATACAGGCTTTTACACCGTGTCTCGCAATCCATTTGCAAAGCTTGTCATCGAAATGAGGCCAACAGTCCCAAACAAACGGTATGATTTCGTGTGATGCGACGGAACTAAATGTGTCGTAATATAATGATTGCGCTTGTACAAAGCACAGGCGTGCGGTTTTATGATTAATCCATAGTGTTGGAACAATATCGTAGCGATGTATGAACGCTCTTATGTATTTTAAAGGATAGGCACCCTCAATGCCCACGCCTCCACAGCTTGTCCATGAAAGATAGGGATATAATTTAAAATTACATCCTGTTTTATATGTTTTAGGGCGGCAAGCTGTTACCTTTTTCATGCTGACGAATCTTTCTTCTCCTTATTTGGCCAATGAATAATCTTAAGTGGCATCGTGTCTTTAGAGTGAGAAATCATTCCTTCTACCTTTCAAATAGTACTTCAACATTTTGGTCGCTTCTCTAAGTCTTCCACGTATGAGTTGAGCTATTAGGTTCTGGCAAACAAAAGTTGTACCCGTGTACCAGTGTTGACCATAAGTTTGGTGTAAATACCCCATGTTCCGATAATAGTATTTTGAGAGCTTTGCAGTTTTGTTCATCACTTGATATTTGTCGCAAAATGGGAATACCTTCATCATCTTTCCTTTTTCCTTGGGATGGTAGTGTATGGCTCCAACTACGGTAATAGGGGTATAACCATTCACCCTCAGTCGTTCCATATATTCCATCTCATCGCCCCAGATGAACATCTCTTTCTTGATGAATCCCACCTTTTCTATCACGCTACGATGAATAAGAGTCCCATTGAATGGATGCACAAATTCAAAGGCCAATTCTTTCTCCTTCAGTTCATCAGCTCTTTTCACGGGTGCATAAAAGGACAACTCATCGGGCTTATCCTTATTAAGGACCAATGCATTAAGGACAGGGCGTTGATCTTCAGATGCATATTTCATTAATGTTTCCAGCTGCTTGGAATCAGCTATACCGTCGTCATCCATCAGCCAAACCCATTCGTAACCATTGTCGTATGCGTACTTTTCGCCAACATGGAATCCTCCGGCACCGCCCAAGTTCTCTTGATGTATGACTATCAGTCCTTGTTCATTGTCAATATACTCTTTTGTGCCATCAGTACTTCCATTATTAACCACCAAGATGTCAAAGCCACGAAATGTCTGCTTCCGAAGTGATGAGATACAATGTCGTAAATCATTCCTACGGTTATATGTTACGATTACTGCAAGAATTTTCATTTGCTTTATCCTTTTGCATATGCCCTATATGATGAGTCTTTTCATCATTTTTATTATCTTGTCTAATAGATGGTCATATTTCACGATCAGCCAGGTTAATGAGGAGTAACCCCATTCTTTTTCACTTAAAAGTTCTGTGTTCTTATTATCAAAAGGATACCTATATTTACGAAAATCATAGTGTATTGCTTTTTTTCTCATCAACTCTCTTTTTGAGATGTATCCTTGGCCATATAAATAGTTTGTTATTAAGAACAACTCATGATCACTGATGCCATTTGCAATGCACTTCTCCGTGGTGTTAGTATCATGCATCCTATAATAATTCAGCATCAAAGGTATGTAAGAAACATCTCCGTGCTCCATGATGTATATCCAGAAAAGCCAGTCACCACACGCTTTATAATCAGTGTAGTCCTGTTTGATCTCACTCAAGACATCTTTGCGGAATATTGCAGAACTTGCATTACAGACAAAATTGACATATTTCATTTCCTTGGAAATAAATGACCGCCCATCCATATTTATGGCTGCATCCTTTTCTTTTTGCGAGAAATGGACCCCCGTTTTGTATCCTTCTGAGTCAATCGTTACAGAGCGGCATAAGGCCAAAATACATTGGCTATTGTCAGTCATTATTTTTGTCAGCACTTCCAAGAAATGACAGTCACAACTGTCATCGCTTTCAGCTATCCAAATGTAGTCACCTTTGGCCAAATCGAAGCCTTTGTGCCATTGCTTAAAAGTGGAGCCGCTATTCACCTCATTATATACTATATGGCTTACATGAGGATTCTTCCTGTATTTTTCAATAACGGCCTTGCTCGCCCCATTGTCAGGTGAGCAATCGTCGAGTATGATGATCTCAAAATGTGGATAAGTCTGATTGAGTACGCTCGTCAAACGCTCATCCAGATACCTTGCATGGCAATAATTCGGTATGATGACCGAAACGAAAGGCTTGTTCATCGTTTTACAATCCATATCAAGTCGCTTATACATATCTGGTTTTAAGAGAGTCAAGATACTGTCGTTTTTCTTTTGTCATGCTGTTGTATTTAAAGAAACAATCTAAACGAACGTGGCTTCTAAAAGCATTATAATCACGGTCTCCTGTTCCCCTCTGCAACTTAATCTCGACCCATTCTTGTAATGATTTGGTAACAAAGTGTTTCAGGTATGCGTTCTTATAATTGATGGGCTGGAAAGGTGACAGGTCGCACATTTTGCCATCTGCATTACAACAAAAGAAATGTTTCTGATAATCTGGAATGTGAGGATTAGAGAAAACGACATTCTTTCTGCCACCAAATACGATTGATTTAATGTGACGATTCTCGCTAAAATCATAATATACTTTTGTGTCAATTGGGCACGGTTCTGTAAACCGCTCATTCAATGGTTTGGAATAGTCTGCATAAACCTGATTACTATCACCAAAGCATAACCAATTGATAAGAACACAGTCATATTTACATTTGTTCTTTAGAAAACGATAGATACTGTTATGATTGGGCAAAACTAAAAACTCGTCAACATCAAAAAATGCGATAGCCCCAAAATACTTTCCATACTTTTTGTATAATTCAGCATAGCATCTCATCTGGTACCCAACCTTATTTCGATAATCCTCATATATTACAACCCCGTCATCGATATAGTCTTTTAGAATATTGCTGAGGTCTTCAGAATCTTCGTCATGATTGTTATCGGCAATAATACATTTACTGAATCCTAATGATTTGTAATGCTCGACAAACTCTCTTATATAATGTCCCTCCATTCTTGCTATACATGCCACAGCAATCTCTTTGTTGACAATTCTTCTTTTATTTATGATGCCACGTACAAACAACAAAAAGTTAACGAGCGTCTTTTTTATAATTCGTTTAATCATCATTTTGAATTGGATAATTCATGCCTTTTTCTTCAGTCCCTGTATTCACGGCATCACCGCGTCGTTCACGCGGGACACAGGCAAATTTTGTACAGAGGCTTTGTACACTGTGTACATAGGCTTTGTACAGAGTGTACATAGGCTCTATACTTTTTTAATAGGCCTTTGCTTTTCTTGCTTGTTACCATTCCGTGAATAATACAGGTTCATATTCCTATTTGTGAACGACAGCTATTATACTATTTGTCTCGCTTATGTAATATGTTCCCCAATAACATTCCTGTTCTCAAAAGCCAGAGCTTTCGAGGATAACCTTTTTCCCTCCATCTCTTTACGAAATGATACCTAAAAGGTTCAAATCGATATAGCTTTTCTAATTCTTCATAGACGCTGAGGGCATGTGTATGCAACAGCCTATCCAACTCTACCATTTCATCGTAGCAAGTATCCATTTGGAATTCCAAGAAGAACAATCCATAATCTTTATTACATCGGACAAAAACTCTTCTTTTCAGATATTCAAATACGTCATTATCTGTTTTTTCCTGATGCGAGAGTTCTGTTGCCATAATCACAGTTCCCTTTATTTCCTGCCTGAAGTTCTTCTTAAAAACAGTGGGATCCATCGTTTGGCCATCCCTTCCAACTAAATATTTATACACGACCTTGGGCAAATAATAGATAGACTTACATGTTGACATCGGCAAGAAAAGCCATTCCTGGTCAGTGTATGACATACCTTCTGACTGATGATAATGAATAGCTCTCAGATTTTCAGTCCTATATGCCACACAGTGCATCCATAAGAAATCGCAAATGCCATGCTCTATCATATATGAAAGAGAAAACTCATGCTTCGTAGGCAAGGAATAACGCACTTCCTCAATGAGATTGCCATGATCGTTGACTTCTTGCATATCCGATATGACACAGTCAACATCTAAGAGTGTTAAGGCTTTTAGGAACTCTTCAAAGTTTTTTGTATCAAACCAATCGTCTGCGTCCAGCACCTTGATATATTTACCCGTAGCCTCTTTCAGCCCGCGATTTACACAAGAGCCATAATTGCCGTTCTCCTTATCTATTACACGAAAAGTTTCAGGGTGTTTTGTTTGAAACAGGTGTGCAATCTCAGATGAACGGTCTTTGCTCCCGTCGTTTATGACAATAACCTCCAACATACTCATCAGCTCCTGGCTAAGTGTCAGAGAGGACAAGCACCTGTTCAAATACCGTTCCATATTATAGGTCGGTATGACTATTGTTAAAACTTTGTTCAAGTAGATATGGTAATAATTGTTATTTCCTTAATAATCTATTTTTGTACATTCCTATTGAGCGTAGCAGCAACAGCAATCTGTCCTGAATGGATTCCTTTTTTTTACTATAATGGGAACGGAGGTAATTATAGCTTTCTGCCTGAAAAAAGTAAATGTCATCTCCTGCAAAGCAATGTGTGACTTCAGCCAATCCTTTAAATGGATCTTTAATGACCTCTTCTATCTCTTTGCTTGTTTCACCAGTATGCTTTAACCCCAATAACACTTCTTTGTCATTAAGCAGAAATAATTGTTTGTTTTGAAAAATGGAGGGGTTGGTACATAAATAATGTACGATAAATGCATCTTTTAAATACTTTATCCCGTGTTTTAATTGGCAATTCCATTCGTTAGGCAGATGCTTTACAATATGGCCCATCTCATAATTGGTTTTCGCGAAAGATGGTTGGTCCATATAAACGTTTTTTCTATAGCCACTAATAAGGTTTTCATTCCAATGTTTATAAAAACTGTGAGTCTCTGGACAGTCTTTTACATAGATGACACCGCTGTTGAAATAATCTATTTCGTCGCCAATGGGCCATTCAAGCAAATGACCATGTCTTATACACATATCTCGATAAGGGTTGTCTATGAAAGCGGAATGAGTATCTCTACAAGCCGCGATTGATGCATCAAAATCATCTATGCTGTCAAGTGGTTGCTCAATGACTGTGTCACAATCAATGTAGAGAAAGTCTCCTTTTACCCTGTTGCGCAAGGTTGTCTTTAATTGGCGCGATCTCTGATGTGCATTCAGTTTTTCATTGTCGAGTTTTTCAATAATCAATTCGTCAACATACTTAATCATTGTCTTGCGGCTGTCAATGAGGGAGTCAGCCGTTAGCTGGTCTGTTAACAAAACTATATGCGCTTCAGGCATGTGATAGCGCAGTGAATGCATAGATATGTATGCCTGTTCCAAATAGATGTCTTGTCGTGAACTAACTAAAACGTATGCAATCTTGGTCTTCATTTCAATGCTAGTTTAACTTGTCTTCCCATTTCTTCCAGATAGGCCTTCGAAAAGTAATTCATTCGTCCACAATTACTGGTAAAAGTCATTTCACCAAAAAAAATGCGGCCGTGAATGTTGTACAAATCGACACGCACTTCAGGAAAGCCCTCAGAGAGGTTGGATGCAATCTCTAACATTTGATTAAAGGAACTTGGCTTCTGAACTTTGTTTCCACCATCCCGATAATAGTTTGAAAATGCACAATGTTCTGGATGAACATTCCATTCTAAATCGTATGAACTAATACTAATAGAATCTTTTGTGCGATTATATATGGTAAAAAATGAGTATGGCTTTCCATTAAAACACCATATTTTGTAATCGACTAATGAAGAAGAAAAGTAATCTTCTGGCATTTCAAGATATTCTTCTGCTATAATGCACGGAGTTATTTCATTATAGTGAGGCTCGCAATGTATATAACCATATTTTGTTCTTAAGCTCTTGTTCAATTCTCTGATAATATCGTTTTGGTTATAAGGTCTGCTCTTGTCTACTATATGGCACGATCCAGAATCATGGTTGCACTTTAAAACAAACTTGCTGGGCAGAGAGTCAAAATCAATTTTTCTTGCATCATCCCATACGCCATATAGTTTTGTGAGGATATTGTTATATCCCTTTTGGGCAACATAATCTCTCACTTTATACTTGTCAGTCAAATCCGGCCATCTTGAGGTGTCGCCAAAACAAATAAGCCATTGAATCTTTTCATTTAAGTCATTGGGACTCTCCCAGTTTATTTTATGCCCATAAGTGTGAAGCCATATTTTATTTATTACTTTTTGGGGACAATGATCTATTTGATAATTATCTCGCAATTTTATTATTTTCTTCTTTACGCCAAACATTATTGTGTGCTTGTTTAAAATGTGGAGTAGACGTCTTTTTATTTGCCAATTTTAATTATTTTATTTAATAACATGTGTTTCCCCTTTTTGTGTCTATTTATAGATAATGTATAAACATAGCAAAGTAGTGACAACGAAAGAAATGGGTACCCCTTTTTTGTTAATATGGCTCCAAATCTTTTTGCTAATTTGCGATAAGCTTGTGTGTCGTTTTTAATGTTGTCAAGATGGTTTATCATTTGGTTTAAATAGACAGCAACCTGTCTGTCATAAAATGGCTCATCAAAACATTTTGCTATTTCTTCTAATATTATTCCCCAATAGTGGGCACTCTCGGAGCAGGAAATTGATGACATAATCGAGTTTGGAACAATATAGTGATTGTATGTGTATTCCTTTACGACATATAGTTTACTCATCTTTTTTGTTACATGAAACATCCAGAGCTCATCTTCGTGTATAATGCCTTCTTTGAAACTAAGCGAATTAGTCTTCAAAAAGTTGCTCTTAATCAATTTGTTCCAAGCTGTAACAGGTAATCTTTCATCCCAGCAATAAAAATGTTCCCTAATCCAGTTGTTGTCATCAATGTATTCAATATCTTTTAGAATCAGATAGTCACTTGACGAGTTGTGGGGGATAATCTTTCTATGCCCTTGAACTATTTCCACATTAGGAAACACCTCAGTGACTTTAACCATTATTTCAATACATTCATGAATAATCTCATCGTCACTGTCTAAATAGAAGATGTATTCTCCTGTTGCTGCATCAGTTCCTGTGTTACGCGCAGCAGATAACCCTCGGTTGCATTCATGCTTAAAAAACTTGAATTCTAGGTCACAACAGTTTGATCTGCGTATGCAGTCTCTGGCAATCTCCATACTTCGGTCAGGCGAACAGTCGTCAATAAGGATAACTTCCAAATGGCGATATGTCTGTTGCAGCACCGAGTTGATGCAGCGCTCAATATACGGTTCTACTTTGTAAATGGGAATGACAATAGAAACCTTTGTCATAAGGCAGTAGTTTTTATGCCTTAGAAGGAGAGCATGGTAGTCGTCACTAAAACAAAAGCCTAGAGCATTCGTGTTGTCCCGCGACCCGTGTTTTTTGCCATGAGCGAATCTAGTGAAAAACTATGCTCGAGAGATTTTTCCCAGGCCCAGGCCTTGGGATTTTTCCATTTCATTTGATGACGGTGAAATCTTGGGGCACTGTATGTTCTGGCACAGCACATAGCTCTCGAGAATGTCGTTGAAATCTATGGTTTCCATATCTATAACAGTTAACATTAACCGATAATCATTCTTCTGGCGCTCTTGTCTCGATATTGGTAGGAACGAGAAATCCCGTCTTCCCTTCCTCAATGAGTGAGGCGGTACCTCCCACATTCGTTGCCACCATAGGTACACCCAGTATTTGAGCCTCACATACAGAGTTGGGACTGTTCTCTATATAGGATGGTTGGAAATAGGCTGTAGCGTTGGAGATGGCATTGCATAATTCATTACTCGGAAGTATGTTTCCAGCGTGGAGTTAAGTAGTGACTTGCCGAAACGGAGGGGCGACTCAAAAATGAAAGTTGGTGTAATGTGCCAGCTGCCACACCAAGTCCGTCTTGTCTACAAAAAATAGCCGTCTCGGATGATCTCCGAAAATTTCTGTATGCCAATCGGATATTTTCTGCCTGTCATCAAGTTTGTTGCCTTCTTCTTGTAAGCCATCATTTATTGCTAGTTGGTTGCCCACCTAGCAAACATGCGATTTTTAAAATTCATTTAAGATACTTGAGGTCGATCCCTTAGTAAACCAGTGGTATCGTGACTGGTTCCACCCACTTATGGGGCAGTATGCTGGCCAGTTCATCCTTGACGGTCACCACTACACGGTTGAGGATGTCATGGAAGTACTTCTGGACATTGCGCTTACAGTTCTTGGCACTCTGGGTCAGTGACACCAGCCTGGCAAAGCGCCTGGCCGACTTCACGCTCCCAAGGAAATAGCTCTGGTTGCGGTAGATTGCAATCTGGCGCATCTGCAATTCGCAGATATTGTTGCTGAAGGCAAGTTTGCCGTCATCCAGATATCTGAGCAGCTGAGGATACTCCTTCAGGGCAAAGTTAACTGCCCGAACGAGGTCCGGTTCTGTCTCTTTATCAAGTTCCTTTTCCATCCTGTCGAGGATATTTTTCATCTCATGCAGGATAGGATACACTTCCTCCCACCGCCGCCTACGCCGTTTCTCGTTGGTCATGCCCTCCTCGTCATTCCATTTACGTTCCTTTCGGAACACCTCATCGAAGAGACAGACTATCCGGGCGGCATCGTCAGAAGTTTCCTTCAGTTTCCAGAAAGGCCTTCTCACGTGGACGGCGCAGGCGACTCTCATAATTATGCCTGCTGCATTATATGTCTCATACATCCTGGCACCGTCCGTGTGGATATACGTCTTTTCTGTGATGCCTTTCACATAGTCCTCTACTGCCTCCTGAGTGCGACGGCCCTGGCCATAGAACCAATACTGGGTAAGACCGCTGCCTGGAGCAATGAAGTCGTATATCCAGCGGATATAGTAGTGCATGGGTACTTCCTCACCCATTTTTATTGATAACTTTTATTACTTTACATGGATTTCCCGCTGCAATGCAGTCTGCGGGTATGTTTTTTGTAACAACACTTCCTGCACCGATAATGCTTCGCGCACCTATAGTCACGCCTTTTAGGATAATACAATGCGCGCCAATCCATACATCGTCCTCAATGGTGACAGGCGCACTTTGAACTGTGGTTCTTACATCATTGACATAAGAAGACTTCTCTCCACGGCGTGCTAAATAGTCTAACTGATGGACATCCGAATCCATGATTGTGCAATTTGCACCAATATCAACATAATTACCAATGGTTAACCGTTTCATTATATAGATGCAGGCGGAACTAATGCCAACATGATTGCCGATTGTTATCTCTGAATCAGTATGATTCGTATGGATGCATCCACGTATATTCTTGGCTATTGGGTTAATGCCTCCACCACTGGTGAAATGAAAGTCATCGCCTATGTTAATATTGCCTCTATTACCAGTAATATATACCTTGTTATACACCTGCATATTCTTTCCGAAATGTATTTTTTTGTAACGGAAATACAGGCGGTTAAACCACTTGCAGAATCTTATTGTTAGAGAATTTGGTGAAATAATCAATTTCATGTTGTATAAATTCCTTTATTTTATAAACAGTCAATATAGAGTAATCGTCTGATGAACCCCTTTACTTGTGCCCACATTTCTTTTGGCGTGTTCCTGTGAGGCATCTTGTAATGCTCACTGAAAATACGGTATGCTTCATCATCTTCTTTGACTGGTATCTCTGCCATGTGAATAGGCTTGTTGTAACAGACTGCATGATACAGACTTTGGGCATTACGGCTTGAATGTGTTCCAGTTCCGTCAAGACCGTTGTTCGCTGCGAGAGCAAGACCGGGATAGAGTGATAGCTTGTCTTTTAGGAAAAGGGAGGCATAAAATCTTACATACCACGAATCAACGAGCCCTACTTTCTGGCAATATAGATTCCCGTAATTGCCTACACCACCGCCAACGTCAAATTTCTTTTTTTTGAAACGTAGTTTCCGAAGTAATGGCTTGGGGTTTAGTTCTAGCATATCCCAAGAACGTTTCCATGTTGCCCATCCCCAACACATATAGTATTTCAAAAAGAAAGTGTTAGGAAGTTCTTCTTTAATCTGTGGAACAAAAGCGGAGATGGTGCCCACACGGTCGTCATCTTTGTATTTCTCCAGCGCTTCGTTCATGAACTGCAGGAAATAGGGCGAGAGGATAAGGTCGTCTTCCACCACAATAATCCGCCCGTATTGGTTGATGATTTCTGTGATACCAGCAATCAGGCTATTGGCCAGCCCCCAGTTCTTCTCACGTTCAATGATGTGGATTGACTTGAAGCCGGTGATGGTATGGATATAGGTTCTGTTCTCCTCTACGCCTTTCCGCTTCTCTTCGGTTTTGGGACCGTCGGAGAAGATGTAGAGATCGGACTCTGCCGCTTCCTTGTTATTAAGCAATGACTCTACGGCAATCCTTGTATGGTCGGCACGGCAATAGGTGAATAAGACTATGGGCGCGTAATTAGTCATGGTGTTATTTGTGGATTAGAGGAACATTCATTCCCAGTTTCAGACTAAAATCATATGACAGATAGTCCATGTAACCGCCATGAGAAGTGAATGTTAATTCGCCTACATAGATTTTTTTATTTGATATGTAAAAATCAATTCTAATTTGAGGAAATCCATTTGAAAGTATACGGGAGTAATCGAGTAGCTTATCAAGACATTCAGGTTTAGGTATCACTTTGAATTCACCCGCATGGTGGCCAGCATTGACTTCTGGAAGCGCATTCCATTCTGTGTCATAGAAGGAGAGATTTGTATGTCCATTCGCCCTGTCAGTACAAATAAGAATACACGCTGGTTCCCCGTTAATACAGAAGACTTTGTAGTCGGCAATGGAAGTGGAAAAATCGGCATCATTCTCTATCATTTCCTCTGCCATAATCACAGGTTTAATATTCAAATAATGAGGTTCCATCGTTCTGTATCCGAATTTCTCATGAATAGAAGTCGCTATTGTTTTTTTTACTTTCAGAATATCTAAACTGGACTTGTCTTTCACAAGAACGACACCTCCGCACCCATGGTTTGTCTTAATGACAAATTTGTCTGGTAGAGTTGTGAAGTCTATATCTTCTGCTTTTTTCCAAACACCATATAATTTCGGAAGAACGTCTTCGCCAAGTTTCTCTGAAATATATTCACGGGCAAGATATTTGTCTGCAAGCCGTGTCCATTCAGAGGTGTCACTGTAAAATTTCAGCCAATTAATCTTTTCATTGAGGTCGCGAGGGTTTTTCCAATCAATATCATATCCCATAATACCGCGAAACAATTCAGAAGCAACAGCTTTGGGACAAATGTGGCAGAGCAACCAAAATTTGGTTTCTGCGTATGCTTTATGGATGATTTTTGGACAGTGTTTTCTTAAAAACTTTTTCATTGATAAGACACTTTACACCTGTTTAGCAATTCAAAAATACGTGACAAGACCCACCTGTGAGTTTCACATCGCATCATGTTGATAATGTGAGCATCGTTAAACTTTGTTTTTTTGCCTTTTAATAATGTTCGAGTATGTTTACTCAATAGGCTTGATATTTTTTTTAATGATGATACTTGATAAAAGCCTCCCATTTCCATGATTGTTTGATACCAAGGGAGCAAAGAAAGACATTGTGCGTTAACTCTATCAAGATATAATCTTTCATTATTAAAAAGGGTGTTGATTCCGTCCATGAATTTGCAAAAGCTAGCATCATGGCATAGGGAAACTTTTTTTTCAGCTATTGAAAATTGAGTAGGAATAGCATGGTTAAAAACAGTATTATCAGCATCTACCCGTAATTGTGCTATTAAGCCGTTACAATAAAGTGGTTTGTCCTGGAAATCCATGTCAAAGCAGAAATTTCCAAGACTATAAAAAATAGGTTTACCTTGAAAAGATTCCCATGGCTGGGGAATATGTGGGTGGGAAGCTACAACAGCATCTGCCCCCATGGTAATAAAATGGCGATATAAAGTCCGAAGCTCAGGTAATGGAAGAGAGAAATACTCTAAACCTGCATGGGGAAGTACGATGAGAATGTCACACTGCTTATGGGATTTGCTAATAATTTCATCGACAATTGGATGACACATCCAAGCCGATTTATAATCTTGTGATGTATACGTTTCGTCATCGTGAACACCAAACTCATATTGAGTCAAAGCAAGAAAACCAATGTTTTTACCTTTCGCTTCAATACATTTAATTGAATAGGCCCCCTCAAAGCTACCAATACCCGCTGCTTGAGCAGGTAAAGATATTACATCTAATGTTTGGCAGAGAGCCCTTGAACCAAAATCGAAAATATGGTTGTTCGCACAGTCAAATAAGTTAAAGCCTTGTCTTGTCAACCAATGCGGTGCTTGTGGATCTTGACAAAGAGATGGGCCACTTTTCTTAATGGGCATAGCCCCTTCAGTCCTAACTGGAGCTTCGAAATTAACTCCATTAATATCACTTTTCTGCAAGAGATCAGACAACTGGTCATCAAATGACCAACCTTCAATGTTGGGTACATAGAAGTCACCAGCGAGGTTTATAATAACAGATGCATCTGCCATTTTATTATTTGTCAGTAATTGAATAGAGACGAAGCAAGATGGCTTGGGAGATGCGCTTAGTCATCGCTTTCTCTGTAGAGAAATACAGCTTCACCATCATACTTTCAGCAAGAGTGTTAATGGATAGAAAAAGATTGACAAGAGAACGACGAGCATTCTCATCCTCATAATAACCATTTTGTATGGCAAATTGAAGATGCTGGAAAATGTACTTTTTTTGTATGCCTTTAAAAGTAGGGACAATGCCTTTGCATGCTCTTTCTATAATTGTACGATAAGCTAGAATCTCATTGTCGCTCTTTTTGTTTCTCATGATGGAGTTCAAGTTGCCTTTATAATAATGATACAAATCTTTTGAAGAAAAAGCAAGCGAATGGATATGACTGGAGATTTGAAATGTCCAAAGGTTATCCTCATGTATGATACCAGGACAGAATGACAAGTGATTGTTCCGAATGACTTCACTGCGAACCATGTGGCGTTGAGCAGCTATGGCACGCCCATTAAAATTGAGCAAATTCTGAATGATTACCGTTGGCTCTTTGGTATATTCACCAAAAGGGCAACAGAGAATGTCGTTAATGTCATTGTTACCAATGACCATATCCACAGATGGATACTTGTTTATCAATCGAATCATTTCCTCCATACATTCTGGAGATATCGTGTCATCGCTATCCAAGAAATATATATATGAACCTTTTGCAGCGCATATCCCCGTATTTCGAGCTTCCGACAATCCTTTATTATGTATGTGATGAAGAATGGTGAAATGAATCTCACCCTTATAATCGTCGACAAAGTCTTGAACAAGACGCATGCTGTTATCATCGCCACAATCGTCAATAAGAATACATTCTATGCCATTGGTCATTGTTTGAACAACAACGGATTGAAGGCAGTCTATGATGTATGCTTCTACGTTATATACGGGGATAATAACAGAAATTCTAAAAACCATAAGAAAAAATATACTATAGGCGGAACTTTTTGTAGATTATTTCTTTTATGTAATAGTAACAATCATTATGAAAAGCTACAGACATAACCCAATATAAAGAGACTCCAATAACCAGTTGCAAAACTATAAGAATATAAAGATTTATAGGTATGAACCCGATGAGCAATACCACTACTGCCATGATGACAGCCATTAGTATATTCTTACCAACATCCTTAAATTGTTGCTGAATACTATAATTCAAAATCTTCTTATTCGGCCACATGTTGAACAGGCAGGCACCGATTGCATATATAGTTTGACCAGCAGCTATTGCCAACGGACTAATAAACATAGTAAAAGCTAATATTGAAAGCATTGCAGTACTCTTACATACTTCTAAACGCATAACAATGTCTGTTCGTCCTAAAGCTGTTAGAACCTCAACATTCATGTTCCCTAATAGTAAAAAGCAATACATGATACATATCATTTGCATATAGGGAACTGCCATAATCCACTTCTCTGTGTAGATTGCCAATACCAAATTGTCGGACATTGCCGCTATTCCAAGTAATGCTGGCGTAAGTGTGTAACTACTCAATTTCATTGAACGGCCCAAAGCATTCTTTACAGCTCCTACATCATCTTGCATTCGAGCCATTGCAGGCATCATTACAGATTTTAGAGTTAGGAATATCTGACTATAAAGAACCTGTGGCATTCCATCACCTCGATTATAGTATGCCAAATCACTTGCGGAATACTTGAGTCCAATAGCATATCCTCGCATCTGATTACTAACTGTAGCGACAATCGTTGCAACCATCTGTTTCCATGCAAAAGCATACATTGTCTTAAACCTCGACCAGTAGAACTGTAACTGCGGATGCCATGGAACGATAATGGACAATACGATTGTACTTGAAATCGTACTAGTCATGTTTTGCCCAACTAATGCCCATACCCCACAATTGTTGAAAGCCATTACTAACCCCACAAAGGCTGATAGTATTTGACCGATTAAGGATACATAAAAGAATTTTTTGAATTGTAGATAGCGACTGATGTATGCTCCTTGTACACCTGATAAAGAACCAATAACTGCATTTAAGCCTAATACACGCAAGACAGGACAAACCAATTGATTGCCAAAAGCTATGGCAACATAAGGCGCTGAAAAGAAAATAATGGTATATATAAGAATAGCAAATCCCAATCCTGCAACGTATATAGTGGAGAAATCTTTTTCGTCTGCATCTTTTTTTTGTACCAGGGAAAGATGAAGTCCTCCTGTTAGTACCACATTGATTAGCAACATAAACATGCTTGACAATGCAATGATGCCAAAATCTTCTGGCATCAACAAACGGGCAAGGACAACAGAAATAGTAAAACTGATGGTTTGTCCCAATAATTTTTGTGCCAACTGCCAAAAAAAACCTGAGATTGCCTTCTGTTTTATGTTATCTACTTTTTCCACAGAAGTTTTATTTTATTGCAGAAATGTAAGTATCTCTCTAACCAGTCAGAATGTGGAAGTACTTCTTTGGCTCGAAGCAGCTCCCAACGATAATAAGCCTGATATCCGTATGGTGAAAGATAAAAAGCTTTTTCTTTTGGTTTAGAGAATATATTGTCAAAAAAAACACGAAGTAACTCTTTGTAATTCTTATAATTCTGTTCGGCAAGTATCCATGGCTCACGAAGTTTTTCAATGTAGAGCTCGTCATTAGAATCAAGTGCCTTGATGAAATCTATACAGTCTTTGATGGAGGCATAATCGCAAAGGTTAATGACCGAAGCAGGATTGAAATCACGCTCAAGCAGCCTATTGCCCCAGTAGATCGGAATTGTGTTTACAGCCATAGGTTCTATTATCTTCTCTGTCGTATAACCATCCACACTACTACTTTCAAAAGCGATGTTGAATTTGTAACCAGCTACAAATGATGATTTGTCTTCAAGGTACTCACCTCCCATATTGTTCATATATCTGCCAGCAGAGTCCACCTTTTTGTAGTCGCATAAGGCGTGAAAGAATTCTATTCGAATGGGATCTGCACGATACCCATTGCTAACGACAAAACAACAAAACTTGCGTTTGGTCAATGCAACAAAATCTAAATGCTCCTTATTATTTTTCAAAATCTTCTCAAAATCTTTGCGAAAGCAGTACAGTGGAAGACGAAGATAACGATCACCGAATGACATGAAATCAAATCCTATTGCATAGTCACAAGTGCTGAAGTTGGGAGTAATGTTTTCCCCATAGAACATAATCTTTACCGCATTCGGATAGTCGAATTGCTTCATAGGACGCAAGGGTGTTCCTATAACGAAATCAGGGTCGGTTTCAACCTGTTCTATGTCGAATTGTTCTTGAAGAATCTCCAACAAGGCCTGCTCCTCTTGGAATAAAGGCTGATGAACAAAAGCGAGACGTATATGCTTATTTGTCACAAGTTGCAAGTTTTTGTGTCCGCAATCTGTAATCTTTGTAAGAAATAATGAATGCTGCAATAACAGCCGTAAATACCAAATTGGAAAGATCCATAGTCATATTTGACCAATGAATGTCAAACCATCTCAATATTATTCCACGATGCATTGCACATGTATGCGCCACCAAGATATCAAGAGAATGCCTTCCCAGAAAAGACAGTATTTTGGCAAATAATCCATGAATATAGGTACTACATTTTAGGATGATGATTGTACCAATAACTGCAGTTGTTATACTTAACGGAAACCTCATAAAAATGTACATCGACATATTTAAATAGGTTTCAGTGAAAACTGATAAGGCCCAAATTGATATTCCGATTATATAGTGCCATGGCTTAATATTCTCTAAACAGATTTTTCTAAAATTATATCCGGCAGAATAGAACATCAATGCTGTTAAGCCTACAAGAATACATAACGGGAGATTAATAATCTTGTAGCCTATTTGCCATGCAATAAGAGACGCAACAAATGAAAGCAAGAACTCATATTTTCCACAAATACCATAGAGTACATTGTAGAACAGACGACACCAAAACAAGGCCAATAAAAACCAAATAGGGCCACTCCGCAATCCACCTGCAAGTTGAAACTTTGTTGCTTCATTCCCTTCACATCCCACCAAGGTCCCTATCAAACTATGTGAAGCTGCAGTTGGCGAATCGAAGCACAATAGGAATAATGAGATAAGAATGGAGGTGAGAATGTATGGTTTTACAAGTCTATCTAAATCCGTTTTGATGAGTTTCTTGTTTGATTTTGGTTTGAAAAAGAAACCGGAAATGAAAAAGAAAAGTGGCATGTGGAAGCTAAAAATCCATAGATAAAAATACTTGAAATCTGGTTGCAAATGGCAATGTCCAACAACCATTAGCAGAATAGTAATGCCTTTAGCAATGTCAATGAAATCTACCCTTTTTGCTCCTTTTTTACCCATGCCTGCCATCTTAGACCTTTGAGAGTGTATTCATAAGAATAGCCTCTTCCTTCGTCAGGCACTTCTCCTCGGCATATTCCAGGAAGTCATTGAGGTTGTGCAGGTCGGTGCCAAGACAGGAATAGGCGTTTTGATGGAGGAGGCGGTGGGCCTTGCGGGCTGCAGCATCGCCGTAGGCGCCGGCCAGGGAGAGGATGTTCAGCTGCAGCTTCACGTCCATATCACGCAGGCGGCGGTAGTCGGCGTCTTCCATATACATATAGCGCTCCGGGTGGGCCAATAGTGGCGTGTAGCCCTTCTTGCGGATGCCCGCCAGGAGGTCGTAAAGACCCATGGGCGGATGGAAGTAGGAGGTCTCTACCAAGAGTGAAGAGTGAAGAGTGAAGAGTGAAGCGCTCGACCTTTGGTCGCTTGCTACCGAAGGGACGCAAGAATTTGCTTCCGCTTTCCCGCTTTGTACCTGATAGGGTAGGAGGTCATCGTTGGCCAGCCGCTGCATGAAGAGCGTGTCGAGCATGTGCTCCGCGGCCAGGTGAAGCGAGAGTTGAGTGTTGAGTGTTGAGAGTTGAGTGTTGAGTGTTGAGTGTTGAGTGTTGAGGGTTGAGTGTTGAGTGTTGAGAGTTGAGTGTTGAGTGTTGAGAGTTGAGAGTTGAGTGCTGAGCTCTGCAAAGCGCTGGCGCAGGTCGGCCGGCGTGTTGGGGATGTCCTCCATGATGTGTGGCGTGAGCCAAATCTCACTCACTCCCAGCTCTGCCATCTTTTGCAAGGCTCGCAGCGCCTCGTCCATCGTCTGGATGCCGTCGTCCACGCCGGGCAGGATATGGCAGTGGCAGTCGGTCATGCCTTGCAGCAGTCCGCTCTCAAGGATGGAGTAGCGTTTTCTCTTGAAGAAAAACATGCTTACTTGCTGTAATAGCCGTATCCGTGTCTCTTGCCGTATCCGTATCGTCCGTACCCGTAGCCGTAGCGGTGATAACCGTAGTTGTGCTCGGCGTCGGTGGCGTTCAGCAAGATGGCCATGTTGTTATATTTCTTCTCCTCGTGGCTCTTTTCCAGTTCAGGCAACATGGCTCGCTCCAGCAGCCCGGCACGTACGATGAAGAGCGTGACGTCGGCCTCACGGCTGATGATGGTGGCATCGGCCACAATCTCTACCGGCGGACAGTCGATGAAGATGTAGTCGTACTCCTGGCGCAGCTCGTCGAGCATGGGCTTCAGCTTTGGCGAGTAGAGCAACTCGGTGGGGTTGGGTGGTATCTTTCCCATCGGTAGGAAGTCTATGTGCTGTCCGTTGGCTGACGGCTGCAGGCTGTCGGACTCTGCCTCTTCCAAGGAACAGGTGATGATGAGGTCTTTATAGTCATCGGTCTGTCCGCCAAGGTAGTTGGTGAGTCCCTGCTTGGGTGACCCTACGAACTCTGACAGTGATCCGCGTCGCAGGTCGAGGTCGATGCAGATGACGCGGCTGTTGCGTATGCCGAAAGTGGCGCCGAGGTTGGCACAGATGAATGTCTTGCCAGAGCCAGGGTTGAAGGACGTGAACATGATGATGTGTGCATTGCCAGTCGAGGGCTGCCCATTGGCCATGGATGTCTGCCCCTTGATCATGAAGTCCAGGTTGGTGCGCACCACGCGGAAAGCTTCGTTGATGATGTCGCGCTTGTGCTGCTGCACCACAATCCGGTAGCCGTGCTTGCTGCTCTCCTCTTTTTTCTTCGGTTTCCAAAGGGGCAATTCGCCGACGTAGGGCACTGAAAGATTCTCCAGGTCTTTTCTTCCACGCACCTTGCTGTTGCTGTTCTCGCGAATGATGAAAAAGGCAGCTGGCAGAGCTAATGCCAGGCCGAAGGCTATCATCAGTATTTTGTTGCGCTGAGGCGATGTGGGCTGGCTGCTGCCCCACGGCTCGGCGATGATACGTGTGTTGTAGGCTGTGAATGCCTGGCTCAGCTCGTTCTCCTCTCGTTTCTGTAGGAGGAAGAGGTAGAGGCTTTCCTTCACTTTCTGCTGTCTCTCGATGGATAGCAGGTGGTTGGCCTGGGTAGGATTGGCTGAAAGCTTGTCAAGCGCCTGTGAGTGCATCATCTGCACCGTACTGAGCTGGGCGTTGAGTGTGGCCTGCGTGTTGTCGAGCGAGTTGACAATGGCCTGCTTGAGGTTGCCGAGGGCCACGTCGAGGTCGGTGACGAGTGGGTTCTGCTCGCTGCTGTTGGCCACAAGGTTGTTGCGCTGCAGCAGTTTCTCGTTGTAGGCAGCTATCTGAGCCTCCACGGCAGCGTTGCCAATGCCGGAACTGGCGGGAAGGAGCTGGTTGGCATGGCTGGGGTCAGTGACGTAGCTGCGCACATAGCGCACCATATACAGCTGGTTGCTGATGAGCTGTCGCTGCTGGTCGGCGGCGCTCTCCTGTCCCATGGCTTGTGCTGCAACAGCTTCTACGCTGGGCATGGCGTGTGAACTCTTGTATCCGGCAATGTCCTGATCCACATCGCCGAGCTCTTCCTCAATGACGGCCAGTCGCTCCTTGATGAACTCATTGGTGGAGACACTGATTTGGTTGCGGTTCTGCACCCAGTTCTCGTTATATATGTTGACGATGGTCTTCAGGATGTTGTCGGCGCGAGCTATGGAGTTGTCGGTGCACACGATGTCGATGATGTTTTTCGTCTCCGGCTTCAACTTTGCGGTTATCATGCTGCCATAATGCTGTGATGCCGACAGGAAACCAGCCCGTTTGACCAGTATCTCGTTGCGCATGTCCTTTTTGTGATAGAGCGATGGCTTCAGCGTCATCTTGCCAAAGGGCAGCGTGGCCTCACGGTTCATTCTGACGTCGTATATACCAGCTACGGGCTGTCCTCGCAGGATGATTTCTGAGATACTGGCCGTGCTGTCGCCTGTCAGCTTCAGCTTGAAGTCCATATTCACATCGTCGGCAAGGTCGGTGAACTCTATTTCTATGGGCAATGTCTCAGCATAAAGTGGATCGTCGCGGAAAAAGCCCGGACGGAAATAGCTGATGTCTAAGTGCAGGCGCTTCACCATCTCGTAGATTGCGGCAGGTGAGTGGATGGCCACAATCTCGTCTGAGATGTTTGAAGAGAGGTTGTTCACGCCGAGATCTTCGATCAGCTTGATGTCGTTCGACTTCTCGCCGCTGTTCTTCACCAGTATGGAAGTGGTGCGTGTGTAGGTGATGGGGGTTGACAGCAGGTAGAGGGTTGCAGATCCCATGAAGAGAATGATGGATAGCAGGAACCAGGGCCAGTGGCTCAGGCATACCATCAGCATGTCGCTGAGGTTGAGCGAGTCGCCGCTCGTTGTCCGCTGCCTGTTGATTGTTGTCTTTGTTGTGGCCATTTTATTAAAGTTAAAAAGAAGGAGATAAAGGAGTTTTCAGGAGGAGTTAAAGGAGTTTTCAGAAGGTGTTAAAGGAGTTAAAGGAGTTTTCAGGAGGAGTTAAAGGAGTTAAAGGAGTTAAAGGAGTTAAAGACAAATGACTCTCCATGAAAAACTTTGGACAAGCAAGACTTGCTTGCCCGTCCAGCTGAAAAAACTATTTAAGGATGTTGTAAATGAGCAGTGCGGCCGACATGACGGTGGAGAACATGCCAAACCAGAAGCTTGGCGTGTATGCGCTGGACCCCATGACGGTGCTGGCCCGTTTTGTCATGTCGTTGGGCTCCACATAGATGACGTCGTTCTGCCGGATGTAGTAGACGGGCGACTGGTAGACGCTTTCAGCACTGGTCAGGTCTACACGGTAGGGCACCTGCTTGTCGCCTTCCTGCCGCATGACGAGGACGTTCTTGCGCAGACCGTTGATCTGAAGGTCGCTGGCCATGGCAATGGCCTCGAGCAGGGTGATGCGGTCTTTGCTGATCTGCTTGACGCCAGCACCGGCATTGCCGAGCACCGAGAACGACATGTCGTAGAAAGCCACCGTGACGATGGGGTCCTTACAGAGGTTTTGGGTGATGAGCTGCTCCTTGATGTGCTTGCTCAGCTCGTCGCGGGTCTTGCCTTGGGCTTTCACAGTGCCCAGCACCGGGAAGTCGATGTTTCCGAAGCCGTCAACGGTGTAGGGGGCGTAGTTCTGGCCGCCACTCATCATGTTCTGTCCGCCGTTGCGTCCGGAAATGTTAAACAGATTCATCAGCTGCTCGTCGCGGCTGTGCACAAAGATGCTGAGTTTGTCGCCAGGAAGGAAACGGATGTACCCGTCGCCTTGGGTGGTTATCGGCTCGTTGACTTCAACGTCTTGCAAATAGGTAATGTCCTGAGGAGTCTTGCAAGAGAACAGTGTCAGCGTCAGTGCTAAGGTTAACAAAAACAGGCTTTTTTTCATAGTATTTCTTTTTATAATGGATGCAATATTTACCGACACCCCTTTTTCTGTTTTTTTCTTCGGGGGGAACGCATCGGGGACAAACCCGATGACGGGAGGAACAGTCTCGCCTCGTCGAGTACGCACATTAGACAATGTGTTCGTATAGCTGAAAAGCAACTGCAAAGGTACGGTTTTTCTTTCATACATGAACAAAAAAAACGATATTTATCCCCTTACCCTTTGTTTTTTTGACCTGTTCAGCCATTGATGTGGAAAAAACTGACAAAAAGTTTGGAAATATCGGGAAGTGTTTGTAATTTTGCAACCATGACATTTGAAGAGACTTATCTGAACGACAACATCCTCGATGCACTCTACGACATGCACTTCGAGGAGATGACCCCTATACAGGAAAAATGCATCCCTCAGATTCTTGACGGCCGCGATGTGCTCGGCGTGGCGCAGACGGGTACGGGTAAGACGGCGGCCTATCTGCTGCCCATCCTGTCGATGCTCGACGACGGCAACTATCCCGAGGATGCCATCAACTGTGTCGTCATGGCTCCCACACGCGAGCTGGCCCAGCAGATAGACCAGGCCATGGAGGGCTTTGCCTACTATATGCCCTACGTCAGCTCCATCGCCGTGTATGGCGGCAACGACGGCGGACGCTTCGACCAGGAGCTGAAGAGCCTGCGAGGCGGGGCGCCGGTGGTCATCGCTACGCCGGGCCGGCTGCTGAGCCACTTGAAGGTGGGCAACCTCAACCTCTCGAGAACCTCTTTCTTCGTGCTCGACGAAGCCGACCGTATGCTCGACATGGGCTTCATCGACGACATCATGCAGATAACGAAGCTCCTGCCGCAGGACTGCCAGAAGGTGATGTTCTCGGCCACCATGCCCTCGAAGGTCAGGGAGCTGGCAGTGTCGTTCCTCCACAATCCCGTAGAGGTGAAGCTGAAGGTGAGCCGCCCTGCCGACAAGATTCGCCAGCAGGCCTACATCTGCTACGACCCTCAGAAGCTGACCATCATCGACCATCTGTTCCAGAGCGGCGACCTGCAGCGCGTCATCATTTTCTGTGGTAAGAAAGACCGTGTGAAGGACATCAATCGCCAGCTGTCGCGACTGAAAATCAACTGTGCCCCCATGCACAGCGACCTCACGCAAGCCGAGCGCGACGACGTGATGTACCGCTTCAAGGCCGGCATGGTGGATGTCCTCGTGGCTACCGACATTGTGGCGCGTGGCATCGACATCGACGACATACGCATTGTCATCAACTTCGACGTGCCCCACGATGCTGAGGACTATGTACACCGCATAGGCCGCACGGCACGTGCCGACCGCGACGGGCAGGCCATCACCTTCGTCAACGACCGCGACGTGCAGCGCTTCAAGCAGATAGAGCGGTTCCTGGGCAAGGAAGTGGAGAAGCTGCCGCTGCCCGAGGGCTTGGGCGAAGGCCCCGACTACAGCGCAGCGGCGCCCGCCAAGTCATCGCACGGACGCCATCGTGGCGGTGGGCATAGGCACGGAGGCCATCATGGACGAGGCCGCAAGGACAAGGGAAAGGACGGAAAGAAAAAGTCCGACAGCCAGTAGCCGCCAACGTTACCGCTGCTGAGAATGATGAAGTAGACTCGGTTATCAACTTTATATGTAGGAAGGATATGAAGAACAAACTCATGACTCTGTTGATGCTGGTGGCCATGATGGCATTGGGGGCCTGCGAGAAGGCTGTGGTCGACGAACAGCCTGAAGAAGCGAAACCGGTCGAGGGCAACGTCATCATTCGCACCTCACTCTATAACATTGTGCCCTTCGAGACGCGTGCCGTGCAGCATGTGGCCGACTTCAGCAATATGTTGAAGTTTGTCTTCTATCAGAACGATGAGAAGGTGAAGGACTTGACCCAGAAGAAAGACGACGGCAACTATGGCGAGGTGGGCCTGACGCTGCAGCCCGGCACCTACCAGCTGCTGGTGCTGGCCCACAGCAGTACTGGCAATCCTACGCTGTCAGACCCTACGAGCATACAGTTCACCAATACGACGGGCTACTCCGACACATTCTATTATTATGGTGACATCGTGGTGACAAAAGAGCAGCAGACGCATGACGTGCGCTTGCAGCGTGCCACCTCCATGGTGCGTGTCACCATTACTGACGACATACCCGCCGAGGTGAAAAGAATACGCCTCTACTATACAGGCGAATCGGGAGTCTTCAACGCCGTCACCGGCATGGGCGGCACGGTCAACTCCAAGCAGAGCGTCACGTTCAGCGTGGAAGACAAAACAGCGCCCCTTGCCCTCAGTGCCTATACCTTCCTGCGCAATGAGACCGGCACGCTGAACATGACCATTACCGCTTATGACGCAAATGATAATGTTAAAGTGGAGAAGGAGCTGAAAAATATTCCCATGAAAAACCGCATGGTGACAGAATATAGCGGCAATCTGTTTACTGCACAGAGCAATACTGCCACCAACTTCAATCTTACTGCCGAGACAGAGTGGGAAGTCTATCAGCAGCAAACATTCTGAACGGCAGGCATCTTCAACCGACAAGAAATCAAACAATTCAACTTTCGCAAGTTTTGGAGTTAAAGGAGTTAAGGGAGTTAAAGGAGTTAAAGACAATAGCTTTGCTATGGATTTCAACCCAGCGACAAAGGCGAATACGAAACTTGAATCAAACAAAAATAGCAACAGATGGAAAAAATAACTTTAGACCATAAGGTTATCTTCGTGACCGGTGCAGCCGGTTTCATTGGCAGTAATCTCGTGAAGCGCCTGATGCACGACTTGCAGGGCGCTACCATTGTGGGCATCGACAACATGAATGCCTACTACGACGTGTCCCTCAAGGAATACCGCCTTAAGGAGCTGGAGCAGTTGGCAGCGCTCTCCACCACGGGAAACAAGTGGGTGTTTGTGAAAGGTGACATTGCCGACAAGCCTTGTATCGACAGCCTCTTCGAGCAGTATCAGTTCTCCGTGGTGGTCAACCTCGCAGCTCAGGCCGGTGTGCGCTATTCGATAGAGAACCCCGATGCCTACATCATGAGCAACATGATAGGGTTCTATCATATCCTTGAGGCCTGCCGCCACCACCCCGTGGAGCATCTGGTCTATGCCTCGTCGAGCAGCGTGTATGGCGGCAACAAGAAGGTGCCGTTCAGCACCGACGACCGCGTGGACAATCCCGTCTCGCTCTACGCTGCCACAAAGAAAAGCAATGAGCTCTTTGCCCACTGCTACAGCAAGCTTTACAACATTCCCACCACGGGCCTGCGCTTCTTCACCGTCTATGGCCCTGCCGGACGCCCTGACATGGCTTACTTCGGTTTCACCAACAAGCTGCTGAAAGGCCAGACCATCCAGATATACAATTACGGCAACTGCCGCCGCGACTTCACCTATGTCGACGACATCGTGGAAGGCATCGTGCGTGTGATGGCGGGCGCTCCAGAGCGTAAGGCTGGCGACGACGGCCTGCCCATCCCGCCATACGCTGTGTACAATATAGGTGGCGGACAGCCAGAGAACCTGCTGGACTTCGTGCAGATACTGCAGGAGGAACTCCTCCGTGCAGGCGTCCTGCCTCAAGACTACGACTTCGAGGCACACAAGCAGCTGGTGCCCATGCAGCCCGGCGACGTGCCCACCACCTACGCCGACGCAACGGCATTGGAGCGCGACTTCGGCTTCACCCCGAAGATTACCCTGCGCGAGGGGCTGAGGAAGTTTGCTCAGTGGTATAAGCAGTATTACGGATAGAGCTCTCGCAAGTTTTGGAGTTAAACTCCTTTAACTCCTTATAGAAGAACGAATGTGAAAATTACGGATAACCAAGCGGAGATTTTTAGCGTGATGTCATGGCAAGCAATGCGGATTTTGTACAATACATTGTCGACCAGTGCAGTGGGGCAGGGGAGATAGTGGCCAAGAAGATGTTTGGCGACTATGGCGTCTATTGCGATGGGAAAATATTCGGGCTTATCTGTGACGACAGCTTCTATCTGAAGCCTACGGCGGCAGGCAGGCAGTTGCTGCGCACAGTCGATATGCGTCCGCCCTACGAAGGGGCGAAGGACTATTTTTTCATCGCCGACGTCGACGACCGCGATTATCTGTCGGAGCTGGTGCGCGCCACTTGCCGTGAGCTGCCTGAGCCTAAGCCGAAGAAGAAACGATAGCTGATGAGAGACTATCCAGACAGGATGACGCCCGAGCAGGCGAGGCTGTTTCGTGAAGACGTGCTGAACATCGTCGGCCAGATACCGCTCGGCATGGTGACGACCTACGGGCATATTGCGGCCTTGGCAGGATGGCCCAGTCACTCGAGGATGGTGGGGAGAACCCTGCGTTACACTCCGGGTGCCGAGTTGCTGCCCTGCCACCGTGTGGTGAACAAGGAGGGCCGCACCGCCCCAGGCTGGAGCCGCCAGCGCCCCTTGCTGGAAGAGGAGGGCGTCAGCTTCAAACCCAACGGCCATGTGGACATGGACCGACACCTCTGGGAGCCATAGCCCTCACTCCTTTGCTCCTTACTTATTACTTATTACTTCTTACTTATTACTTAAAAAAAGCTTCTTACTTCTTACTTCTTACTTCTTACTTGAAAAAGCTTCTTACTTATTACTTCTTACTTATTACTTAAAAAAGGGTTTATGGAAAAATTCGAATTGATGGCGCTGCCTTATGCGCCCGAGGCCTTAGAGCCGGTGATCAGTCGTGAAACCATTGCTTTTCATCATGGAAAGCACTTGGCGGCCTATGTGAACAACCTCAACGGACTGCTGGACGGCAGCGGCTTTGAAGAGGCTACGTTGGAGGAGATTGTCTGCAAGGCAACAGGCGGCATCCTCAACAATGCCGGACAGATACTGAATCATGAGCTTTACTTCGCGCAGTTCACTGGCCAGCCCACATCATCGGCTCCTACAGGGAAACTCGCAGACGCCATCGTCCGTGACTTTGGCTCGTTTGAGGCTTTCAAGGCTGAGTTTCAGAAGAAGGGCGCCACGCTCTTCGGCTCTGGCTGGGTGTGGCTGTCGGCAGATGCCGATGGCAAGCTTGTCATCACGCAGGAAGTGAATGCTGCCAACCCTGTGCAGAAAGGCTTGAAGCCTCTGCTCACTTTCGATGTATGGGAGCATGCCTATTATCTGGACTATCAGAATCGTCGGCCCGACCATCTGGCTGCCCTTTGGCAAATCATCAACTGGGAAGTGATAGAGCGGCGTTATGCCTAAGATGCCGACAGCAAAGGACATCGTTGCCTATATGGAGTCGCTGCGCAACGACGCGCAGCGAACGGTTCTTATGGGCTTTTTCAAAACCGGACCGGGCGAGTATGGCGAGGGCGATGAGTTCCTCGGGCTGAAGGTGCCGCAGACGCGGGAAGTCGTCAAGGCGGCAGGGCCCGACTTCCCGTTGGGCGAAGTTCCCGAGCTGCTGATGAACCGCTGGCATGAGGTGCGCCTCTGTGGACTGCTGATTCTCGTGGCGAAGTTCGAGCGGCTGGCCACGAAGCGCCTCGAAAACGATGCGGCTGCCATCCGCAGGCGTGACGAGATAGTGACGATGTATCTGCAGTATGCCGAGCGGGCTAACAACTGGGACTTGGTCGATTTGTCTGTGCACAAGATTCTCGGGCATTGGCTGCTGTTGCCGTCGATGCTGGGCGACAAGGACTATAAGGTGAAAATCCTCGATGAGCTTGCCGCCAGCACCTGCCTATGGAAACAGCGCATGAGCATTGTCTGTTCGTGGAAGACATCACAGCAAGGCGACCCGTCGTGGTGCCTGCGCTATGCCGAGGTGCATCTGCACCACCCACACGACCTCATGCACAAGGCCGTAGGCTGGATGCTCCGTGAGATGGGCAAGCGCTGCTCGATGGATCTGCTGAGAGCCTTTCTCCGGCAGCACGCTCACGAAATGCCCCGCACCACGCTCCGCTATGCCATAGAGAAGATGCCGGAACGTGAGCGCAAGGAGTGGCTAAGCTGACAGGAGCCCCTGAGGCGCCCTTAGCTGTTTCCGTTTTTCTCCGTCATGTATTTCCAGTAGCGGCGAGGCATGTCTTTGAGCTGCTTTCGGGGGTTCATGCGCTCGCGTATGCAGATGGCCTTGAAGTAGGTACGCCAAAGGTCCTGCAGCAGTTGGTCGTCGCTGCTGAGCACCTCATCGTTGAGCCTGCCGTTCCTGAGATTGAAGGGAACGGCGGCTTCGTCCTCGAAGGTGATGCGGATGGGAGCCTCACCCCCAGCCTCTCTCCCAGAGGAGAGGGGAGTAGATACTTCTTCCGCTGTGATTTCGCCAGTTGTGTAATGACTCCCCTCCCCTTCGCGGGCGGGGGCGGGGGTGGGGTTGTAATACCCGTAATGTCTCTTGGCGTCGTAGATCAGCCAGGGCTGGTCGTTGAAGCGGTCCTGGAAGTGGTCGATGACGATGGGAAGCACATTGTGGTCGGGCGAGACGACGGCGAGATAGGTGCCGTCCTTCGCTTTCTGAAAGCGGATGAACTGCTTCATTCTCAACTGCTCGTGCAGCACCCGTCGGGCTATGTTTGTCACGGCCAGCACGTCGGGGTCGGCAAAGTTGCGGGCAATATCTCCCTGACGGAACACCTTGCAGATATACAAGAACAGCGGCCCATTCAGCTCCCGCAGTTCCGACAGCCAACTGACGGAAATCAGCTTCATCGCCTCGCGCGATAGCCGCTTCTCCAGCCCGGCCCACACGCGCCGCGCCTTCTCTTCGTCAGTACATACCTTATATATATGCTCGCAGAACAGGGGCAGAGGGTCGCCTTCGGCCAATAACGCCTCTGGCTGTTCCTTCAAGCTGAAGGCGTCGAACACGGCCGTCAGCAGGCCGTCCATCGTTCCGTCAAACAGGTATGCCGTCATGATGACATCGGTTTCATCCGTTCAGTCTGTGGCAGGAAAATCCTCGAAATCCAGCACGAGTTGCTGCTCTTGCGCGGCCCTCTTCTGTTGGGCCTTCGAGATGAGCAGTGGCCGCAGGCGTTCAGGGCGCAGTTCGTTGATACCGACGATGGGCTGCGAGAACTGCGAGGTCAGCTCGTTGCAGGTGATGAAGTATTTCGCCTTCTTCATCACCACGCCCATCTTCTTCAGGTCGTAGGATGTGAGGCGGTTGAAGCGGCGCGAGTTCACGATGAGCCATGCCGACTTCGTGCCGAGGCCGGGCACGCGCAGCAGCTGTTCGTAGTCGGCGGTGTTGATGTCCACGGGGAAGGCCTCGGGGTGGCGCAGCGCCCAGGCCAGCTTGGGGTCCACCTCCAGGTCCAGGTTCGCGTGCTGGTCGTCGACAATCTCCTCCACCTTGAAGTGATAGAACCTGAGCAGCCAGTCGGCCTGGTAGAGCCGGTTCTCGCGCACCAGCGGCGGCTGCTTCAGCACGGGCAGGCGTGGGTCGTAGGTGTTCACGCTGACGTAGCCCGAGTAATAGACGCGCCGCATGGTGGGCTGGCCGTAGAGCATGGACGACATCTGCAGGATGTCGCGGTCGCTCTCTTTCGTCGCTCCCACTATCATCTGCGTCGACTGTCCGGCAGGCACGAAGCGTGGCGCATAGCGATACTTCTTGCGGTCTTCCTTGTTCTCCAGCACGCCTTGCTGTATCAGCTTCATGGGCAGGAACACGCTTTGGTGGTCTTTCTCTGGTGCCAACAGTTTCAGCGACTCTTCTTTGGGTATCTCTATGTTCACGCTCATGCGGTCGGCGTAGCGTCCCGCCTCGGTGAGCAGCTCCTGCGAGCAGCCGGGGATGCTCTTCAGGTGGATGTAGCCATTGAAGCGGTGCACCGTGCGCAGGTCGCGGGCAATGGCTGCCAGCCGCTCCATCGTATAGTCGGGGTTGCGCACCACGCCACTCGACAGAAACAGCCCCTCGATGTAGTTGCGGCGGTAGAACTCCATCGTGATCTCCTCCAGTTCCGAGACGCTCAGTGTCGCCCGCCTGATGTCGTTAGAGCGGCGGTTCACGCAGTAGGCGCAGTCGTACATGCAGTGGTTGGTCAGCATCACCTTCAGCAGCGAGATGCACCGCCCGTCGTCGGCAAACGAGTGGCAGATGCCGACGCCTCCCACGGTAGAGCCCACCATGCCCTGCTTGCCTTTGCGCACAGTGCCGCTCGACGAGCACGACACGTCGTACTTCGCCGACTCAGCGAGTATCCGCAGCTTTTCCATGGTCTTTTCTGTCAGCATGATGTGTTAGTTGGCGAGAGGCTGGCTCCAAAAGTGCAAAAGTACGGAAAATAACCCATACGTCCAAATTTTTCTGCTGAAAAAAACAGCCGGCAACAATGTACGCTACAATGCCTGACACATTTTCCAAAGGAGGGAGCGCAAGCGAGCCCCGCTGGTCGTGTGGTGCACGTATTCGTGCACACCTACCAACTGAATAAGCGAAAGAGCCCTGTTTTTGGAGTTCTTGCCAGCTTTTTACTTCTCTGTCTGGCGTCCCCAAAAAAGTCCGAAGGCTTCGGACACTCTGTCCGAAGGCTTCGGACTCGTTGTCCGAAGGCTTCGGACTTTTCGTCCGAAGGCTTCGGACGAAAAGTCCGTAGTGTAAATAAAAATGACGGACGGCTTAAAAACAGCAAAACTGAAGGGGCGACAGCCGCCTGCGAGCCTGTCGCGGGCGAGCCGCCTGCGCTCCCTGTGCGGATGCAATAATCCATCCGCATCAGTTGAACGGGGACAGCCCGTCAGTCGTGATAAATCCAGGAGAGGAAGGAGTTGATCCACTTGATGGAGCAGCGGAACCAGCGGTAGGTGCTGACGGGCTTGCCGCCGAAGCGCAGGATGAACTCACGGAACTTGTTTTTGCGGAAGGGCAGGCCGACGTCCATGAAGAAGATGTGCTCGTAGCCCCGTGTGTGCGCATCCTTGATGGCGTGCCAGATGGTGAGCTCACGCGGATGCAGCCATGCGAAGGACTTGCGGCGGTAGGCGGCGAACCAGAGGTAGGCCTGGTGGTTGGAATAGACCACGGCGGAACAGCCTACCACGCGGTTGTGATAGCGGGTGAGATAGAGCCTGCCGTTGTCGGTCAGCTGGATGCGCTCCTTGCCTTCCTTCGGAGGCAGACCGCTGAACGAGTGGAAGAACTCGTCGGCGGGGATGTAGCGCTTGGGCTTCAGCCAGTTGTGATGGCGCAGCAGCTTCATAAACTCCTTGAAGTCGTCTTCGCTTTTCACCTCGTCGGTGATGACGCCGCGCTCGTAGGCATTGCTGATGCGCTGTTGCAGAGCGGGCGTGATGCGCTCTTCCGGTGTGCGCGAGTGCAGCGAGTTGTGGATGCTCATCCATCGCACGGGGAAATAGCGGGCAGCGCGCAGCTGACGGTAGCCGAACATCTTGTGGCTGAGGTGGCTCACCTCCACGTAGAGCATGCGCGGCCCCAGCTTTGAGGTGAGTGCCTGAATCATCTGGCCGAATAGTGAGCCCCCCCCTACGGCTCCCGAGGGGGCTTCATTTGTTTGCTTGGCGGGTGATGTGTCGCCCTTGGGGGACGCGCTCGACTTCTTGTCGCTTGCTGCCGTAGGGACGCGAGAAGGGGGGGCTTCGATGACTTTGTACACCCCTTCGCCCATGATGCGGCAGTGCATGTAATAGTAGGGCGGGAACCACGATGTGCGATAGCGTACCACAGCCAGCATCTGTGCCATGATCTGTCCGTCATCATTCTCCACCGTCACCATGTAGGGACGGTGGCGCGGCGTCTGCTGGCACAGGGCGAAGAGCTGCGGGCTGTGGAAGAAATTGTCTTCCATCAGCCCTTCGGGCAGTGTGTCGCCGCTGGTGTAGATGCTTGTGTGTGGCACTGGCAGGTTGAAGGCAGAAGGTAGAAAGATGGATGCCGGCTACTGTGCAGTGAAGGAGTAGACCTTGCCCGGCTGCGTGTCGAGGTCGTACTCATATACGGGCTTCAGGTGCAGCAGCTGAAAGTCTTTCAGCTCGGAGGAGCGCAGCGGCTCACGGATGGTGGCGGGCTGCAGCAGCTCGTTAGGGCAGTCGCCGCTGGCTTTGCGCAGATTCTTTCCCTTCAGCGGGGTATAGGAGCGCAGTCGCAGTGTGCCGCCAATGGTGGAGCGTACCACTGCGGAGCGTAGCTTGCCTTCGCTCCATGCCTCGTCGACGATGAAGCCGCCACGGGCACGCAGTCCCTTCACCTCACCCTTGCTCCACGTCGTGGGCAGGGCGGGCAGCAGCTGCACGGCACCGTCGTGACTCTGCAGCAGCATCTCGCAGATGCCGGCGGAGACACCGAAGTTGCCGTCAATCTGGAACGGCGGGTGCGCATCGAAGAGGTTGGGATAGGTGCGGCCATTAGGATACTGGCGCATCTTGGAGTCGTCGGGCAGCAGGTGCAGCATGTTCTTGATGATGGTGAAGGCGTGGTCGCCGTCGAGCATCCGAGCCCAGAAGTTCGTCTTCCATCCGAGGCTCCAGCCCGTGGCCATGTCGCCGCGTTGTTTCAGTGTGTTACCGGCAGCAGTGTATAGTTCGGGATGGCTGTATGGCGAAATCTGGTTCGAGGGATACAGTCCATAGAGATGCGAGATATGGCGGTGTTCGTCCTTCGGGTCATCGGCATCGATAATCCATTCTTGCAATTGTCCATATCGGCCAATCTGCATCGGCGGGAGCTTCTCTAAGGATGAAGTGAGAAGGGAGAGGTAAGAAGCGTCTTTGCCGAGAGCTTTACCGGCCTGCAGCGTCTGCGAGAGCACGTCGAAGGCTATCTGATTGTCCATCGTCGAGCCGGCGCAGACGTTGGTGCCTTTGCCGCGTGGGCCGTGCTCAGGCGACACGGTGGGTACGGTCATCAGCCAGCCGGCGGCCTGCTTCACTTCGCCCGTGTCGGGATACTCTTTCATGTAGTCGAGAAGGAAGTCGGCAGCACCCTTCATCACGGGATAGTACTCGGCGAGGAACTGCTTGTCGCCGGTGTAGAGGTAGTGTTGCCACAGGTGGGTGGTGAGCCAGGCACCGCCAGTGGGGAACATGCCCCAGGGTGTGCCGTCCACCGGGCCGGCGATGCGCCACAGGTCGGTGTTGTGATGGGCCACCCATCCGCGGCATCCGTACATCGTCTTGGCTGTCTCGGCGCCCGTCTCGCTCAGGTCTTTGATCATCGAGAACAGTGGCTGCTGCGTCTCGGCGAGGTTGCCGATGAGGGCTGGCCAGTAGTTCATCTCGGCGTTGATGTTGATGGTGTACTTCGAGTCCCACGGTGCGTTCATCTTGTCGTTCCACACACCCTGCAGGTTGGCGGGCTGTCCGCCAGGCTGGCTGGAGGAAATAAGGAGGTAGCGCCCATACTGCATCATCAGTGCCACGAGGTCGAGGTCGGTGGGATTTTCTGAGAAGGCGGTCACGCGTTTGTCGGTTTCCATAGCGGACGCAGCCGTCTTGGGCAGCGTCAATGACACGCGGTCGTACTGCTCCTTGTACTTTTTCACATGGGCGTTGAACAGCTTCTTGTATGGTTTGCCGTGAATGGAGGCCAGCGTCGCGTTGTTCTTCTTCACGGGGTTGCCGCTGACATCGTGGTAATTGACGAAGTTGGTGGCGGCGGTGATGTAGAGCGTGGCGGTGGTGGCATCGTCTATGCTCAGTTTGTCAACGCCGCGCTCCACCTCGCCGTCGGTCTCCACCAAGATGCGGCACTCGGCTTTCAGTCCGGCTGGGATGCCTTCCTGCTCCACACCTTCGACAACAGCTGCCAGCTCGTTGACTTTTCCTGCGATTCCTTCATGGGATGACACCGTAAACACGTTGGATTTCAGCTGGGTGTCGAAGCTGATGTCAAACTCCAGCTCCTCTTTCTTGCTGGCTTTGAGCTGCATGATGATGACATTGTCGGCCTGCGATGCGAAGACTTTACGCTCATACTTCACACCCTTATATATATAAGATGTATACGCGACAGCGTTGGCCAGGTCCAGCTCGCGGCGATAGTTGGTCACGTCCTTATGGTCCAGCGACAGCTTCATACTGCCTAATGGCAGGAACCTCATGCCGTGGGGGCCTTTGACGAAATGCTGGTCGATGAGTTTCGATGCCTCAAACTCCTTCCCTTGGAAAATAAGACGGCGCACTTGGTCCAAGGCTACGAGCGACTCCGTGGAGTTGTTGTTGTGGGGCGAACCGCTCCAGAAGGTCTCTTCGTTCAGCTGAATCTCTTCCGTGTCGGTGCCGCCATAGACCATGGCGCCTAAGTGGCTGTTGCCAATGGGCAGGGCCTCAAGCCAGTGGCGGGCGGGCTGACCGTACCAAAGTGTGTGCTGCTGTGCCATCGTAGTCATGGCAAAAAGAAGGAATAGCGGTAAAAGAAAAAATCGTTTCATAGTGCTTTGCTTAGTTATTGTTTTGTGTGCAAAGGTACATAAAAGTTAGGAGTTTAGCGTGAGGAGTGATGATTTATCTGAGGCGGCTTAACTTTTTTTGGATAAAAAACTCCTAATTCTTCACTTCATACTCCCAAATTTTCACTACCTTTGCAAAAATTTCTAAAGAAAAGACAATTATGACAAACTTCAAAGACCTGGCGCAGCTGCGCCGTTCTCACAGAAAATTCACCGATGAGGAGATAGATGGCGAAGATGTACGCCTGATTATGCGTGCAGCCCTGATGGCCCCGACGAGCAAAGGGCAGCGGGCGTGGCAGTTTGTGGTGGTTGACGACAAGATGGACTTGGAGAAGCTCAGCGATGCCAAAGACCTGGGCGGGCAGTTCATCAAGGGTGCCCCGTTGGCCATCGTGGTGCTGGGCGACCCCATGCAGAACGACTGCTGGGTGGAGGACGGCTCCATTGCAGCCATCTCCATGCAGTATCAGGCCGAGGAGCTGGGCTTAGGCTCATGCTGGGTGCAGATGCGCGGCCGGGGGCTGAGCGACGGCACCACGGCCGACACCGTCATACGCGGCATCCTCGACATTCCCGAGAACTTCAGCGTGCTGTGTGTCATCGCTGTGGGCCACAAGGCCGACGAGCGCAAGCCGCAGAACGAGGACAAGCTGAAGTGGGAGAATGTACACATCGGCAAGTTCTGAACAATAAACGTTAACCAATAAACGTTGAACAATAACCTGTAGTCCAGTGAAAATAGTGTTTGTAGGGGCGGGGCGCTTGGCCACGCAGTTTGCTAAGGCCCTGTGCGCCAAGGGTCACACCATTGCGGCGGTCTTCAGCCGCACGATGGACAGCGCCGCCGCGCTAAGCCGTGTGGTCGGCGGTTTTCCCACCGACAGCATCGCCGCCCTTCCCGTTGATGCCGATGCCTACATCATCGCCGTGAAGGACTCGGTGCTGCCAGCGCTCATTGCCCAGCTGAAGGAGGGTAGGGAAGAGCGCCCCATGTTCCATACGGCAGGCAGCGTACCCATGTCGGTCTTCGAAGGTGTGCGCCACCACGGCGTCATCTATCCCATGCAGACCTTCTCGAAGGAACGCGACGTTGACTTCACGCATCTGCCTTTCTTCATGGAAGCTAACGATGACCTCGCCCTGCAAGTGGCCTCCGAACTGGCGACCTCCGTCAGCGACAACGTGCGCCAGCTGAGCAGCGACGGCCGCCGCCACCTGCACCTCGCCGCCGTCTTCGCCTGCAACTTCTCCAACCACTGCTACACGCTGGCCGCCGACATCCTGGAGCGCCACGGCGTGCCCTTCGATGTGCTTCTGCCTCTCATCGACGAGACGGCGCAGAAGGTGCACACCCTGCATCCCCGTGAGGCACAGACAGGCCCCGCCGTGCGCTACGACGAGAATGTTATCAACGCTCAATTACAGCTCCTTGCTGACGAGCCGCTCAAGCAGCAGGTGTATGACTTGATGAGCAAAAGTATTCACGATGATCAACTACGACCTTAGAAAAATCCGCGCCATCATCTTCGACGTCGATGGCGTCCTCTCCTGCGAGACCGTCACAATGGGTGCCGACGGCATCCCCATGCGCACGGCCAACATCAAGGACGGCTATGCCCTGCAGCTTGCCGTGAAGCTGGGTCTGCGCATGGCCATTATGACTGGTGCCAACGTCGAGGCGGTGCGTCACCGCTACGAGGCGCTGGGCCTCACCGACGTGTTCATCGGCTGCTCGGTGAAGATGCGTACCTACGAGGCGTTTTTGGAGCAGTACGGCCTGAAGGACGAGGAGGTGATGTATATGGGCGACGACATCCCCGACCTCGAGGTGATGCGCCGCGTGGGCTGCCCCGTCTGTCCGAAAGACGCTTGCCCTGAAGTGAAAGAAGTGAGCCTTTACGTCAGCCACTGCTGCGGAGGCCGCGGCTGTGCCCGCGACGTCATCGAGCAGACCCTGCGCGCCCAAGGCCTCTGGCAGATGAACGCCACCGCCTTCGGCTGGTAACCCCCGCCAAAAGAACAAAAAAAACTTCGCGTAAGCTGCGGCACCGCCGCAGCCCCCCTCTCTCCCCATGTTAGACAACCTCAAGAACTACCGTATCATCCTGGCCAGCAACTCGCCGCGCCGCCGCGAGCTGCTTGCCGGCCTCGGCATCAGCTACGAGGTGCGCACCCTGCCCGGCATCGACGAGAGCTATCCCGCCGACCTGCCCGTGGAGCAGATAGCCGAGTACATAGCCACCGAGAAAGCCGCCGCCTATCAGAAGCAGATGGCCGCCGACGAGCTGCTCATCACCGCCGACACCATCGTCGTGGTCGCTGGCGAGGTGATGGGCAAGCCGCATGATGCCGACGATGCCCGCCGCATGTTGCACAAGCTGAGCAACTGCACCCATCAGGTCATCACTGGCGTCTGTCTCACCACCACAGAGAAGCAGCGCCGCTTTTCCGTGAAGACTGATGTCACCTTCAAGGCCCTCACCGACGAGGAGATAGACTACTACATCACTCATTACCGCCCCTTCGACAAGGCCGGGGCCTACGGCATACAGGAGTGGATAGGCTACATCGGCGTGACAGGCCTTAACGGCAGCTACTTCAACGTGATGGGGCTGCCCGTGCAGCGCATCTACACCGAACTAAGCTCTTTTTAGCTTTGTATGATTCTTGTGTTCCTTCGGTTCTTTCAGTCGCTACGCTTAGTGAAAGCGGCGGAGCCGAGCGGCAAGCGGCAGAGCCGAGCCAACATCCCTCCCCTTCATGGCACAAAAATTCAGGCTACTTTTGGTTGAATCGTCGAAAGAATTCAACCAAAAGTAGCCTGATTGACTGGCGGCTTGCTTTCTCGCAGGATAAAGAAGCCTCTGCGTGAACAATTACAGCTGATACTCCAGCATCACCATGCTGTAGGGCTGCAGGTCGAGCGAGAACTTCTTCTTGGCCTTCACCTGCTCGGTCTTCGGGGCGATGGGCTGGGCATCGAAGGTGTTCTCGTCGTCAGCGTTGCCGCTGAGCGTGGTCATCGTGGCAAACTTCTTCAGGCCGAAGCGCCCCAGGTTGATGTTGGCCTTCTTCGGCTGGTCGCCGGCGTTGACGAGCTTGACGAAGAGCTTGCGCGTCTTCACATTGAGGATGACGCTCTGGCCGTAGTGCACGTTCTCCTGCGGCTGGATGACACCGGCAGCGTCGCCCTCAAACGTGACGCAGTCGCCGTAGTAATATTGGCCGCTCGACTGTCCGAACAGCTGCTGCACATAGTAGCTGCAGGTGAGGAACGGGCGCTCGTTGTCGTAGTAGATGAGGTCGGGGTTCCACTGTGTGCCGTTCTTGCGGGCGAAGAGGGGTGCGTAGCTGGTCATGCAGACCACGTCGGCGTTGCGCTCTACGTGCAGCAGATACAGGCCTTCGGCCAGCGCGTCGATGAGCTTCTTGTCCTTGGCTGCATACTCGCCTAAGTAAACCTTCGTCTTGCGGTCGCGCGGATAGTTGTCATACTGGCGCTTGTTCAGGAAGTAGTCGTTCTTTTCGTAGTAGTGCTCGTCGAGGATGGGCATGTCCAGCTCTTCGGCCAGCTTCCAGCCTGCTTCATAGTCGGGGTTGTCTTTGTGGGAACCGGGGCCGGCAGTGCCTACGATGACAATCTCGGGATGGGCTTTCGTCACGCGCTCATAGATATACTTGAAGCGCTCGATGAACTCGGGCGAGATCTTCTCCTCGTTGCCTATGCCTAAGTATTTCAGGTTGAAGGGGGCAGGGTGGCCGGCGTCGGCACGCATCTTCGCCCATTTGTTGGTGGCGGGGTCGCCGTTGGCCCACTCAATGAGGTCGATGGCCTCAGCCACCCACTCGTCCATCTCCGACATGGGTACGACGTCCTGAGCCTGCGTGGGCCACATGTTCCATCCGCCGTTGGTGCCCTGACAGCTCACGCCGCTGGGCAGGATGGGCACGGGCTCCATGCCGAGATCCTCGCAGAACTGGAAATACTCATAGTAGCCCAATCCGCAGCTCTGGTGATAGCCCCAGGTGTTCTTCAGCTGGCGGCGCTGCTCGCGGGGACCGATGGTAGTCTTCCAGCGGTAGGTGTTCCAGAAACCGTCGCCACCGCCGTGCACCACGCATCCGCCAGGGAAGCGCATGAACTTCGGGTTGAGGTCGGCCAGCGCCTGAGCCAAGTCTTTACGCAGGCCGTGGCCTTTGTAGGTGTCCTCGGGCATGAGCGACACCTGGTCGATGTCGAGGTCGCCCACGGTGAGGACAAGAATCTGCAGGTTGGCGTTCTTGCAGTCCTCAGAGGGTGTGAGCACGGCCTCATATTTCTTCCACGAGGTGCTGCTGACGTTGAGTGTTGTCTCATCGAGCACCGTGGGGTCGGCGCCCCAGCCCTGTCCGGGCTTGGCCAGCACCACGCGTACCTGCTTGGCGCCGCCGATGTTGCGGAAGAATACGGAGAAGTCGTACTTCGCGCCGGCCTTGACGCTGATGCCGTCGAAGCCATCGTTCTGCAGGCCGAAGCCTTTCCAGCCTTTGTAGTCGTGGAACTCCCTGGTGCGCTCGGTGTGCAGGCGCATGTAGGTGGCGTTGTTGGGATGCAGCGGGTTGTCCATCCTCACCTGCACCGTGCCGAGGGAATGGCCCGGGCGGATCTGTCGCCATGCTGTGCCGGCGCCCCATCCGTCGCGGTCGGCAGGGCTGAATTCGAAGGAGCCGTTCTGCACCAGCTCGGCATAGAGACCGCCGTCGGCAGAGTTGTTGATGTCCTCGAAGAAGATACCGATTAGTTCGTCACTGATGGCCTTGCCGCCCTTCGGGGCGCTCATAGGCCGCTGGGCGCTGAGGCCCATGGTGGCCGCCATCAACAGGGCAGCCATTGCTGTAAGTTTCTTCATTAAATGGGTAGTGTTAGTGAATAATTGTTAGCTGCTGTTAGTGCTGGCGGAAGTTCCACTTCGAGTTGTCACTCGAGAAGTCGTACTCGGCCAGGGTGGGCGTTGAGTCGCCGGCACTGTAGAGGCAATATTTCTGGTTCTTGCCCTGCTGTCCTGGAATGACGTAAGGCATGATGCGGTAGGTGCCGTCGGTGAGCTGCTCGATGCGCCAGAGCTGCTCGTCGAGGTCGGCCAGTTCCTTGGTGACGACCTCCAGCTTGTCAGTGGCAGTCAGTGCGCGGTTGGTGCCCTCAATGCGGATGACGTAGAGCGGTCCTGCGATGGTGCCGCCCCGCTGGGGTACGGGAACGACCTGCCAGCGCTGGTGCGGGCGGAACATGTAGTCGCCAATGCGCACGGCCACTTCGCCTGCGGGCCATGTGCCCTGAACCTCAGCCAGCGTCTGGTTGGCCACCGGCTTGGGAGCTTCCTGCATCTGGTCGCGGTTGAACCAGCCCTGGCGGGCCACCTGCATGCGCACGAAGTCGACGGCCAGCTCCAGTGAGTAGCCGCGGCGCTCGCTCTCAATCTCATAGACGCCGTCCTTGATTTGCTCGCCGGCGTAGGGCCAGTCGTTCTTCCACAGCAGCGGACGGATGGCCAGAGTGGAACGGCCGCCCATGTCGAAGTCGGCTTCCCAGTGGAACGACATGATCTCCACGCCTTCATCTAAGATGGTACGTCCGAAGTGTCCGGCGCCGGTCTTGCGGTCGCCGGCGGCGATGACCATGCGGCCTCCGCCGTGGTACATGTCGCGGCCCACATTATCTATATAGGGACCCTCGACGCTGCGTGAGCGGCCTACCACGATGTTATAGGTAGAGTTCACTCCGTCGCAGCAGGTGCCGTGTGTGCCGAGCAGGTAGTACCAGCCGTTGCGGTAAATGAGGTCGGTGGCTTCGCAGTCGATGGCGATGTCCTTCTCCTTGTTGCCGCTGACGCGGAATCCTGTCTTCGGGTCCAGCTCGATGAGGCGTATGGTGCCGAAGTAGGTGCCGTAGCTCACCCAGAGGCGGCCCGTCGTGGGGTCGAGCAGCATGCCGGGGTCGATGGCGTCCTGGTCTTCCATGCCGTCGCTGCTGCACACCTCCACAGCGGTGCTCCACTTGAAGTCAGGGCTCTTCGGGTCCAGCGTCTTGTTCCACATGGTGAGGATGCGGCCGCTGTGGCCGCCGCCCAGTCCGCCGCCGGTAGCACCATAGATGCAGAGGTAGCGGTCGCCTATTTTCATCACGTCGGGAGCTGCGCCGCCGCCGGGACGGTCAGCGCCGCTGTTCCACGTCCAGCCGTTCTCGCTGATGAGACCGCCGCCGCCCGTGCCGAAGGTGTACCACTTGCCGTCGCACTCAGCCAATGTTGAAGGGTCATGGATGTAGGGAGCGCCCACCTGCGCCGCTACGTGGCTGAATGAAAAATGAGAAATGATGATGGATAAGCCAATCAGATATTTCGTTTTCATAATCAATTGGATTCGTTATTTTCGTTATTTTTCGTTATTTTCGTTATGTCGTTTTTCGTTATCACGTTATCACGCCTTTTCGTTATCACGTTATAACGTTATCACGTTATTACGCTTTTTCGTTATCACGTTATCACGTTATCACGCCTTTTCGTTATCACGTTATCACGTTATTTCTGGGACAACGTTACCTCATAATTCGTGACGGGCTTGCCTTTCTCGTCGAGGAAGCGCACGCAGAAGTCGCTCATGCCTGGGCCGTTGATGACGGCACCGCGCAGAATGTTGCGGCCTTTCTTCAGGGTGAGGCGTGGCGACATGGCGTCATCCTTCACCATGCGGCGGTCGCCGCTGAGCAGCAGAACTTCCTCGCCGTTGAGCCACCACATGGAGGCTGAGTTGGAACCGACGGCGAGACGCACGTTCTCGATGTCCTCGGGGCAGTCGATGACGGTGACGGCCCAGAAGAGCACGCCATAGACCTTCGTGCCCCACTTCTCGGCAAAGCGGAACAACTTGACGTTGAACATATTGCTTTCCAGAGCGTGCCATGTCAGCGTCTGCTTCACGGTCTTCACCTGTGGGCCTTCGGGCATCTGCTGGGCACCGCGGCCAAAGCCTGCCGGGGCCTGCTCCTGCTGGAACACGGCGTTCACCTTCTGGCCGTCCTTCGGCAGGATGGTCTGCTGTCCCTTGAAGTATTCGCGGTTGAAGTGTTCGCGCAGGTAGCTGTCGGTGAAGACGGTGTTACCGCTGTTGGGCTTGTCGATGGGGTCAAGGAGCATCCAGCGGCGGATGAAGCCTTCCTCATCGGGCTTGGCAGCCGGAGCGTTGGCTGCTACGGGCGTGAAGTAGTCGGGGCGGTTCTTGAACTGCACCCAGTCGACGCTGAGGGCGCCGTTGCCCTCGTTGGTAATGACCAGGTTGGTGACATCCTTCGGCGTGTACTCCAGATTGACAGACTGCGTGAGCCACTGGTTGGTGAGGTCGCGGCGGAAACGGGCCATCATGGGGTCAGAGGTAGGCTCGGGCTTCACCGTCAGCTTGACGCGGGCAATGACTTTGCCCTTCTCGCTCTTGTCGCGGACGCACAGCTCAGTGTTGTCGGAAGCTTTGACGTTGATAATCATATAACCGTCTTTGAGGCAGCTGAAGTCTACATCGTTGTATCTCAGCCAGCTGCCCTTTGTCGGCAGGGTGGCTTCGTAGCTGCGGAAGGTGTTGACAGTGTCGATGAGCTGCGACGTCACTCCTGCGCTGGCGCTGCTGTAGCGGTCGATCTCGATCTTCTCAGTAGCCTTGTTGATGCCTACGCCGCGCATGGTCTGCTTCACCTCCTGGATGGTGCCGTCGGCATTGAAGAACAACTTCTCGATGCAGGCCGATCGGCGCTTGTCGTCGCGGGGCGAGAAATAATTGTGATGATAGAACAGGTACCACTGGCCCTTGTAGTTGACGATGCTGTGGTGGTTGGTCCAGCATCCGTTGGGCTGTTCGGCCATGATCAGTCCTTTGTATTCATACGGGCCCATGGGGCTTTTGCTCATGGCGTAGCCGAGGACTTCGGTATTCTCTCTGACGTATGGATAGGTCAGGTAGTAGTTGCCGTTGTATTCAAAGGCAAACGGCCCTTCTGCCTGACGGTTGGGCAGGTCTTTGAGGCAGTGAACGCCTACCATCTCCATCTCGCGCTCACCCCATTTGACAATCTCCTTCGGGTTGTCGTCGGCCAGTTCCTTCATGTTGGGCTTGAGCTTGGCGCATCGTCCGTTGCCCCAGAAGATATAGGCGTTGCCGTCGGATGCCTGCAGCACGCACGGGTCGATGCCGTTGATGCCCTTGATGGGCTGTGGCTCGGGAATGAACGGCCCCTCCGGGCGGTCGGCTATGGCGACACCCACGCCGAAGCCACGCCCGCCTTCAGCCGGAGTGGACGGGAAATAGAAGTAATACTTTCCGTTCTTCTCCACGCAGTCGGGAGCCCACATCGAGTAGGAGTTGGGTCGTACCCAGGGCACTTTGTTCTGCGTGACTATCACACCGTGGTCGGTCCAGTCGGTGAGGTTGTCGGACGAGAACACGTGGTAGTCTTCCATGCAGAACCAGTCCTTTCGTGGATAGTCCTCGGCGGGGTAGATGTCGTGAGAGGGGTAGAGATAGACGCGCCCGTTGAACACACGGGCTGTCGGGTCAGCCGTGAACTGGTCACGGATGATGGGGTTCTGGGCTGTCGCCATAAACGGCGCGACCAAAAGCAACAAGCTGATGATTCTCTTCATTGTATTGTTAGTATTAGGTGTTACTGACACAAGCCTTAACATGGTGCAAATGTACAAATAATAAATAGGATAGCAGCAACACGGACGTTTCATTTTATATATTAAATTGTCTCATACATGAAAAAAGGCAATAAAATCGGCGCCTATTAATAATAATAATGTATAACTTTGCAGCAAATAACCTCTATTTATCAAAACCAAAAACAAGACACATGAAAAAATTTTTCTTCGCCCTGATGGTGCTGGCAACAATGGGCAGCACTGCCATGTGGGCACAGTGGCGTCTGGTTGACCCCAGAGCAAATGTCGGTCTGAAAGATGCCTACAAAGACTACTTCACCATTGGCGTTGCCGTCAACCAGCGTAACGTGAGCGATGAGGCTCAGATGGCTCTCATCATGAAAGAGTTCAACAGCGTGACGGCTGAGAACGACTGGAAGCCGGGAGAGATACACCCGCAGGAGGGCGTATGGAACTTTGAGAAGGCCGACAAGATTGCTAACTTCTGTCGCCAGAACGGCATCAAGATGCGCGGCCACTGCCTGTGCTGGCACTCGCAGTTTGCCGACTGGATGTTCACCAACAAGAAAGGCAAGCCCGTCAAGAAGGAGGTGTTCTACGAGCGCCTGCGTGAGCACATCCACACCGTGGTGAACCGCTATAAGGACGTGGTCTATGCCTGGGACGTGGTCAACGAGGCCATGGCCGACGATGGTGGTCCCCGCTGGGGCCGTCGTCCAGGTGAGGAGCCCAGCCCCTACCGCCAGAGCCGTCACTTCCAGCTCTGCGGCGACGAGTTCATTGCCAAGGCTTTCCAGTTTGCCCGTGAGGCCGACCCCAACGCGCTGCTGTTCTACAACGACTACAGCTGTGTGGACGAAGGCAAGCGCGAGCGTATATATAATATGGTGAAGAAGATGAAGGACGCCGGCGTGCCCATCGACGGTATCGGTATGCAGGGCCACTACAACATCTACTTCCCCAGCGAGGAACAGCTTGAGAAGGCCATCGTGCGCTTCAAGGAGATAGTAAACCACATCAACATCACCGAGCTCGACCTGCGCATGAACAACGAGAGCGGCGGCCAGCTGATGTTCTCACGCGGTGAGGCTCGTCCTATGCCCGGATACATGGGAACGCTGCAGACCGACCAGTACGCACGCCTGTTCAAGGTGTTCCGCAAGCATGCTGACGTCATCGACAACGTCACCTTCTGGAACCTCGGCGACCGTGACTCGTGGCTCGGCGTGAACAACCACCCGCTGCCCTTCGACGAGAACTACCGTCCGAAGGCCTGCTACCGTGCCATCCGCGACTTCGACCCCGTGCTCGACGCCCGTGTGCCGAAGGAGGACTTCGTGCCCAACGAGATGAACCAGCCCGGACAGGAGTATCCGCAGGTGAACAGTGAGGGCTATGCCCGCTTCCGCATTGAGGCTCCCGATGCCAAGTCGGTCATCGTCAGCCTGGGTCTCGGCGGCCGTGGCGGCACCGTGCTGAAGAAGGACAAGGACGGCGTGTGGACTGGCACTACCGACGGCCCCATGGACGAGGGCTTCCACTACTACCACCTGACCATCGACGGCGCCACCGTCAACGACCCCGGCACGCACAACTACTTCGGCTCCTGCCGGTGGGAGAGCGGCATCGAGATTCCTGCCCAGGACAAGGACTTCTACGCCTGGCGCAAGGACATCGCTCACGGCAACATACAGCAGGTGAACTTCTGGTCGGAGAGCACCGGCAAGATGCAGACAGCCAATGTCTATCTGCCCGATGGCTACGGCAAGCTCGTGAAGGGCAAGAACGGCAAGCTTGAACAGACACGCTATCCCGTGCTCTATCTGCAGCACGGCTGGGGCGAGAACGAGACCAGCTGGCCCGTGCAGGGCAAGGCCGGTATCATCATGGACAACCTGATTGCCGAAGGCAAAATCAAACCCTTCATCGTCGTGATGGCCTACGGCCTGACCAACGACTTCAAGTTCGGCTCCATCGGACAGTTCACCGCCAAGGAGTTTGAGACGCTCCTCTGCGACGAACTCATCCCCTTCATCGACGCGAACTACCTGACCAAGACCGACAAGTGGAGCCGCGCCATGGCCGGCCTGTCGATGGGTGGCATGGAGACCAAGCTCATCACCCTGCGCCGTCCCGAGCTGTTCGGCTATTGGGGCTTGCTCAGCGGTGGCACCTACATGCCCGAGGACATCAAGGACCCGAAGCAGGTGAAGGTGATCTTCGAGAGCTGCGGCTCGAAGGAGAATCCCGACGGCATCAACAGCTCTGTTGAGGCGCTGAAGGCTGCCGGCTTCGATGCCCACGGCTTTATCTCCGAGGGCACGGCTCATGAGTTCCTCACCTGGCGCCGCTCGCTGAGAGAGATGGCTCCGCTGCTCTTCCGTTAATCGTATAGAAGAATTTCCGGCCTGCATTTGCACCATACCGGACTCCGCCCCCATCTCCCGCCCCTGTAGGGGAGGGAATGGGGGCGGAGTCTGTCACTAACTCGGATGATTCATGCTTATTTCTTAATTCCCTGTATTAACGGCCTCACTGCGCTCTTTCAAGCGGAAGGCCGGCGAGAAGTGTACATAGGCTTTGTACTGTACATAGGCCTCTACTAATCGGCGACACAATAATAAGTCCTGAAGGGACGACAGAACTCGGGTAAGGTTTCCTGCCGAGAAACCTTTGGTTTCCTGCCGAGAAACCGATGGTTTCTCGGCAGGAAACTTTTAAAACCCATGCAGCCTTGAAACTGCGGGATTCTCACATGGTTGAAATCCATGGTTGCTTGCTACCGAAAGGCCTTTCGGTAGCAAGCGGCAGAACCGAGCGGAAGGGAGGGGAGGACTGCGCATTGAACTGTGCGCCGACCTATTAGCCGGGATTGGGTTGAACAGCCCTAAGGGACGATGGAAGACGATGGTGAGCAAGCTCGTTTACCCGAGGAAGTATCAAACCCTCAAAGACCACTACAGCTGTGGTTCTTTGAGGGTTTGCTTGGTTTGATGACGGTTATGGCTTCTTTACCTGTTTCTTGCCGTCGGTCTGGTCAATGTATATGCCTCGGTTGGGACGGTCTTTGAGCGGTCGGCCCATGAGGTCGAAGTAGCGGTGGGTGCCGTTGGCGTTGACGGTGTGGATGACGATGCCGGTCCCTATGTCGTCGTAGCCGGGGAAGTCGCAGTCACCCTCGTAGGTGTCGGCGGGGAAGGGCTCCAGTCCTTCTTCACTTGGTGGCTCATCGCCCTGTCTGTCTTGGCTGTACATGGGCGTGTAGCGGTAGAAGCCATCGGACTCGAAGGGGCTGAAGAAGGCTCGGAAGGTGCCGATGTAGGCGCCCTGATAGGGTTCCTCGTCGCTGATGCGGCGGAAGTAGCCGTCGCTTGACATGGTGTGGGCTTTCATGGCGGCGGCGTCGGCATTGGTGATGTTGTGGAAGGTACCCTTCCAGTAGCCAATGGTCTCTTCCTCATCATACGGGTCTCCTGATTGGTGCACCACTTCGATGTCGATGGTATTGGGCTTGATAACGACGTTGTCGGCCTCGAGGCGGAAGGTGCCTTTGTTGACCACGATGACGTATGGCTTGCCTGCCTCGATGAGGTTAGGGGCGTAGATTCCTTCGAGGTAGCGTGGCATGATGAAGATGTACTCGAACTGGTCGGAGACGGAGAAGAGCTGATAGACTTCCACGTCGTCTTGGTTGCCTACCTGCCGTGTGACATCGATGTCGAAGGGTACGCAGACGGTGAAGGCACGGCTGGTCCAGGTGCCGTCGCCGTTGTCGATGGCGCTGAGCGTGCGGTCGTAGCGTACGTTGACGCGCTGGCCGGGATAGGATTCCAGGGCGGCGCTGTTATCGGCCAAGTCGGTGAGGGTGACGACGGGCAGGTGGGTGAAGTATCCCGACACGGGATTGGCCATCTCGCCGTCGGTCTTCATGCGGTTGTAGGCTGTGGCTCCGACGAGGCTGGTGCAGGCGAAGAACATGCTCTTCGTGGTGCGGACGTGCCAGGACTGGTCGCAGTAGATAGTGGTGAGCTGCTTGCATGACCGGAACATGCTGCCGGTGTTGGTCACCTTCGTCATGTCGAAGGAGGATACGTTGAGCGTCTTGATCGAGTTGCACCCCAGGAACGTGGAGTTCATGTTGTCTACCTGACTGGTGTTGAGGTGCTCCAGCCCTTCGATGCTTTCCAGGTTCTTGAATTCGTAGAACCAGGAGTAGAGGCTCTTGGGTCGCTGCACGGCGAACCTCTCGGTGATGACGACGTTGCGCACCTCTTCGGGCATCGTGCCGACTTTTTTCATGTCAGCCCATTCAGGGACGCTCCATCCTACGTTGACCACCTTGCTACCTTTCCAGATGCTGGTGATGGTGTGGCCATCCCACTCCATGCCTGCCTCAAGCGTCTGGTGGGGTGTGTCGAAGAAGAGGGTGCTGTCGTCCTTACACCAGATGACGTTGGGACGGGCAGTGAAGTAGCCCATGAAGTAGTTGGCCATTCCTCCGCTGGTGTTTCCAGGGTCGAACGCCATGGCGCCGACGAGCTTGGTGCAGCCCTCGAACATCTCGGGCGTCTCATGGATGACCCAGGGCGCCTCGGCATAGATGGTGGTGAGACTGCTGCAGTTGGCGAAGAGGCGGTTCAGTTCGCTGGAGCTGCTGACGACGAAGTCGCCCGCGTCGATGGTGGTGAGCTTTGAGCATCCCTCGAACATGCTGGCCATGTTGGGTGCCTTGTCGGTGTTCAGGTATTCTATGCCATCGATGGCGGTGAGATTGCTCATGCCCTTGAACCAGGCGTAGAGGCTCTGTGGGTGATAGCTCTCAAAGTCCTTGTCGAAGACCACACGCTTGACTTGGCTGGCGTATTTCGACCACTGTGGAACCTCGTCGCCAGTGTCAAGCATGTCGGCGTTGGTCCAGAGGTCGGTGATAACGGCGTCGTTGTAGGTGTCGCCCACCTCGAAGTCGTTATCCTTGCCGGTGAAGTAGAGGGTCTGCTTCTGCTCTGACCAGATGACGGCCGACATCTCCTTGCTGTCGAGGATGTCGCACTCGTCGGAGAAGCTGTTGGCGGGGAACTGTGCGATTTCGGTAGCGTAGGTGTCGCTCTCGGGATAGTACTCCTGGAAGACGATTTCGTAGGATCGCTCCTGCAGGACGTTCCAGGGTTCGACGAAGGCTGTGAAGGGCGGGATGGTGATGTCGTCGTTGTGCTTGCCCACCTTCGTGAAGTATCCGTTGCTTTGCATGAGGTAGTTCCTATGCTCCTGTGCTGTGGCGTTGCTGACGGTGGCAAATGTTCCCGTCCAGTATCCCACGCGGTTGTTGCTCTGCCTTGGATCGGGCATCCACTGGCTCACAGGGTAGCTGTTGAGGTCAGACCTGTGCACTTCGGTATGGGTGCCGTAGAGCGTCGCCGTGCCTTCGTCCACTACCATGATGCAGGGCGTTGACGGCTCGATGACGTCACCGGGCATGTTGGTGAAGACAAACTGCTTGAGGCCATCGTTCACCGCCAGCATCTTGTAGAATCGTGCGTTGCTGGGCTTGGTGATGGCGAAGGGCATGATGATGGGGTAGGCCTTTCCCCCGGCATATTCGTGGAAGTAAGCGGCCGTGTCGGCGTAGAAGGCGAAGCGTGGCCGGAATTCCTGGCCGTCGTTGATGACCAGCGAGCTGCAGTGGTCGCCCACGATGATATTACGGCCTTGCACGTCGTAGCTGCCCCGGTTGGGGAGGAAGATGAACGTGTTGTCGTCGACGCCATAGAACGGGGTGTCCTTTTCCTTGCGGTTGACGGGCAGGGTGTCGTAGATCTTCCCCTTCTTCAGGTCGAAGAACTGCAGGTTGTCGTTCCAGCTCAGGATGATGTTGTTGAGCTTGGCTTTGCTTTGGGCAAAGATGTCGTGGCCCAATGCTGTGACGGCCAGCTCGACGGGTGTTCCGAAGACGTCGCCCTGTATGGTTCTCGGTATGTCTATGTCGCCATTGTCATCATTGCCATCGCCCTCGTAGGCCGTGAGCAGTGCCTGGCTGTAGACAGGCGCCACGCTGTCGGTGCGGTTCTCCATGTCGGGCATGGCGAAGAAACGCATATCGTTTGTCAGCACCTCTGGAGCCAGTGCGAAGACCACTCCCATGTCGAGCTGGTCGGCGATGGTGTTGTATGACAGGTAGGCGCTGTAAGGCGGCAGCATCTCCTCCTGGCAGAAGTTGAAGATGGTGGTGCCGTAGACGTCGCTACTCTGCAGCGTGTAGATGCCTCCCTCGTAGGAGTCCTCGGCGTAGATGGCGATGCCGTTGGCCCCGGTGGCGTTGAGGCAGTTCTCGAACATCTTCCACGGGGTGAGCGTTCCCTTCTCGTAGGGCATCAGCCGGTAGATGCCGGGCTGCTGGGCACGGATGATGACGGGCGAGTCCTTGGGCACCTGGCGCACCTCTTGCCTCAGGAAGGCCATTTTCTTCTCCGGCAGGACGTAGGGCACGGTGTAAGGCGTGATTTCCTCGGGCAGCTCGGTGTCGAAGCCGATGTAGAAGCTGCCGAAGCCGTTGGCATCGATGGTGACGGGATAGTAGCGGTGCAGCCGGCGGGCGTTGTTGTATTCCTCCCACGAGTAGTCGTTCTTCAGGCTGTCGAGCACTATGCCGCCGTCGCTGGCGTCCTTCACATAGACGTCGATGAGGCTGCCGTCGGTGGTCTCGATGCCGCCGTACTCCAGTTCGGGGATGACGCGGATGTAGTCGTCGAGGTTCAGGTAGAGGCGCTTCAGGCCGTTGATGTGGTAGATGGCTCCCTCTTGGATGGTGCTGACCACTCCGTTGAGGGTAATCTCCTCGCCGCTGCGCCCGTTGGGGTAAGCCACCAGACTGCTGTTGGCGTCGAAGAGCACACCGTCTTGCGACTTGAAATTCGCGTTGAAGGGGTCTATCTTGATGTTCTCCACTGCTGAGCCGAAGAAGGCGTGAGGCTCCACGTTGCTCACTTTCTGCGACACGGTGACCTCCTTCAGGCTCGTGCACCCCATGAAGGCGTCGCTGCCGATGGTCTTCAGGGCATAGGGCAGGCGTACGTCCTCCAGCTCCGACAGGTTGTTGAGCTGAGTGGTGAGCTTGGTGACGCTCTTGAAGAAGCGGAACTCGGGGAAGTGCTTGATTCGCTTGGCCGTAGCCGTCTGGAAGGCGGCGAGCGTCTGCTGGTTGGTGACAGCCTTCAGCTCCGACAGCATCAGGTTGCCGTCGCCATCGGTGTCGAAGGCGTCAAGACAGGCCTTGCTGGCATTGTCATCCTCGAAGGTGATGCCCGGGTTGACACCTATCTCGCCAGTACGCAGGGGAATGTGGTGTCTGAACTGTCCCATGGCGCCGTTGACGAAAATCAGACCGGCAATGCTGCGCATCTCATAGCGCTCATATTGCATGGCAGGCGAGAAGCTCGCATCGATGGGAGCCATGATGCCCATGTCGCTGTCAATCTCGAGGAAATAGAGCTTTGTGTCGGTGGAAGCCCACTCCACGTTAGCCGGCTCAAACTGCAGCTGTCTGCGGAAGCCCAGCAGGTAGTTGTTTTCCTCGTCGTAGTCGATGTCGGTGCGCACTGGCACGGAGAGCATCTTGGCATAGTCGGTGTTCTCAAACGACTTGAGCATGGGGAAGAAGCCCGGTGTCACCGTCCAGCGCTGACGCTTGCCCAGCGTGTTGTTGATTTCCTCGAGGGTGTAGCCCGTAGCGTTGGGTTCGTAGCCTTTCAGCCAATAGCAGTCCTCAATATAGCTGTGGCCGTCCATGGTGTAGCCCTCAGTCTCGAACCTCGGTCCGCCGAAGGCAACAGGCACCACCACGAGGCAGTTCCTCACCTTACCCTTATTCTGGCTGTTGATGCTGACCAGGGGCGTGTAGTCGCTGAGGAAATTGAAGTTGAACATAGCCGACACGCAGTCTTCCACCACGGCGTCAGGATTGTCGGGACCGACCAGACTGCAGATGCCGCCAGTGTAGCCGTTGTAATAGTCTGGCTGGTTGGCAAGTAAGCAATCCGAAGAGCCTTGGACGATGCAGTTCACAATCTTGCCGTTCATCTTATAGGCCAGTGTGCCGTTGTTGCGCATTGAGATATGGGAGTCGAGGACTGCCAGGTTGGCTATCTCTCCGCTGGCTTCAACGTTGCCAAAGACGGGACTATCGAACAAGATGAATCCGCTGAGGCTATGGCTGTCGCCATTGTAGTGTCCTTTCCACGACACATTCTTTATCCAGTTCTTGTTAATGATTCGGGGAAGAAGCAGGTCGTCGCTGAGCAGATTCTTGATGATGGTGATGTCGCAGAGCTGCTTGAACCATTGCCCCTCCTCGTTGGTAGTGACAGCCAAGGCCAGCTGGGCGCCGTTCTTGATGATGAAGGGATCCTCGGCAATGCCGGTGCCAGCGGCGTAGGCCGTGGCAATGCTGCCATCCCACTCCGTGCCCAGCGTAGCGGTGACACCGATCATCTTGCTGGGGAGAATCACGTCAGGTCGGCCGAAGACGGGCTGCACCTTCTTGGTAAAGTTGGTGCTGACCGTCACTACCGACGAGCCACTGCCGGTGACCTTGACGGCGTTGTCGACCATCGTTAAGCAGTCGGCATCCTCAGGACAGGAGATGCCAGTTTGCATCGACACGCTGCGGGTCAGCTCCGACCATGAGTCGGACTTGTTCACGCTGACCTGCAACACCAGGTCGTAGACGGCGTCGCCCTTCGCGAGGATAAGAGGCACAGAGCTCATCCAGGCACCAGCCTTGTAGACGGTGTTCGACTTGTCGATGTCGTCTTTGTTGAACAGCGAGCGTGTCACCTGGCTTTCGGGCATCGTCGTCGTTTTGAAGACATTATAGCCCGGCCACTCGGCGTTGATGTAGACCGTGGGATAATAGCCCTTGCGCATCGTGAAGCCAGTGTCATCCTCTTCATTGGCGTCGAACAGTAGCACTTTCTTCCAGTCGCCGCTGGTCAGCTCCTCCGTGGTGAGGCCTTTGATAGTGACGTGTGTGTCTTTTCCGCCAGTCACATTGCCCTGGAACATGTTGGAGTCATAGTAGCAGCTCGACACGACCTCCTCCGGCTTGTTACAATTGGAGACAATGGCCGCTGCTTTCGATGGGGAGCCCAACGTCTTGACGGTTCCTGTCATCAGGCACTTCGTGATGTGCTCTTCCTCCGGCTCCTTGGTGATGGAGCCGCAAATACCACCAGTGTAGGTTGTAGCGTCCTTCCCCTCAACACATCCGGAGAAGACACAATGGCTCAACACGCCTGCCTCACCATAGCTACTTGTTTCTATCTCACCCATGATGCCGCCTATCGCCTTTGTTCCCTTCGTTCCCTTCACCCAGGCACTGCTCGTGCAAGCAATGATGGTAGAATGTATTTCGGTGCCTGTCGGATAGGCAATGAATCCGCAGATGCCACCAGTCTTTTCGCCGCCTTCAATGAGTCCGGAAGACGAGCAGCCCTGGATGCAGGAAGAGTTGTTCAGGCAGCCGACGATGCCACCCACTTGGGAACTGCTGCCGCCTGTCTTGATGTTGACATCGGCCATGCAGTCCTGAATATAGGTGAGGTCACTAAAAACACTGTACAGATTGCCGCAGATGCCACCTATCCTATTTACATTTGGAGAGGAGATTTCACACTTTGCGGCGCAATGTACAATTCCCGTGCTTTCGCATAAGCCAGCGATACCTCCGATACTGCTTTTTTCGCAGTCGGAAACCTGATTGATAATCTTTCCCTCTGCATAAACATCGTCAATGATATTGGGGATAGTCATGCGGCCATGGTCAAGGTCGATGGTCCTGCTCTGGCCTCGTATATAGCCGCAAACAAGACCGGCATAGAAGTAATAGATATCGGTAGCGCTGTAGTTGATGCTGGCGTTCTTCAGACTGAAATGACCCAGATAGCCTGCGACGGTGCCGAAGAGCCCTATGGTGCGTTCTCTCTTACTCTCCAGTGACGCATTGATGTACAAATCTGAAATGGTATGTCTGCAGTCATCGGCAATCTCGCCGTCCTTCAGCAGTTTTGCTGTATTGGTGCCTAAGAAGATGCCTTCAAATGAAATATCTTTGTAAGCGATAGGAACCCAGCTCACCTGTTTCCCGTCGACAACTTTGTTCAGGCTGATGTCAGCGCCCAGCACCACAAACTGTCCGGTGAAACGATTGCGATTCTCATTTACCAACCAGGAAAACTGTGCCAGCTGTTCAGGAGTGTTGATGACAATAGGATTCTCGAATGTGCCTTTGCCATCCACTGGCAGCGAGGGGTCGCGGAAGTCATACCACGTCGGTCCGTCGAAGCCCTCGGCGGCATAGCCGCCAAGGGGAGCCAGCAGTGCCATGAGGCACAGCAGCCATTTGCAACCTGTTGCTTTCATATACATTATTATATATAATAGTGACTTAGAATTGGAACTTGAAGATTTCCTCACCTGCACTGAGCAGATAGACGCTGTGCCGGTGGAGAGGAACAAAGAGAGTAGCGCTCTTGGCATGACGGCTGTAGACGGTGGTTCCGTCGGGAGCGAAGATGCGTACATGCTCACCCGTTTGCAGGCCAGAGAGCGTGACACCGTCGTCGCTGGTGGCGACAGCCACGCGATGGCCGAGGGCTGACTCTTCGGGCGACGGGCGGCGTATGTCTGTCACAACGTCAGTGGGGAACAGGTTCACCAGTGTGGCGTTGATGCCGGCGCGGCTGTTGGCCACCAAGGCGTCCTTCGGGTCTCTTTGGCCGGTGTCGATGGCATGGGCGTTGAGGTAGGCCTGCACCGGCTCGGTAATGCCTTCCACGGTGACGGTGGCGTATGCCTTGCGCGAGTCGGCCATGCGGATGAAGTCGGAGGACTCAATCACCACTTCGGCGCCGTCGCTCAAAGGTTCGCGGCTGTTGGGGTGGGCGTAGATGCCTACGCGCACAGCCATGTCAGAGAACAGACCCATACGGTCGGTCACCTCCACCACGAAGGTGTTGGCACCGTTCTCAATGCTTTGGCTGATAACGCGGCTGTCGATGTCGCTCATGACGATGCGCGACTTGCTGCTCTGGCTGCTCTGGCGCAAGAGGTTGCGCTTCACACCGTTCCTGATGGTGTTATGACGGGCGCGGAACACGTTGTCATACTCCACGCTGACAACGCTGGTGACATAGCCGTCGAAGTTGCTTTCTATGGGATATTGCACTGTGAAGGTGCGCGACTTGCGGGGTGCCACATAGCCTTCGTCGAAGCGGAACAGCTCTCCGTTGATGACGGCCTCCACTGCCTGGATGGCCGAGGTACCCGTGTTGCGTATCAGAATGTTCACCGGTAGGGTGCTGCTGCCTCGCAGCGACTCGCGGCTGAAGCTCACTTCATGCTCGAAGCTGTTGGTGAAGGCCTTGACGTTCTGCATGATGATGCCGGCTCCCGTGTCGATGTTGCTCAAGGTGTAGACCACCTTGATGGAGTCGTCGTCGAGGAAACCGTCGAAGTCGGTCATGACCAGAACGGAGTCAACCTCTGCTCCCAAGGTGATGGGTGCCGTAGGCTGCAGGGCGTTAGACAGGTGGATGCGTGCGGCGTTGAGCACGGTGCGCATGCTGTCGAGTGCGGTGGTGCCGTCCTCGAGTTGGCGGATGTTGTTCACTTCCGTCCACATCACGGCAAAGTCGTTGAGGTTCTCGGCCTGGCGGTCGCAGATGATCTTCACCTTCGTGGGATGGCAGTTCTCAAGGCCCATGTCGCACCCGGCGTGGCCGTCGTTGGTGCCGTCCATGTTGACGGTCTTCACGTAGATGTCGCGTATGGAGTCGCTGGCCTCGTAGGTCATGGCGATGACAGAGTTGCTGCCCACGCGCAGCATGAAGAAGTCGCTGGCGAGCAGCTCATCGTCGCGGTAGTTCACCTTGTCGTCGTGCATCGACTTCGAGGCATAGCGCAGGGCGCCGTGTTCCATGCCCTCGCTACGTATGATGGCAGCCACGAGGGCGGTGTCGCCACGCATCACGAGGTCGTAGCGCGAGAGAAAGTTGCGGTCGTCAATGTTGAAGAGCGGCGTGGCCTTGCTCCATTTGTTGCCGTCATAGGTGCGCAGCATGAGCTGTCCCTTGAAGGTGAGGTTATTGAGCGAGTCGGCCGACTCGTTCTCGTCCACCAGCATGAACTTGCCGTGCTGATAGACGACGGCAGCATTGCCGTTACTCTGTATGGAGACGACGGGCTTGAGGTCGGAGAAGCCTTCGTTGTCCTTGTCGTCGGCGGTGACGATGGTATTCTTCCACTCGCCGTTACCCTCACGGAAGGCGGCGCGGATGCGTGAATGTTTCAGCGCGTCGATATTGGTGCTTAGAGCGGTACTGTCACTCACCTTGTCTGACTCCACGATACAGTTCATCTGCTCATAGACCACCACATCGTGATTGCCGCGTTTCGAGCGCATGTGGTTGGTGGCGGCTCCCTCCTGCGCGGCGGGGTCGGTTGAGACAGGCGAGAGCGAGGTGGTCTTACCCGAAGGGAGGTCGAGCATCGTCACCTGGTCGTCGTTATAGTCGGTGGGGGTCTTCAAGTCGTTGTAGACAATCTGGTTGCCGCCCAGGAAGTGTGGGTTGGCATCGCTGGCCACATCGGACACGAGCAGCCGTCCGAACTCGCCAACTTCAGGAGCGGGCAGCGGACGGTAGGATCGTCCGAGGGCACGCACTGAGCCCTTATTCAACCAGTAGGGGAAGTCCTTGTGGAAGGGGTTGAAATCGGAGTTGGGTATGAGCACCTGTCCTCCTACGCGGAAGCCGGCACTGGCCGAGAAGTGGAAGACGAAAGCCTTGAAGTGGAAGTAGGCCTGACCGACGAGCACACCCACGAGGCGTCCGCCCACACCGGGCGTTTCCGGGGCAAAGGGACCTTCCACGCGGAAGAAACCGCCGAGCTTGCCGCCGAAACGGACGCCGAGTTTGGCGTTGAGCACTGCCGCCCAGGGCAGATCGGTGCCCTAAAACTTGTCGGGCGTGCCAATCTCGGCGGTCAGTCCCGCCTTGAGTTTGGCTCCCACCTGGAAGAAGTAGCCCATGTTGTAGCCGCTCATCGACTCTTCGAAGTCGTCGTCGAAGGAGCGTACGCCCAAGTCGGCCTGTATGTTGGTCTCGAATGATGCCTGGAGGCTGATGGGCAATATGTCCTCGGCTTTGTCCATGAGGCTTTTGAGCTTTGCCAGCTTGGGGTCGTGTGCGAGGTTTCCCCAGTTGGCGCCATAGCCGTAGCCTATCTGTCCGGCAGCCTCGGTGACCTGGAACTTCTTCCAGTTTTTGATGGGCGTGGAGAGGGTGAGCGTGAGTCCGCCAAACCATCCCCTTCCCACGTGGTTGGCCGACATGTCGAAAATGTCGTTGATGTCTTCGTTGATCCAGCGGTCAGGATCGACGTCTTCGCCCGCCACGTTGAGCGTGGCCTTATCGGAACCCAGCTGGATGCGGTCGGAGTTCTCTGCCTCTCGCAGCTCCTTTCGGGCATCGCTGACTGTGCTCGATTCTCCTTCCCGTGGGTCGTCTTCTCGGTTGAATTCGATGTTGGTCTGCAGCGAGAGAATCTGCTTGATGAAGTCGTAGTTGACACTGGTTTGGATGGTCATGGGACGGATGTTGAACTTGAACTGTATGGGCAGCTTCAAGTCGCATCCGAAGTCGGCAAAGCCGTCGCCCATTCCGCCTTCGCGAATATTAGTGTCGTCGCCAGGCATGTCGATGGTGGTGGAGTTGAGCCCTCTGGCCGCTGCCTGGAACGCCCGTCCGAACCAGGAGCGGCTTTCGCTCTTCGGGTCGGGCTCTCCGGTGCAGTTGTCGTTGGCATAGTCGCCGGCCATTTGCAGCGCTTCGTCGCGGTTGTAGTTCGAGCTGCACAGCAGCGGCAATTTCTCGTAACTCATGTCGCCGGCTTGCAGCTCAAGGCGTGCCACTTCCCCTTTCTTGATGGCGTTGATGAGGTCGTAGCGCACGAAGTAGTAGTCGCGCGAGAAGGTGTGAAAGTCTCTGGCCGAAGCCACGATAATCTCTTTCTCTTCGGCACGGAGCTGCTCACCGGTAGTAATGTCTTTGCAGATGAGTGCACTGGTGGGTGCCACGCCGTCGGCAGGTCGTGAGAAGGTGGTCTCCAGTTCGGCAAAGCGCTCGATGGGATTGTTGTTGAGCAGCTTGGGGAACGAATGCCCGCAGTCCACGAGGTAGCTGATGGTGTCGGCCGCCTGTCGTCCTGTGAGGTTCATCTCCTCGATGGTGCACAGTCGGTGGTCAATCTTGTTGCGCACAATGATGAATCGCTCGTCTTTCAGGTTTCGGAAGTAGAGCGAGCTGACGGTCATGTCGTCTTCGCTCCATCGGCCTGTCTGCAAGGTGAGGATGGCCGAGCAGCGGTCTTCGTTGACGAAGCCCGTCTCCTCGTCGGCAGCGCCGGCATATTTGTAGACGGTGGGCAGCTTTCCCGACGCGAGAATCTCGATATAGGCGGGCCTGCCCATGGTGAGCAGCTTGTGCACGCCGCGCTTGGCATCATAGCCCAGGTATTTCACCTGTTTGCTGTGTGTGGGGTGTCCATTCTCGTCCACCTGCTCAATATGGAAGGTGGCCGACTTCACGGGCGCGGAACGCTGGTCGTAGAGGGTGAGGAACAGTGTGTCGTACTTCTCGAAGAGTCCTGAGCCCAGCCAGTTGAAGTTGACGAACTCGCGCCCGTCGTGCTTGTCGAGATAGAATGTAGGCGAGAGCGACATCTTGCTCAAGCGGTCTTCCAGGTCGTTGATGCCGGTGTGCAGGCGCTCCTTCTTGATGCGCAGCTTGTTCTCGTCGCCAATGAGGACCACGTCGAGCAGGTCGCTGCCTTCTGGCACGAAGAAACTCTGAAACGCCTTGGCCTTCAGCTGCAGGCGTGTGGTGTCGTTGTTCATGTAGCCGTCCTCGTCCATATAGCCCGTCACATACTCCATTTCGTAGTCTTTGTTGTCAATCTGGCGGCGCCGGTCGAGCTGGAAGATGTAGAGTCGGCTGTTGTTCCAGTCGTAGGCCGTGTACTTGAAGCGGATGCGCTGCTGTGTGTCGGCCACCTTCGTCACGGTGATGTCATACTCGGTGCTGGGAGACGACAGCAGGGGCACGTTGACGAAGAAGAACTTGGTGACGGTGATTGACATCTGTCGCTGGCTGTCCTTCTCGGTGACCACCACCTCGTAGGAGTTGGTGGCGTTGTTGTCGTCCTCAATGCGGAAGCAGAGCAACGCATGGTTGCGCATGTTCCAGAACAGCTGTTGGTCGGCCAGTCCCTTCATGCGGGTGCTGGCGAGCATCTGTTCCACTTGGTCGGCCTCATAGCCGTTGCCGCTCATGTCGCCGTCCTGCACCTGCCGCCAGTTCAGGCCTGACGTGGGGCTGGTAATCTCGTGGAAGTCGGCTACGTCGGAGACGTTGTTCGCGAAGAAGAGCTTAAAGCCTGGCTTCTCTTGAGCCTGCAACGTGAGCAGGGCCATCATGAACAGGATGATGGTGGTGTTCAGTCGTTTCATACTCTTATGGTTTTTTAGATTATTAGTTGTTGTCGTTTTTGTTGTTGATTATCTTCATAGTTGTCATTTGTTGATAATTGTTGGCAGAGGTACGAAAAAAAGATAAAAAAGAAAATTTCTGATTAATGTTCTTACAAAAAATCGTAATATTGCACTTTAATTTGTATTTTTGTCTCAATTTTAAGATGAAGCTGAGGCTGCGGCAGCTGCGGCAGGGCGGCGGCGGTGCCGCCGCATACGGAGAAGCCAGGCTACTGGGCGGGGTGGCTGTGGCGGGCGGGGCTTTAGCCTACGAGAAGCCCTGCTACCTATTAGATGGTGATGTTTACAGAATTCAAGAAACTTGCCCTATGGATACAAAACTCAAGATAAACGAATTGCATCAAGTATATGGTGTGGAAGACAAAGAAGTGACCGACGTCGTCATTCCTGATGGTGTGGATGTCATCAAGCCCCATTCATTCAAAGGGTGCAGGAAACTGAAGACCGTTAAGATACCCGATTCTGTAGGAACCATAGGGCCAGGCGCCTTTGCCGACTGCTCGTCGCTGAAGGAAATCGTGTTACCGCAAAATCTTCGTATGATAGGCGCCAATGTCTTTGCTGGGTGTACGTCCCTTCGAAAAGTTTCCATTCAGGAGAATGTCACTGCCATCGCATTGACGGCATTCGATGGCTGCAAACGGCTAAAAGAGCTGACAGTGTCGCCTGCCAATGGCAAGTATTGCTCTGTTGACGGCATCATCTACAACAAGAAGAAAACCATCCTCTACATGGTTCCTGCCAAGGCTAAGATTTCAGACTTTGTTGTTGACAAGAAAATAAAGAAGATAGCGAAAGGGGCTTTCCGCGGATGCCAGACAGTCGAAAGTGTTGTGGTCCCAAGAAGTATAACCAAATGGAACGATTACACATTCCAGGACTGCAAGAATCTCCGGACAATCAACATTCCCGAAGGAACTACGGAAATACCATTTCTCTTCCTGTCTGGCTGCAGTTCTCTTGAAGAGATCACCATCCCCGAGAGCGTTGAGTATATTTTCGGGAGCGCCTTTGCCCGCTGTTCTTCTTTGCGTAGCATTACATTGCCTCGGAATGTCTCTGTTATCTTCTGCGGGGCTTTTGACGGCTGTGATTCACTGGAAAGAATTGAAGTGGATCCGAATAACGAAAAATATGCTTCTGTCGATGGGGTCTTGTATAGTAAGGACATGCACAGAATCAGGTGCTATCCTGCAGCCCATCCTGCCGAAACATTCACTGTTCCTTCCACAGTCACGGTCATAGAAGATAGTATATTCTCACACTGCAAGCATCTCAAAGAGCTTCATATCCCGGATAATTCTTACTTATGCGAGAATGTGATAAAGAATTGCCCCGCTTTGACGGCCATTCATCTTCACATAAAAGACATCAAAGGAGCACCCATTAACATGGCGGCTTTCTTTGGGGTTCATGCTTCGTGTACACTGTACGTGCCTAAAGGGTGTGCTGACGAATGCAGAAAGCTTCTCACTTTCGCTCCATTTACCGTTATTCGGGAAGAAGAACAAGGAGAAGACGGTATCAGCTAACTTTTCCATCCGCACAGCAAGAATTTTATGGCTCTTCCGCTTATTCAGTTGGTAGGTGTGCACGAATACGTGCACCACACGACCGGAATGGCCACATTCAAGAAAAGCAAAGGTCTGTTAAAAGTGTACAGAGCTGTACACTTCTCGCCTGCGCTCCGCGTAAAACAACGCAGTGATGCCATAAATACAGAGACTTAAAATTCAAGTTAAAGCTACGAGGCGGTTTTTGAGGTGAAAACTAATGGAAGGGAAACGCGTCTCGTTTTAGTTTATAACTGGGCTATCTCCTCTGCGGTAAGGCCAGTGCTTTCTATAATGATCTCAACGGGAACCTTGCCCTTCAAATTGCGGGCAATTTCTATTTCACGTTTTTTCTTGCCTTCCTTCAGCCCCTCGTCCTTGCCGTCGATGAAATAGGTGTTCATCACATCATCCTCCACCATACGCCGCTCCAACTCGCGCTGATATTCACGACGCTCCTTTTCCGGGAGGTTGTCGACACGCAGCCGCTCGCGGGCCTCAGGAAGGCCCTGAGCATCAAAGCTTTCGGGAATGTCGCCTGTCTTCAGGAAACTGATCCATTGGTCGAGCGACTCTTTGGCCACCTTGTTGAAGTTGTTCACCTTAAGAAGGTAGTATTCGGGCATCAGGTCGCCCGGCTCTTCCTTACCGCCGAACAGCTCGCGCTGCTTGGGTGAGAGCTTCAGCAGCTCACCGCCATGCAGACCGTGGAAGTCCGTGCGTCCGCGATAGACATAGTCCGTGCCCTGACCAAGGTCGAAATAGACGATATTGATAGAGTACACCTTTTGCACCTTCTCATAGCCGTCACCCAGCTCCATGTACTCCGTGATGGCCTTTGACGTTCCATAGAGCATACGGTGGAAATAGCCGTACTCACGCTCATTCTGCACCTCAACAATCATCTTCCGACCGTCCTTGTCCTCGCACATGATGTCCACGCGGTTGTACTTGTCGTTGGCATCGGTCTGATTGCCCTCGCTCTCCAAGAACTTGTGTATCTTGATGTCCTGTTCAAGCAGGACAGACAAGAAGCCCTCCAGCACAACATGGTTGGCCTTGTTGCGCAGCAGGCGTTTCATCGCCCAGTCGAATCGGATGTACTTACTCATATCGTCTGCAAATGTAAGCATTTTCCCGTAGACCGCAAAACTTTTTGCCTATTTTCAATATTTTTCTTGGCTTTTCGCGTTTTTTCCGGCCTCAGTAACACTGGACACCAAACCGGCTGATGACGAAAGTGAAAATACACGACCTGTGCGGATGGAAAGGGAAAGGGAAATTGTCCGAAGGCTTCGGACTCGTTGTCCGAAGGCTTCGGACGCTCTGTCCGAAGGCTTCGGACTGTTCGTCCGAAGGCTTCGGACAAAAAAGTCCGAAATGTAAAGAAAAATAATGTGCCGCTCCTTGCCCGCCGCGTAGCTCAATGCGCAGCCATCCCCTCCCTTCTTTAAGGGGAGGGGTTAGGGGGGCTGTAATGTCTGTAATATTTTGTCAGCGAAAAAAAATCGTGCTGTACGGATGAAGTGACATAGTTGCATCGCGAACTATGTGAATTTATACCGGGAAGCGGTACCAACTCACATAATTAGCGACGTAACTATGTCATAATTCCATCCGTACAGGTCGAAAAAGAACTTCCCTGTAATCCATCGTCCCTTCAGGACTCATTGTCGTGTCGCACATTAGCAGAGGTGGCTCGGCGTGCTGCTATTTGCGGATGTCGTCGTAGGGTAGGAGGTAGGTGTCGTACTGCGTGGCGAAAGGATGGAACGGGGCGGGTACTGCCTGGGGAGAGACGAAGAGCCTCGACACCGCCTTGGGGACGTTGCCTGCTTCGATGCGGTAGAGACGGAATTCGCCGTTGACGCTGCCCACACGCTTGGCGATGACGGGAAAGGCCGTGCGTGCGAACTTCGGCCCCTGGCCTGCTACGGCGGCATTGACCGTCATCACGATGCCCCGGTCGGTCTGCTCGAAGCTGAGGCTGAGACTGTCGCCGACGACCAGCAGGCCGTTTCCTGCTGCATCGCTGAACAGTGCTGCATCGACGCCCATGCGGTTGCCCTCGAAATAGAGGTCGTCCATGTGCTTGGCCCAGCATCCATAGCGGTTGGCCTGATGCCGGCCAGGATAGGTGGCGAAGGGGCCGTAGCCTATCCACTGCACACGGTCGAAGCGGCGGTCAAGCAGATAGGCAATGCCCAGCTCGGAAAGGAAGGCATCGGTGGTGTCGGGCGTCAGGGTGAAGGCCACCTTTGTGCTGTTTCCTTCTTCCCACGTCTTGACATCGGCTTTCACGTAGGGGTTATCCAGTGGCTGGAGATATTTCTCTATCCGTTGGTCTTTCACCTTGAGCATCTCGGCCATCGTTGCCTTGCGTCCTACTCTTACCAGCGGGCCTTCCTGAACATGCTCCGTGGGACGAGCTGCTCCTTCCCAGGATACTGTAGGCTTGCTCAGCACAAAACTCTGATGGAGGAAGGTGTGCCCCTGGTCGTCTTCTATATCGAACTGAAGCAGGCTGAGTCCGCTTTGCCTGGGCAGGCTGAGGGTATAAGGGACTGAGCTGTGCGGCTGGCAGTCGGGACTGAATGCACCGCGCATCACGGTGTCGCGGTCGTTGGTCAGTGTCCAGTGGAACGTCACATGATTCTTCAGATTGAGGAAGTCGTAGTGATTGACGATGCGCAGCACATCGCCTTCTCTGCTTTCCACAAAAGCGCGGGCATAGTTGTGCTGCAGCTCATAGTAGTTGGGCAGCGGCGTGCGGTCGGCATAGAGCAGCCCGTCGGTGCCTTTGTTGCCGAACATCTCGAAGCCGCCCTCGCTGGATGTGAAGACGCGCTCCTCGTAGCCATAGCGGTCGTTCAGCTTGGCTTTGAAGGGCATCCCCTGGTCTACCCATTCCCAGACGCTGCCGCCGGCAATGCAGGGCGTGCGCTCTATGATGTCCCACTGTCGGTCGTGATCCTCCAACGAGATGCCTAGCGTATGGCAGTACTCTGTGAAGATGACAGGACGGTCGGCCCGCTGGTAGAAGTCGCCTATCTGTGCCGTCGACGGGTAGTGGGGCGCATAGATGTCGGCCACCTGTGGGAAGTCATAGTTGAATCTCCTGAAGTATGAGCCCACCTGCGGATAGCAGATGGGGCGCGAGGTGTCAAGGTCGCGCTTCACATAGTCGCCGAGCCGGATGCAGATGTCTGTCAGCGGATTCTCATTGCCAAGGCTCCATATCATCACCGAGGGATGGTTCTTGTCGCGTCGGATGGTGGCCTGTGCCCTCTGCTGCAGCACGGGATAGAAGGTGGAGTCAGAGAGGTGCTTGTCGCCATAGCCGAAGGGCACCTCGTCGATGACATAGAACCCGAGCGAGTCAGCCAGTTCGTAGAATCGCGGCTCACGGGGGTAGTGCGACGTGCGGATGTAGTTGATGGACGCCTCCTTCATCAGTTGCATGTCGCGCAGGATACTGGCTTCACCGATGACCTTCACCGTCACGGGGTCGGAGGAGTGGGTCGTCACACCCCGCAGTTTGATGGGCTGTCCGTTGAGTTTCAGGATGTTTCCGTCAATGGTCAGCTCACGGAATCCGAACCGATGCTCAAACACTTGCAGCGTCTTCTCCTTCTGCGAGAGCGTTGTGCGCAATGTATATAAATAAGGTGTCTCCGCCGTCCACAGATGCGGCTGCTCTACGCGCGTCGTGCCTACTGTCTGCCTGTTGGCGTCGAGTATCTCATACTTCACCGTAGTGTTTCTGTTGCCATTGGCTATGTCAGCCTTCACATTCACCTCGCCAGTGTTCTTGGTGGTGATGGTGATGTCGCTCAGGTGCGTCTTGGGCACCGCCATGAGTGTCACGTCGCGGAAGATGCCGCAGGGCGCCCAGTCGTCGTTGTAGTCGAAGTCGCTGCCCGGAAACTGTGAGATGACGCGCAGGGCGAGCTCTTGCCGTTCTGCTTTCTGGTTGAGACAGTCAGTAATGTCAAACATGGCGGTGTTGTAGCCCGACCGCCACGAGCCTGCAGCCTTGCCGTTGACCCACAGGTCGTAGCCATAGAGCACACCGTCGAAGCGGATGGCGATGCGCAGGCCCCGCCACGCCTCCGGCACTGTGAACGTTGTGCGGTAGTAGCCTGTGAGGGGCAGCGCTTTGTCATAGCTTGGGTTAGAGAATCCGTAGGCCTCCCAGCAGCCTGGCACGGGGATGCGGCCCCACGTCTCGTCGGCAGCAGGCACCGTCGGGTCGGCTGTGATGCCTTCCACCACCTTCAGCTGCCACTCACCGTTCAGGCTCAGCATCATCTGCGGGTCTGTGACGGGCAGGATGCCGGAGAAGGCATCCCTCACCTGCGCCTTGCTGCCTGCCATGAACAGGATGAAGGCGATTATGCTTACCATCCTTTTCATTGCAGCTTCTTATATTTGAGGTCTATCTTCGAGTATTGATGCTGTTTGTTCCAGTGTTCAAAGAGGCCAAGCGGTTTGTCTATGGGGTTCCCATTCTGCTTGTAGATGGTTCCGCTGGGTGCATGGGGCAGGCTGGCCGCCTCTCGCAGGTACTCGTCGCAGTAGTTCAGGCTTTGGAACTCCGGCCACTCGTTGATGATGATGTCCATGGCCACGGCGTCGCAGGCCACCTCGTCCTGTGACAGGATGATGGAACAGGCCCAGTCGCCGTTGAACGGCTCCTTCATCCACTTGGGGTTGGGCGCTCCGTTGACGTCGCGTGAGCCGTAGGTGCCGTCGATGAGCAGCAGCAGTGCCTTCTGCCCCATGTCCTTATGGCTGAGCCAGTCGACGAAGGTCTTGTACTGAGGCTTGCCGTTGCGTTTGTCCTGGCTCACGTTGTTGTGGGCGTTCTGCCGCCACAGCAGGTTGATGTCGGTTGCTCCGTACCAGTTCTTCGTGGTGAGCGTCACTCCCGGACCGCTGTGGGTCTTCAGCAGGGCCGAGTTGATGAGGTAGTCGGCATCGACGATGCACTTGGCCAGGCCGCGGGCCATCTTGCCGTTGTCTACCGAATAGACTATCTGCTCGGGATAGTACTCGCACTTCTCGCGTCCGTCGCCGCCGATGTTGTCAATCATGCGCACCAGCGGGAACTCGCGGTGTATCTTGTTGAAGATGGAGTCTGTGATGGCTCGGGAGGGTTCGCAGATGACGATGTCCTGCTGGCGCACCCCTGCGTCGCGCACCATCGAGCGTACCAAAGCCAGCGTGACGAAGGGCGACGAGTTCAGCTCGATGGTGTCGTGGTGGGTGATGGCGTTGTTCATGTTGAGCTTCACGGCTATCATCTCGCCCTTCTTGTAGCCCCGGTTTCCCCGTCCGTGTGTCTTGTTGAAGTGCTTGAAGAGTGCCTTCCATGCCTTTTTCGCCGTCGGCTCGCCCGTCAGTTGCATCACCGCTTCCGTCATCATCTGGTCAGCCTTCTGCTGGTCGTTCCATCGGTCTTCCACCCAGAGACCCGTGTGTCCGTCCCACTGCGCGACGCCCGGTGCGTGAATCCATGCCACCCGTCCCGGATGGATGCCGCGGCCCTCGCCGATGGGCTCATTGGGGCCGGTGAAGAGTCTGGGGCTTTGCGCATTGAACTCGCCGAAGAACAGGCGGTCGCGGTTCACCGCTTCGTCTGTCAGCTGGATGGTTGTTGAGGGGCCGAGGTCGGGCTCTTTCCATGCTTTGAGCTGCCACACCAACCGACCGTCCTTGTCCACCTCGATGGCCTGCACCGGCGCATTGGCCGTGTCCATCGGCTCTTTGTTCCACTCGTTGTACCAGTTGTTGATGATGTGTCCACCGTCCTTCAGGCGTACGGTCTTTTGCGGCTGCGTCACGCCATAGGCTGTGGTGTTCATTTCCCATACGGTCTGCCCCTGTCGGTTGATTTCCTGTATGTGTCCTTTCCGTCCTGTGATGAGCAGATGTCCCGTCTTCGGCATCTCCTGCACACTCCACGGCAGCATGCCGCCCCAGCGGTCTATCTCCTGCCCGTTGCTGTTGTACTCATGTATGCAGCCCATGCCCATGTTGGCAATGAGCAGCGTGCCGCGTGAGGTGAGGCGCGCATTGCGGAACTGCCCATGCACTGAGCCTTTCTCGCTGACGGGCACCGCAAACTCCCTGACGATGCGGCAGGCGGGTATCTCCATCACCACTACCTTGGCGGGATGGCCGTTCTGTACGAAGACGACGTGGTTGCGTCCTATGGGCTGAATGGTGTGAATCTCCGTCCCCTCTGGTGCCGCATAGCTCCAGACGGTCTGCTGATCTTGCGTCACCTCTGCCACACCATACTGGTGGGCCACCAGGATATGGCCGTCGGTCATCAGCACGGCATCGCTGATCTCGCCCTTCTTCAACTGGTCTTGATAGGCCCAGCTCACCTGTCCGTCTTTTACGATGAACATGCGTCGCTGTTTGCTCTGTCCGGCATAGAAGAAGTTGTGGCGTGCCATGTCGGTGCTGACCTCCTGTGCCGAGCCGCCGCACACTGCTGCCAGCATGAGGCTGAGTGCAAGTAATAATCTTTTCATCATAGCTGTGTTCCGTTTTTTTTAATAAAGGCCGCACCTCACGATGCAGCCTTTACCTGTTAACATCATTAAACTACTAATTCTGTAAAACTTAACTAATTAAAGTTTCGCATTCGCTCAATTTTAAGGAGTTAAAGGAGTTAAAGGAGTTAAAGGAGTTAAAGACAAATGTCTCTCCATGAAAAGCCTTTGTCTCTGGGTTGAAATCCATAGCAAAGCTATTGTCTTTAACTCCTTTAACTCCCTTAACTCCTTTAACTCCCAAAATATCCAATTAACCTATGTTTAATATCCGGGGTTCTGCCACGCCTTCTTGTCGGCATCGCTGAGGTTGGTGCCGTCAGGGTTCTGCAGCGTGTCGATGAACTTCTGCGGGATCGGCCGATAGTTGTGGCGTTCCTGTATGTTGGGAGCAGCCTCGGTGTTGAAGGCCTTGGCGCGCCTGACCAGCAGTCCGGTGCGTGCCAGTTCGTCCCATCGGTTCCATTCGCCCAGCAGTTCACGCGTCCGCTCGTTGAAGATGAAGTTCAGCATGCGGTCGTAGTCGCCGCTGGCTCCGATGGCGGCCAGCACCGCCTCGTCTTCAGCAGGCAGCTGGGTGTAGCTCTTTATCTGCAAGTCGCTGGCATCGGTTGTCTCAGCAATGCCTGTCGAGAGATAGTAGGTGTTGGTGTGAGTCATCGAAGCGTAGTACGCATCGGTGTTGTTGAGCGTCTTGCCGGCAAAGTCCTTGTTCTTCTTCACCGTTGTAGCTGTGGCAGTAGAGTTGTCCTTGTCGCCGCCGTCGGCTTTCAGGAAGGCCATAGAGCCGTCGGTGTAGTAGCTGCGGTTCTCGCCACTCTTCCACTGGCCGCGGGCACGGAGGATGTTGACTGTCTGAATGGCGTCCTGATAGTGGCCCAGACGAACCTGTGCCTCGGCCTTCACCAGATAGGTCTCGCCGGTGCGGGCCATGATGACGTCGCGGTGGGCATCGCCCTTCTCACCTGTACGTGAGCCGTCGGCCGTCTTGTTGATGCCGCAGAACACATTGGTCTTCGAGGGGTCGCCGTTGTAGGTGTTCATCTTGTACTGTCCGTCCTGGAAAGCGACGAAGGCATTGGGCACCCACTTGTTGGTGCGCGGATTGACGAAGGTGTGGTCCACGCCGCCGCGTCCGAAGGTACCGTAGGGATTGCCGTCGAAACGTCGGTCGCTCTTCTTGTTGAGGATGAAGATGATACCCTCGTCGCCAATGGTGGGCACCTGGGCATCTGTCAGGCCATACATCGACTTCAGGCCCTTCACCACGTTGCCGTCCTTGTCCTTGGTGTCTTCGGCGCTCTTTGCCGCATTGTTCAGGCCATAGACGGTCTTGAACGTCTTCCACATACGGGCATCGTTTACGTTGTCGAACACCGAGTAGGTGTACTCCGTGGGACGGCAGCGCTGGAAGTCCATGCCGCCGATGTACTGACCGCGCTGCACCCATGCTCCTGAGAAGTTAGAGAACTGTGGGTCGAAGTAGTTGTAGGTGCGGTTGCCGAATCGTCCTTGCGTCGAGCTGTCGTCGTTGTGCTCGGCGGCCATCAGAATCTCGGAGAGGGCTTCGTTCTTGCAGTCCACTCCCGTCCACTTGGCATAGAGGTCCCAGTAGTCGGCAGCCAGCGGACAGGCGGCGATGACCTCGTCGCAGAGTGCGATGACACGGTTCAGGTCGGTGTTCTTGTCATACTTCGAGGCCCAGGCGGCGCATCGCTCCGACTGCCGGTAGAGCAAGGCCTTTGCCAGGAAGTGTGCTGCCGTGTATTTCGTCCAAGTGCCATTGCCGCGCCACTTGTCCTTCGGCAGCATCTCATAGGCTTTCTCCAGGTCGGCTATCACCTGTGCCAGCGTCTCTTCCTCAGTGGCCCGTGTGTAGTCCTTTTTTATCTGTCCGTTGGCAGGCTCCGTCTGCAGCACCACGCCGCCATACTGGGCAAACAGGCGGTAGTAGTTGTAGCCGCGCAGGAAATAGGCCTCGCCCATGGCTTTGTTGCGGCTGTCCTCGTTGGCCACATTGGCAGCCTTGGCTATCACCAGGTTGGCGGTGGCAATGCCATAGTACATCTCGTCCCAAAGTGCCGACACGGCAGGGCAGTTCTTGTTGGCAGCGCCCAAGGCAGGCGTCAGGTCGAGGGGGTTCAGACGGTTGTCGTAGGTGTTCCAGCACTCAGAGGTGAGGTCGGCGCCGTTGGTAAACTCGTCACAGCCGTAGAGGGTGATGCCGTAGGCCCACTCATAGCCGAAGTGCCAGCGGATGTTTCCATAGAGACCGGCAGCCATCTTCAGGGCGCCTGTCTCGTCTTCAAGCAGTGCGTCAGTCACCTTGTGCCCGGCATCCTCGGTCAGGAAGTCGTCGCTGCATGAGGTCACACCCACCAGGGCCAGCATAGAGAAAGCACCGCAAACTATTTTATTGCTTATGTATTTCATCATGGTATGATTCCTTATTTATTACTTAATCTTTCCTCTTTTACTTCATTTTTAACTTCCTCTTTTAGAAGTCAACCTGCAGGCCGATGGTGAAGCCACGGTTGTAGTATGTCCAACCGGTGTCGAGGTCCATGAAGTCGACCGACGAGTACAGCATGCCGAGGTTCTTGCCCTGCACATACACTTTCGCATTGCTCAGCCCTATGCCGACCTTCTCCAGCAGTCTGCGGCTGAAGCTGTAACCCAGCGAGAGGTTGCGGATCTTGATGAACGATGCATCCTTGAATCCCAGCAGGCCAGAGTAAGAGTCGCCGCCGGCCTGGCTGTAGACGGGCTTCTGCCACTCGGCTCCAGTGTTCGACGGAGTCCAGTAGTCTATCTCCCGCTGCTGGTACATGCCCAGCTGACCTTCGCCGCCGGTGCTGATCATATACTTGAAGCGTCCCTGCAGCTCGAGGGTCAGCTCCAGTCCTTTCCATGAGAGGCTGTTGGTCCAGCCGGCGGTGAGGCGTGGGTTCTTGTTGCCGAGAATCACACGGTCGTCAGCGTCTATCTTGTAGTCGCCGTTCTGGTCCACAGGCTTCACGCTGCCCACGGTGAACTTATGTCCGTTCTCGTTGAACTTCGCCATCTCGGCGGCATCGCTCTCCTGCCACAGACCGTTGCTCTGGTAGCCATAGTGCACGGCTATCGACTCGCCGATGAACCACGCATTGTTGATGTCGTCCTCCTTGCCGTTGGCCAGCTCCACTATCTCGTCCTTCTGCCAGGCGAAGTTCAGGTTCGAGGTCCAGGTGAAGTCGGGCGTCATCACGGGAATGGTGTTCAGCGTCACCTCAATGCCTTTGTTCTTGGTCTGACCCACGTTGGCCAGCATCGACGGATAGCCCGATAGCGAGGGCACGCTCATGGAGAGCAGCAGGTCCTTGGTCTTCGACAGGTACATGTCTATCGTACCGCCAATGCGCCCTCTGAGGAAGCTGAAGTCGATGCCGAAGTTCCACTGCGTGGTCTTCTCCCATCCAAGGTTCTTGTTAGGCATGGCGTTGGAGCCGCTGGTGTAGTAGGGCTCGTTGGTGACGAATATCTGTGAGTTGCCCGTGCTGAACGGCATCCAGTACGAGCTGATGACGCCCAGTGTGTTGTAGGGCGACACGGCGGCATTGCCCGTCACACCCACGCCCAGGCGCAGCTTCAGCTGCTCCAGCCAGCTCACATCCTTCAGCCAGCTCTCCTGCTCCATGCGCCAGCCCAAGGCCATAGAGGGGAAGAAGTCCCACTTGTTGCCCTCGGCCAGCACCGAGGCACCGTCCCAGCGGGCAGAGGCTGTCAGCAGGTAGCGGTCGGCGAAGGCGTAGTTCAGTCGGATCATGTACGACGACAAGGCGCTCTCTGTGAGGCCTGTGCCCATGCTGGCCTGATACTGCGAGTCGGTGATGTCGATGGCACCCATGTTGTTCCACAGGAACGAGGGGATGGTGACGCCTATCTCGCTCATCGAGCTGCTCTCGTTGTTCACCTTCGAGGCGCTCTGCAGCAGCGTCAGGCCGAAGGTGTGCTCGTCGATGCTCTTGTTGTAGAGCAGCATGTTGTCCAGCGTCCAGGCAAAGTGGCGCTCATCGTTGCGGCGGGCGTAGTTCTTGCTGCCGGCGCGGGTGGCCGAGCTGCTGTCGAGGAAGTTGCCCAGACGGTAGTAGCGGAAGTCGGGGCCGAACTGTGTCTTCCATTGCAGGCCCTGCAGCGGAGCGATGATCTTGCCGAAGTCTATCTGTGCGTAGAAGCTGCCCAGGGCACGGAAGGTCTCGCGCTGGTCGTTAGACTTCGTCCATTCGTCTATCACGGTGTAGGTGTTGGTTGTCGAGCCGCCGGGCATGGCGATGATCTCGCCGTTGTCGTCGTAGGGCAGCGTATAGCGCAGGATGGCCTTCGCGGCACTGTAGATGTCGGTAGGTCCTGAGCTGCTCGACTGGCCGGTGCGCGAGAAGCCGTACTTCTGTACACCGTAGGAGGCATTCACCGAGCCGCCGGCCTTCAGCCAGGGCGTGCCCTGAACGTCGGCAGAGGCCGTCAGGTTATAGCGCTCATAGTTCTGACCCTTCTGCGTGCCTTTGTTGTCGAGGTAGCCGAAGGACACAAAGCCGCTCACGCCCTTCGAGCCGCCGCGCACGCTGACGGTGTGCTCCTGGGTGATGCCCGTCTGGGTCACAAAGTCGGTCCAGTCGGTGTCGGTCACCTTCGAGCCGTCCCACGTGCCGCCGCTCCACCCTTTCATCACGTTGGCAAGGGCAGTGGCGTCGCCGTCGAAGAACACCTTGTCCTGATCCTGCGTGGGAGCATCGCCGGCGCTGTACTTCTCAGGGCTCTGGTTGTGATAGGCCCAGCGGCGCCACGTGATATAGTCGCTGGCGCTCATGGCGGGGCTCTTGTCCACTATCTTCGCAAAGGTCATGCTGCCCGCGTAGCTCAGCTGCGTCCGCCCTTCCTGCCCGCGCTTCGTCGTCACCAGCACCACGCCGTTGGCACCGCGGCTGCCGTAGATGGCGGTCGAGGAGGCGTCTTTCAGTATGTCGATGCTCTCAATGTCGCGGGGGTTCAGCGTCTCAATGCCGCCAGTCTGCAGGGGCACGCCGTCCACCACATAGAGGGGAGCGCTCGAGGCCGTGATAGAGCGGGTGCCGCGGATGCTGATGGAGCCGATGGTGCCGGGGCGCTCGCTCGACGTGATGTCCACGCCGGCGGCCTTGCCCTGCAGCGCCTCGAAGGCATTGCTCACAGGCTTGGAGCTCAGCTCCTTCTCGCCCACACGGGTGAGGGCGCCCGTCACGTCGCTCTTGCGCTGAACGCCATAGCCCACCACCACCACCTCGTCGAGCAGCTGCTTGTCTTCTTCCAGCGTCACGCGCAGATGGCTCTGGCCGGCCACGGCGACGCTTTGCGTGCGGCAGCCCACGTAGCTGATGACGAGGGTAGCGTCACGCGCCACATTCTGAAGGGTGAAGCGACCGTCAAGGTCGGTCACAGTGCCGACGCTCGTGCCCTTCACCATCACACTGGCGCCGATGACGGTCTCGCCCGTCGCATCGACAACCGTTCCTGTCACGCTCACCTGACCGAAAGCTGACGACGACGCCAGCAGCAGCAGGCCGACCAGCAAAGAGCGCAGCCACACAGGGAAGGCGCTCTTCAGCTTCGTTCTTCGTTGTTCTTTCATAGCAATTCTGCTTTTTAAAATAATAGTTTGACTTTATTTGTGTGTGTGTTCATTGATGGCTTACTGTCAACGTCACCCCCGAGAAACAATCTTCATGACCTCATGAAAAGAACCAATACCTATCTGCCGATTGTTGTTTTTTTTTGTTAACTAACAATACTTAAATCTAAAACCAAGAGAGAGTCAGTATGATGTAGTAGTTTGTCGGCTGCAAAGTTAGACAGAATGGCGGAAAGCATACCGACGGAAATCGGTCAGTTATGCTACAGTATTCTGTCACGAACAAAAAATGTACCTTTCCCCCCGCCAGATGACGGTTTTCCGCACTGGCCCCTCTTACTTGATGACGGTTTTCTTACCGTCTTTCACATAGAGTCCCTTTGCCGGGCGTGTGACCCTGCGCCCCTGCAAGTCGAACAGCTGCTGACTGCAAGTCCTGCTGCCGACGACGCTGCCGACGGCCGTGCCATCGTCGGCCACCGTCGCCTCGATGAAATAGATGTGGCAGCCGTTGGTGTTGTAAACGGTGACGTCGGCTGTCTCCACCACATACCATGTCAGCTCGGTATAGGCCGTTGGCAGCGCCACGCTGCTGCCGTCGGGAGCGGACAGCTGCACACCGTGCACCACGCTGCCTGCCATGCCGTTGTTGACGAAGAGCTGCACACCACGGGCATCGCTTGATTTGTGCGACTCAACGCCCATCTTGATTTCCGAGCCCTCCACTACGCGGGGAATGGTGAAGTAGTCCTTGTTCGCCCCTCCCAGCCAGAGGTAGGCGGGCCCGTGATAGGTGCCGATGTCGGTAGCGGGATAGTTGACGGCGATGGCCAGGTTGCGGTTGGCCAGTGCAGGCTGGTGAAACCGCAGTCCGCGCAGCTCGTCGATGACCTGTCCGTTGGCGCTCAGCTCGCCGTGCTCATCGGGCTGTGTGTTCTTCGATGCCCAGAAGCAGTTGTCTCGTGCGATGCTGGTAGGCTCATTGCCTGCATCGGCGTCGGCCTGCTTCTCCACATCGCTCCACCCCTCGGTCTTGCTGGCAGCAGCATCGGCTCTGAGGTTGGCCACGGTCTCTGCGCTCCACCTTGTGAAGTCCCAGCGCACGGCCTTGCCGCTGACCACCTCGTTGCTTCTGACGACGATGTTGACGGTTACAGGTATCTTGGTGCCTTTCCTGCCCGTCAGGGTGAAGTGGAAGCTGTAGGCGCCTGCCTGCTGGAATGTGCCGGCAAGGGTGAATGATGAGGCGTCGGGGGCTATGCTGAAGGTCAGCCCTTCGGGCAGTCCCTCGTGCTGGATGCCGTCAAGGCTATAGCCCTTTTGCTCTATCTCGACCGTGTTGGCTGTTGGGAATGTCAGCTCCACCTGTTCGCCTGTCTTTGTCGAGGCCGTCCTGTCGGCGCCGCTGACTGTCGGCAGGTCGGGGTTCACCAGATAGTAGCCCAGGTGGGGCGGCTGGTTGTAGGCGGTGTTCTGCCAGCAGATGCCCATGCGGTAGGTGTGGTCGTGCATCAGCGTAGGCACGCGGTAGTTGGTGGGGATATTGGTAGAGTAGATGGCAAGCTGGTCGGAGCCGTTGTGCAGGATGACCTCCTCACGCCAGTCGCCCAGTATGTCGGCGCTGAGGCAGGGTGTGTTCTTTGAGCCGTTGCAGGTGTTGCTGGGTCCTAGGTCGCTGAAGGTGACAATGCGAGTTGTACCACTGGTGCTCCACTTGTCAATCTTGTTGCCGTCGAGCAGCTCCTCCTGCAGGTCTCCGTCCCAATAGATGCGGAAATTGTTCGAGCCTATCTTGTCGGAGATGGCCTCTCCGCTGATGGCGCTGCGTGCGTTCTTGTCTCCGCTCCAGAAGATGGCCCCTGGCACGTTGTCGCTGAAGAAGCCCGCTATGCCGCGTCCGTTGTCAATGCCGGCCGGCCCGCCCTTCAGCAGCACCTCGCCGGTGGCGGCGTCGTGTATGTCCCATGCGTAGGTGCCTTTCTCTTCGTGCACCTGAAACATTTCCAGTCCTGGGCGGGTGGGGTTCAAGTCGCTCAGATGCAGGGCGTCGCCGTGGCCGAAGCCCGTGCCGTAGAGCAGGTGCCCGTCGGAAGCGAGGGCTGCGGCGCCCCACACCACCTCGTCGCGTCCGTCGCCGTTGACATCGGCCACCGACATGTTATGATTGCCGTTGCCATACATGGTGCCGCTGCCGCCGCCGCTGGTGGGCTGGCATCCTGTGAATGTCTGCGAGGTGGCGCTGCCGTCGGCGCTGTAGGTGGTCAGTGTGTAGCTGTTCCTGCTTCTGTGTGAGCTGAGCCACTTCTGGTGCAGGTAGTGCCCGTCGAAGTCAACGGCCCATATAAAGGCGAATGTATAGTATCCTCTCGAGAAGATGCCGCTGGCGGGCTGGTTGGGGCCGTCGAGATGCGCCACTGCTGCCAGGAAGCGCTCTCCTCGGTTGCCATAGCTGGCATAGTCGCTTTTGCCGCTGCGGTCGTCCCAGTTGAACGAGCCGTTGGCCTCGCCACCGTATGTCGTGTCACGGTTGGGATTGTAGAAAATGGTGTGCAGTGCCTCGCCTGTGAGTCCGTCGAACACGGTGAGCCATTCCTGTCCTCCCGTGATGCGCCCGTCATTGCTGCGGTAGAGTGCTGTGCCGGGCACGCTTTTTATTTCGGGGTCGGTGGCAGCCTGGTTGACATAGCCGTTCTTGCCGTCTTTCGACCCCGGCCCTGTCTTGCACATCATTTCTGCACGTCCGTCGCCGTCGAAGTCATATACCATATACTGCGTGTAGTGTGCGCCGGCTCTGATGTTCCGCCCTAAGTCGATGCGCCAGAGCCTTTCGCCGCTAAGCCGGTAGCAGTCGATGTAGACATTGTCTGTGACTCCGCCCTGCGAGTTATCCTTGGCATTCGATGGGTTCCATTTCACGAAAATCTCGTACTGCCCGTCGCCGTCGACATCGCCTACGGAGCAGTCGTTAGGCTCGTAGTTGCCGCCGTTCTCACCCTTGGCCGGTCGCTGCAGCGTCAGCCTGAGATAGGGGTTGGCCCAGGGAGCAACGGCCTGGGTGGTATCGGTGCGGATGCCGTCTCTGATGGTCACCACCTGGTATTTGTCTGTGCGTTTTCCCGTCGGGTCGGTGAAGTTGGTGGCATAACAGTCGTTGGCCAGCCTCTCGCCGTTGCGCAGCAGCTCGAATGATGTGGTCGCCTCATCGTCTGTGGCCAGAAAGCGCCAGCTGACATAGTTGCCCGTCGTGGCAGGCAAGGCAATCAGCCCTCGGTCGAGTTTCTCCAATGTCCAAGCGGGGGACTGGGCCTCAGCCCATTCCCCCATTGCCATCCATAGGCAAAGTGTGATGATGATTTGTCGCATAGATTTAGTGTGCAAAGTATTTCTTTCCTTCCTTGATGTAGATGCCCTTTTGCGGCTTGCCTGCAATGCGTCGGCCCTGGAGGTCGTAAAGCATTGCCTTGCGAGCTTGGGGCTGTGTGTTCTGCAGGGTCTCTATGCCGTCGCTGCTGCCAGGCGTCTTTACGAGCACTGTGAAGATGTTGACGTCCTTGGCGTTTTCGACAGAGGCAATCTTGACAAACACGGCATCGGTGCCGTTATAAACGGCGGCTCCACGTTTCCATACCCGGAACGACTTCTCGTTGCTGCCGTCATAGAAAGGCTGTGAGAGGCTCTGCATCTCGCCTATCTTCGTCCAGCCGTCGGCATTGAGCGTGTCGGTGTTGACAAGGATGTCGAGCACATGCGCGCTGTTGTAGTCTTTGCCTGAATAGTAGATGCTCACCTCCAGCGGTGCGGTAAAGGCCCGTGTGCTCTGAAGGGCGAGCGATGGCGGGTCGAGGCGTCCGTCAAGATCTTTCTTGCTCACCACTTGGAACTGCATGGCGTTGGACGTGATTTCTCCGATGGAGTGTTGGTCGTCGAAGATGGTGGCCGGGTTATAGCCGCTGGCGCTGCCGACGTTGTGCGTCGTGGTGGCCTTGGTGTAGTAGAGGCCCTGGCCCAGAGTGCTGACGCGCCAGTCGTCGGAAAGCTGGTAGACCACCATGGAGTCGCGTGGCTGATAGACGTTGACGATGGAGTCCTCGCCATTCACGTCCTTGAGGGTGAGCGACTGCAGCACAACATCGGTGTAGTAATTGTAGCCGCCGTTCAGCACATTTCCTATGGCATTGAACGCAGCACCCTCAAACTTGCTGACAACCTCGCTGAATACAGTCAGTCCGCTGAAGCTCACTTCCTTCGTGGCGACCTCCGACTGGAGGTATCCCTCGTATTCGCCTACGAATGCTGTCACTGTGGCATTGCTTGTCAGCTGCAGGGGCTCGGTGTAGCGCTGTGAGTTGGCCTTGGCGGCGCTGCCTGTCAGGTTGACCCATATTTCTGCCTCCTCGGGCTGGGCTGTGATGGTGACAGTGGCAGCGCCCTCGGCATAGCTGACATCAATGTGCGGACTGTCGGCCACGTCCTTGATGACGACGGGAATCTCGGCCACTTCGCTCAACGGATAGCCGTCGCCAAGGGCCACAGCCTTGACGGTAAGGGACGAGGTGACTTCGAAGGGCTCGGTGTAAAGCGTGCTCTCTGTCGTTGGCTCTGAGCCGTCGAGGGTATAGAAGATCTGTGCTCCGGGCACGCCGCTCTTCATCGTCACTTCCGTGCGGAGCTTCTTGTATGCGAGGGTGTAAGACGGTTTGGGAGCTGCCGTGATGTCAGCCTTGGAGTTGGCCAGCAGTGACAGGGCGTTTTCCAGGATATTGGTGTTATAGCTATGGGCATCGGCCAATGTCTCCTGCGTGTATGGAATATAGATGTAGCCGTTGTGGCCCAGATTGTGCGTATGGATGGCTACCACGTCTTCGTTCTCATAGGCGACAGCCAGGACGGGGTCGTTGGCAAAAGCCCCTGCCAGCTTGACGCCTTGGAAGGGTGTCTCGTTAGAGAAGAGCATCAGGTAGATGAAGCCGCCATCGGGGTTCTCTTCATCTTCAGCCTCTTCAATGTCGGTGTGGCTGAACAGACTGTGATTGGGGTTTCTGACCTTGGCAACCTCAATCTCTGCACTGATGGACTCACCACACTGCCAGATGCTGTAGACAGAAGGACACAGGGAGAGCATAGGCATGAAGGGACGTATGGCCTTCAGCGATGTGATGGCGTCGGTATTGCTGACAGTAGAGCTGATGACAAGCACGTCGTAGCTGGAAAAGTCGTTGAGCGTAAATGTCTTGTTAGCTTCTATGGCCGTCACCTTATTACTATAGTTGCTCGTGAACTGGCTGTAGGCCAGGTCAGCGCTCAGGTCGCCATTGTAGAGGAATGCCACGTTGCGCTGTGTGCCGGTGTCCTCGCCAACCTCTAAATTGTAGATGTGGCAGCCGCTGGTGTTGTAGACGATGATGTCCACCGCGTCGGTAGGCTCCACGCCCTCGGGCAGGGCCCAGTTCTCCCACGTGTACGTCTCTATCGTGGTGGGCTTGAACGACTCGCCAATCTTGTTCTCGGCCGTCACGCTGCCCACGTAGAGCTCTATGCCACGGGCGTCAGAGGGCTTGTGCGACTCGACGGTCATCTTGATCTTCTGGCCCACCAGCACATTGGGGATAGTGAAACAAGCCAGATTCTTGCTGCCGCCCCCCAGCCACAGGTATTGAGGACCGGCATAATCGCCCAAAGCCGTAGAAGGATAGTTCACGGCAATGGCCAGCGAGCGGTTCTTGGTGTAGCCTGGGTTGAAATTCAGGCCTTCGGTCTCGGCTATCACCACGCCGTTGGCCTTCAGAGAACCGCCTTCAGGGGCGGTGAGCCACTGGCCACCGTCATCGGCCAGCCAGAAGCAGTTGTCCTTCGTGGCGTCGGGAGCCACGGCGCCAGCCTTGTCATCGGCATTCTTCTCAATGTCGCTCCATCCCTTTGCGGGTCGAGGCTGTGCGGCGTCAGCCTTCAGATTCTCTACGGTCTGCGGGCTCCAGTTGGTGAAGTCCCAGCGGCGGTACCCCTGAGCATGGGCTGCCTCGGCCAGCGTCAGCAGTGACAGAAGTGTGAAAGTAAAGATTGTTTTCATGGTGTTTTAGTTTTAAGAGTTCAACATGTGTATTGACACTGCAAAAGTACTGACATCAGTTCAAACATCACGCTCAGAAAACCGTCAATCAGCATACAGATTTCTGTCACGGCGAAAAAAAACAGCTCTCGGGCAACACTTTTCAATCAATTATGTGTACCTTTGTCACGCTAAAACAAATGAGAAGAGTGTCATCAAAAGAAAAAAACCAATCTGTAAGACATGATGAATAAGGTAACAGCACTTTTGCTCACTGCGGCGCTCATGGCCGCCAGTTGCTCGCAGCCACGCAAGGAAGCCTCCGCCGTGCAGCAGCCGCCACACTTGGAGGCGCGCGGCGGCGTGACGCAGCTCATCGTGCAGGGGCAGCCCTGGCTGGTGTTAGGCTGCGAGCTGGGCAACTCCACGTCGTCGAGCCGAGCCTATCTGGCTCCTTACTGGCAGAAGCTGAAGGAGGCAGGCGTGAACACCGTGCTGGCAGTGGTGTCGTGGGAACAGACGGAAAGAGTGGAAGGACAGTTCGACTTCACCACAGTCGACCATCTGTTAGCCGATGCACGCAGCCACGGCATGAAGCTCGCCCTGCTCTGGTTCGGCTCGTGGAAGAACGGCATCACCAGCTACACCCCGACATGGGTGAAGCGCGACACACAGCGCTTTCCCCTGGCTCAGACGCCCGGGGGGCAGCCGCTGCCCATACTGACCACCCTGGGCGACGAGGCCTGCAAGGCCGATGCAAAGGCCTTCGCGGCCATGATGCGGCACCTGAAGGAGGCCGATGCCCAGCAGCAGACCGTAGTGATGATACAAATGGAGAACGAGGTGGGGCTGCACGGCCATCCACGCGACTACTGTCCGCTGGCCGAGGCAGCCTACAGGGGCCAGGTGCCACAGGCGCTGACCGGCTGGCTCACGGCCCATCGTGACAGTCTGCTGCCTGAGACGCGCCAGGCCTGGGAGGCCGGGGGCTGCAAGACGGAGGGCACATGGGAAGAGGTGTTCAGCCCCGCCGACCGTGCTGCCGAGATATTCATGGCCTGGCACTATGCCGCCTATATGGACCGCATCGCCGAGGCCGGCAAGCAGGAGTATGCCCTGCCCACATTTGTCAACGCATGGATAGTGCAGCCCGAGGACACACGCCCCGGCAACTATCCCTCGGGAGGGCCACAGGCACAGAACCACGACATCTGGCGCGCTGCTGCACCGCACATCGACATCCTCTCGCCCGACATCTACCTGAACGACTTCCCCCGTCAGCTGGCGCTTTACGCCCGCAACGGCAATGCGGTGTTCATACCCGAGTCGCGCTCCGGTCAGAACGGTGCCGCCAATGCCGCTTACGCCATCGGGGCCAAGGGGGCCATCGGCTATTCGCCGTTTGGATTTGAGCGCAACTGCGACGACGACGCCAATGCCACCTTCCGCAGCTTCTATCAGAAGATGGGCCGCATAGCGCCGATGGTGCTGCAGGCACAGGCCGAAGGCCGCATAGGCGCCGCCTGGCTGAAGGGGTCAGAGCCTATGCAGGTGAAGGACACCATCCTGTTGGCCGATGTGCGCATCGTCTGTGAACTGATGTCCAGCGGCATGCGCAACGGAGGAGCACCGCAGCTCACCGGCGGCACCTACGCCCCCGACGCCATAGGCTATGCCATAGCCATACGCCAGGACGACGAGAGCTACCTCTTCCTGGGCTCCAACGTGCGCATCACCTTCCTGCCGGCCGACGGCAACGGCATCGTCGGGCTGGCGAAGGTCACCGAGGGCGACTACGACGAGCAGGGACAGTGGGTGGAGGGACGCTGGCTGAACGGCGACGAGATACAGCTGCGCTACGACCTGCTCTACGCCGTAGAAGAGGGGTTCTCAGGACAAGGGCTGAACTTCGGCCGGCCAGAACCATCGTTCCAAAGAGTTGAACTGTTTAGATATTGACATCCATGCGAAAGACGGTTGCTCTGCTTGGCTTGATGCTGATGGCTGCGCATGTTGCGGCCCAGCCCGAGATACAGGTGACGGAACCCGGATTCAAGGTGTTCCAGTTTCCACGTACACAAATTCCACGTATCGACGGCGACTTCAGCGACTGGGACATCGTGCCCGGCGCATACAGCGTGACCATCGACGACATGTGGGACGACACCGGCAAGCACCAAGACGCCGACCGCGCGACGCTCGACGTCAAGGTGAAGGTGGGCTGGGTGAATGGACTCAACAGACTGTACTTCCTCTACGAGGCTTACGACGATTTCTGGGATTTCAACCAGCTGACACTGCATAACGACACTTACGAGATAGTGGTCGATGGTGACCTGTCGGGAGGACCGCATACCGACGAGTTCCGACTGAACCCAAAAGAGAAAAGCAGAATAGACGCCTTCTTCGAGTTTCAGAACCAGCACGCACAGAACTATCACATCATGACACCACCCACCGAGGGCAAGTCGTGGACCATGGTGTGGGGGCCGCAGCAGTGGCTGAAATACCTGCCATACGCCAACTATGCCTACGACTACAGCTTCAGTCACGGAGAGAAGGGGCTGCTGCGCATGGAGTTCTACATCACGCCTTTCGACTATGCCAGCCCGGAAGGACCGGAGAAGTCGGTAGAGAGCAAGCTCTATGAGAACAAGAAGATAGGGCTGTGCTGGGCGGTCATCGACTACGACGGACAGGAGCAGAACAACGGATTCTGGAATCTCTCAAAGCATCACACGATGTATGGCAACGCTTCCATGCAGCGGCTCTTCACCCTCATGCCATTGGAACCACAGTTCAGAAAGGACGTGGAGTGCGACTGGACATTCACCGTCGTGCCCGACACACGGACAGTATGCTTCCGCGACCAGAGCTACGGACAGGTGACAGCATGGCACTGGGACTTCGGCGACGGCACCACATCGACACAGCAAAACCCGGTACACACCTACCAAAGAGACTTCGCACACTATGTGGTGACGCTCACGGTAGAGGGGCCAAAGGGCACGGCACGGTGCTGCAAGGTTTGGGAGGTCAGCGTAAGAGACAGGCTAAAACCATCAAACACACCCTATGATTAAAAGAATAATGGTCACGGCCTGCTGCATGATCGCCACCGCCATCGCAACGGCACAGACCATCGCATACACCGAACATGTATCGTCGGCCAACGGACTGTCGAATGACTTCGTCGTAGAGCTGGCCATCGACGACAAAGGACAGGTGTGGGTGGCTACAGAGGCGGGGCTGAACAGGATAGCAGGAAAATCGTGCATAGCCATGGACGAGCCGCCATTGGACGGACTCATCACCTCACTCTACTGGTACGAGAACACTGGCAACATGTTCATCGGAACGGAACGGGGACTGACGCTGTATCACACCGCCAGCGGCAACATGCAGCACCTGAACAGCAAAGACGGGCTGATGCCCTCGAGCATCAACGACATAGCAAGAAGCGCCGACGGAGGGCTGTGGCTCGTCTATGGCGACGGACAGATACAGCATCTGGACTGCACAACGATGGCGACAAGCGAACTGAAGCTGCCACAACAGTACGGCAACCGCTGCGCCATGGACGACGGACAGGGGCACCTCTACATAGGGCATAGCCAGCACGGCATGACGGTGGTGAACATCAGCGACGGCTCGTCGCGCAACTATCAGCAGCTGGCAGGCGACAGCCAGAGTCTGCCGGGAAACAACGTGCGCTGCATCTATCAGGACGGCAACGGAAGGATATGGGTGGGGACAGACACCGGGCTGGCACTGTTCCACCCCGAAAAAGGCACATTCACAAAGGTGACCGACGGGGAAGACCGCTTCGACGACAATGTCTATGACATCCTGCAGACGAAGGACGGCAAACTGTGGATTGCCACCGACATAGGGGGCGTGAAGAGGGTGGAACAGGGACATTACACCGACACGCAGGTCAGGCTGTCGTCGCTCAACACACGAAGCCTCGCCGAAGATGAATACGGCAACATCTGGGTGGGAAACCACAGCGCTGGCGTCGACTTCATCAGCTATGCACGGCAGGACTTCAGCATCCTCGACTATAAAAACGCAGAAGGCCGACGACCGGCGGTGAGCGCCATGGCTGCTGACCCGCAGCAGGGATTCTGGATGGCCAGCGAGAACGAGCTGGTGTGGTGCAGCAACGATACCATCAAGGGGCGGTGGAGCAGCCTCAAGGTGATACGCAGGAAATATGTCTACCCACGCTGCATGATGGCCGACACACAGGGCGGGGTGTGGATAGGAGTCGACGACCAAGGCGTGTATCGATTCGACAAACAGCAGAAAAGCTATTCCTACATTCCCCTCAGCCCCGAAGGCAGCGACATACACTGTTTTGCACAGGACGCCGAGGGGTGCATCTGGATAGGCGGCGAGTTTGGGGTGTATGTCTGTCAGAACGGAAAAGCGGAACAGCAGCTGTATGTGAGCCAGACCATCCATGCACCGGCCACCACCATCATCGAGCGGGCACCGCAGCAGCTGTTCATCGCCACACTGGGCGACGGCATCTACGCGATAGACCTGCAGCGACAACAATACCGCCATCTGAGCATAGGCGAAGGACTGCCCTCCAGCAAAATCAACCATACCATCAGCGACGGCAGCGGCGGCGTGTGGCTGGCCACCGACAACGGATTGGTGCATGTGGAAGACACCGGCCGGCTGACAGGCATCACCGTGTATGGCAAGGAGCAGGGACTGGCCGACTGCCACATCAGGGCGCTGCAGCAGGATGCCAACGGACGCATATGGATGAGCACCTATTCGGGCATATCCTATCTCGTGAAGAACACCGGACGGTGCTATAACTACAACCATGACGACATACGCATGGCGGGAGGATTTGCCAATGGAGCCGTGACGAAAGACAACAATGGCAACATCTATTTCGGAGCGGCAGGGGGAGTGTGCTGCTTCAACCCGCAAAACATGGGAAACGGAAACCGGCTGTCGCAGATACAGATAACGGCATGCGAGGCATACAACCCCGTGGGAAGCAACACCGAGATACAGCTGCTCACGCCCGACGAGAAAGGAAGGGTGACAACCACCTACAGGCAGAACACCATCAGGCTGACATTCGCCATGCGCAACTTCGCACAGAATGCGGCGGTGGACTACTCGTACATGATGAAGGGCATGGACGGCAAATGGTATGACATAGGCAACGACCATGACGTGGTGTTCCGAGGGCTCAGGCCCGGAGAATACACATTCATACTGAGAGCAAAGCTGAGAAACCAGGACTGGGAAAAGGCCAACGAAACAAGGCTCACCATCGTCATCACACCGCCATTCTGGAGCACATGGTGGGCGTACATCCTCTACGCAATGGCAGCAGTGGCACTGGCGGCATACCTGCTGCGCTCGTACAAACGGAAGCTGACACTGCGCAATGCACTGGAGCTGGAACGCAGGGAGAGTCAGCAGAAACAGGAGATGAACGAAGAGCGACTGCGATTCTTCACCAACATCACCCACGAGCTGCGGACACCGCTGACGCTCATCCTCGGGCCGCTCGACGACATGATGGCCGACCGAAGCCTCTCACAGCAGAGCCGACAGCGCGTAACCATGATACATAAGAATGCGGAAAGGCTCAGAGGCCTCATCAACGAAATATTGGAGTTCCGAAAGACAGAGACGCAGAACCGAAGGCTCACAGTGGCAAAAGGCGACATAGGCCAGTTCGTGCGGGAGATATGCCTCAACTACAAGGAGCTGAACCGCAACCCCAAGGTGCAGTTCGGCTGCAACATCGCCGACAACCTCCCGCCGGTGTGGTTCGATTCAGAGATCATCACCACCGTCATGAACAATCTGCTGTCAAACGCCATCAAATATACCGACGAGGGACGCATCACCACCACCGTCGATGCTGCCGACGGCACACTGCGCATCGCCGTAGCCGACACGGGCCACGGCATCGCACCAGAGGCGCTGCCGCACATCTTCGAGCGCTACTATCAGGCCAAGGGCAGTCATCAGGCGTCAGGAACAGGCATCGGGCTGGCACTGGTCAAGGCGCTCGCCACGCTGCACGAAGGCACCGTCAGCGTTGAGAGCCATGAGCGCCAGGGCAGCTGCTTCACCTTCACGATAGACATCAGCAACACCTATCCCAACGCCTTGCATAAAGAGGACGTGGAAAGCGAAGCCGACAGCGTGAAAAGGGAAGGGACGCTGGCAGGCGAGCATGGCTCGGATGAGAAAAGCGCAGCACCAGCCGATGCGCTGCCGATGCTCCTGATCGTAGAGGACAACGACGACATCCGGCAATACATCGCCGACACGTTCTGCGAAGACTTCAGAATACTGCAGGCAGAGAACGGACAGAGCGGACTGCAGATGGCAGAGGAGCACATACCCGACATCATTGTCAGCGACATCATGATGCCCAAGATGAACGGCATAGAGCTGACACGACAGCTGAAAGACGACATACGCACCAGCCACATTCCCATCATCCTACTGACGGCCAAGGACTCGGATGAAGACAAGGAGGAAGGCTACGACAGCGGGGCTGACTCATACCTGACCAAGCCTTTCACGGTCAAACTGCTGGCCAGCCGCATCAGGAACCTGATGAACACACGCCGCAGGCTTGCAGAGCTCATCATCAACAATGAGAAAGCCGGCAGCCTGCCTGACGCACTTGCTGACGAGACGGCCATGCAGCCGCAGCTGAGCCGGCTGGACCAAGAGTTCATCGAACGCCTCAACCGCCTGATAGAAGAGCATATCATGCAGGCAACAATCGACATGGCTTTCATCACCGACAAGATGGCCATGAGCCACAGCACCTTCTACCGCAAGGTGAAGGCCCTCACAGGCATGACCGCCACCGAATATGTCCGCAAGCGCCGACTCCGCCACTGTTACCAGCTGTTGGAGAGTGGCGACTATAACGTGAACCAGGCCGCCATGATGACGGGCTTCAATCAGATGGCCCATTTCCGCGAGACATTCAAGAAGGAGTTCGGCATCCTCCCGTCGGAGGTAAAGAAGAAATAATCGGCTGAGAATGAAAGGCATACCAGCGGCAGCGGTGGACGTTCTCTGCAAAGCCCTTGGACTATAAAAAAATTCCCAGCGTGGGAATAATTTATTCCCAGCCTGGGAATAATTCGTTCCCAGCGTGGGAATGTTTTATTCCCAGCCTGGGAATATTTTGTTCCCAGGCTGGGAATAATTCTTATCCTTGCTGTTTTTTTTTGAATCGCCTTAGTGAAAATGATGCCGCTTGCTTTCTGTAGAGGCAAACGGTGATGGGCAACTGTTAGTCAAAGTCCCAATCCGTAACGTAATGGTCAAAACGGATGCCCTCGGTGCTGCCAAACTTGGCGAGAACATCCAGAATCTCCTCCTGCTCTTTGGGCGTGAGCCGTTTCTCACCGTGATGCACCCGATAATACGGGCCATTGCCGCTACCGAACAAGGCGTGCACACGCTGGCGGGCCTCAGCCTTATCCCGTCGAGGCACGTTGTCATAGATTTTCGTGAAGCCCCATGCTTTCTCCACCAGTCTCTTCTCACGGAAACAGCGGCACTTGCCCGACTCCCAGGCTGTAGGAAAGATGGCAGCGCCTTCATATTGTTCTTTGGACATCAGCAGCCATGCCTGATAATGCATGCACCTGTCTTTATCCCCACACTCGCTGTTGAAACACAAGGGATAGCCCCAAGGTATATCTTCCGCTTTCAGCTCTCTTTCTTCCATATCAGTATCATTTATAGTTAGTTGTTGTGACATCATCGATTTTGACTGCACAAAGTTACATATTTCTTTCGAAACAAAAAAGAAAATCGGATTCTATTTCTCTGTCTTAGCCTAAAAAAACGATTACTTAATGTCTTTGCCATATTGGCCGCTGAACACTTTTAACAGCCCTTTGCTTTTCCTGACTGGTGCCCTGCCGTGAATAATACAGGTTAAATAGGTTATATCAGCCGTTTTGTGTCTTTTCATTCATAATTTATACCATAACTGTTTGGCATGTCACAAATTCTTCGTTCTTTTGCACCCGAAAAGTGTGCCACGATGATGGCCGCAATTGTTCAACCCCTAAACCCTGACTGCCTATGGGATGACATAAGACATTTAAGACATCATACAGGAGTACCCTCCCGCCAATTGTGACAGCCATGATATACTGCGCGTTTTGAGTGTACTTCAATTGGATTCTGCAAATAATCTCTTTATTCTCATCAAGACTTCGTAAGTCGGTCTGATTGTTACAATATCAGTAGGGATGCTTGAATAGCCGTATTCAATAGATGTTATGAAGGATTGTATCTCGCTGTAGTAGCCTTGCGAATAGATTTGGTTGTTAAGAAGTATGGGAGTAAAGTTGTTACGGGCATAAAGGTATTCGATGGTTTTGTTATGCTTGTGGACTTTCTCGTATGGGATACCGAGGATGGAGGAGGGCTTTGGCTCGAAGGTCAGCAGCTCCATCTGAGATAGGCGGTAGATTCCTTTTGACGTACAGACTTTGAGGGATTCCTCTGCAGATGTCCAGGTATAGGATGTAGATAGTTCGAGGGTGCCGACGATGTGGGGATGACGGAGCATGATGATGTAGGACGCTGGGGCTACTTGTTGACATACTATGATTTCTGGTTTTCCAAAAAGATAGGTAACAAGGTCTAAAGGATGGATGTAAAGGTCGAGCAAAGCATTACCCTCGGGATAGTTGCCAGCGAGATAATGGAGGTCGTAATTGATGAGATGCTCTTTGCGCAGACGCCTTTGAAGGATTTGCACGGCAGGGGCATAGCGTTTTTGTGAGCCAACCATAGCGACAGGTGAACCATAAAGTCGCTGCTGGTCTATAAGTGCATCAAGTTCCTGTAGTGTCTGGCAGGGTGGTTTCTCAATGAACAATGACTTACCGCTTTTCAATATCTGCGAGGCGATGGAGAAATGGGCAGAAGGAGAAGCAGAGACAAAAATACCTTTCACTTCATCATCGTTCAATATCGTGTCAAGCGAGGTCGTTGCTTTCACATGGGGAAACTTCCGTTCTATCAGCCTGGACTTTCTTTCTGATGTGACGCAGATGTATTTCAACGGTACTCCAAGGTAATGAAGCACTGGGTAAAGGTTTGTGAGCGAGTGCTGGCCCATGCCAACGAAGGCATAAGAATATTGGTACGTTTGGGCGAGAAAGCGCTCTGTACGATACCGTTTGTATCGGTCTATCAATTGCTGTATCATAAAGTCTTGAAGTGTTGGTTATAAGTTGTGTGCGGGTCTTCCGTCCACTGGTATGGGCCATAGAATTTCTCAATAAGCCGTTTGGGCAGAAGTCGCTCCATGTTTCGCATGAGAATGATGTCGTACTTGCGGTGGAAGTTAATCCAGCAGTCGTTGCAGTTCTTCGAGTAGTGGCACTGTGTCTGGCTGGATGTCGCGCCGTTGAAGATCTCGTCGAGAGATTGGTGGTGGATGTTGCCGAGAATGACGTCAAGATTCTGGCAGAGTGGCACGTCACCATTGCTATGGATGACAAGGCTGCTCATGATGCTTTGGCAGCGCAAACGCAAATGCCCATTGCGCCACTGGTCGTAGAGTGCCACAAAGTCGAAGTTCTCTTGTGTCTGGTGGATGCTCGCAGGAATCTGACTGATGAAGTCCGAGGCAGTCAGCAGTTCGCTCGTTGTGTCGAAGAAGGCCATCGTCCCATAGATGCCGATGCGCACATCCACGCCGTAGTGCTTGGCAATGTCGATGACAAAAGCCATATCATCGAATGAGTTCCACGGCGACAGACAGAACATCAGCGACAATGATACCTCATCTTTTAAGGTTTCCACCACCTGAATCACGCGGTCATAACCGTTGCAGCCACGCATCCGCTGGTAAGTCTCGCGACCACCGTCGAGAGAGACGTACAGATGCCGGGGCTGATAGAGGCGGACGGCATCTATAACACGACGGGGCGCGAGACAATTGGAAAGCAGCGTATAGTTCGGGTGATACTCGCGGAACCACGCCATGATTTCCGCAGCCTGCGGATGCAGGATGAACTCGCCGCCCTCCAGTCCTACGGTTGTCCGTTTGGTGATGCACTTGCTTTGCATGATTCGACGGATGTCATTGAGCGATAGATGTTCCACTTTCTTCTGCCAGATATTGCAGTGCTTGCAGCGTGACTGGCAGGCGGTCGTCGAGTAAATCATCAGTTGTGACAGCCGCTTGTGTCGTGGCCGAATGATGTTGTTCAGATAGAGGTAACCATTGTAGGCATAATCGTAAATCGTGTACATAAAAATTCGTTGCAGTTTCTACTTATAAAGTCTGAAACTGCAACGAATGACTGCACAGAGAGCGTGATTATTTCTTCAACTTTCCCTTGCTTTCAAGATATTTCGTGAATGTCTCCCACTGGGTCGCCCGTTTTGCACGATTGGTCTTCACCTGCTCGTCGTTGAGGAACTGCGGCGTATTGGGATAGCAGTCATAGAGATAGTAGCGATTGCTATCGATGACTTCGCCGTCCTCAATCTTGCCACAGCAGAGTACCAGATCATTGAATACCTGGCTACAGATGAGACCGACAAAGGTACTGCCAGAAAAGAGTTTCTGGTCGCCCAGACGGAATTCTACGCCAGAAAGCAGGCGCAGCTTCTCGTATAGAGGCTCCTCCATGGCGTGAAAGCGCAGTTCACGGGTATTCACATCGAACCATTCAATGTCATCTTCTGTAAATACTTCGTAAACATCACCTTCTGACAATCCTGTAGGCAACGTGCAATAGCCACGAGCAAAAAGCCGGGTCTCTTCTTGCAAACTGTCTTCAGACCTCATACTGACTCCATCGTCATCGCTGCTGCAGGCTGCCAGCGGCATTGCAAAACTGGCAATGGTTATCGCCATCGTCCAGATACTGTTCTTGATGTTTTTCTTCATAACTAAAAAGTTTTGTAATCTTCTACTTATATAGTCCGTCGAACTACGAAAAGACTGCACGCTTACCACGTAAATCTGATGCCCAACGGCAATGAGAATGTGAACGGATGCTCTGTGCGGTAGGTCTCGATGTCGCTGCCCGTCGGGATGTAGTATTGCAGACTTGGCTCGGCAAAGAGTCCGATGCTGGGCGTGAGGTTGTACTGCAAACCGAGACCAGTGCCGACTGACCACTGCCACGGGACGCGGAGGGTGGTCTTGTCCGTGGCCTCCAATGCACCATGCAAGTAATAGTTCGTGTTGAACGGCGAATAGATAGGAATTTCCATCGTCACGCCGAGGCTGCCGTAGAGGCTCCACGCCTTGCCAGTGTACATATTGCAGATGCCCTTTACGGGGATGCCGAGGTAGTGAATGGTCTGCTGCTCTTTGATGGTATTGCCGTTTGAACCCATCTCAAACTCAGACTTCAGACGGCTGTAACTTAGTCCAGTTTCCAGACTAAAGCGATTACTCAGTTTATACTTCAATGCCAACGAGAAGCTGATTGGCATATAGTGGTGGCTCTTGCGCACAATCTTGTCATTACCTGGCTGATTGGCATTGTTCAAGGCGATGTTCATGATGACGCTGCGGGTGTGACTCCTGCCGTCGTCGGGATTGTCCGCCAAGAAGGCTGCATAGTCGCTCCAGTTCTCGAAGGTGACAGGCGATGGCGGCTCGCCGCTGATGACTAACGTTGGCATTTCCGTGAAGCTGTATGGACGGTTATAGTTCTGCTCGCCAAAGCCTCCGGTGTATGCGAGGTCCACCGACCACTTTCGCTGACGACTGGTGCCGATGGCTGGCTTGTCGGGGAACAGGTCGGCAATGTCGTAATGCGGTAACTCTACCTTGCGTATAGCCTTTGTCGTATCCGTCCCAATGGTATCAGTTACCATCTGCTCTTGGGCTATAAAATTATATAATGTATCAGACGTGACAGAATCCACTGTTTGGGCAATGACCGATTGCGGGGTGTCAGTTGCAATGAAAGTGGTACGATTCACTGGTAGATGAACAATCACAGGCTTCTGCGGCTGCTCCGTTTGAGAATCTTTCGTCGATTCTTTGGGTGTCTCTTTCTGCTTCGCCACAATTGGCTTTTCATCCTTGACAGCATTATCTCCTTTCCTGAGCAAAAAGAACGTAACAGGAACAAGTAGCAACAGAAGCCCGGCAACCCAATACTGCTTCATCATCTTGCGCAGCATCTTCTTCGCCCGTGCCAGTTGCGACGATGACGAATGTGGCTCTATGCCCAGCATATTGGCAATCTCCTTGTGCGACATTCCTTCGAACACCGACAGCCGGAACACCTGCCCGTAGCCCTCAGGCAATCTGTCTATCATCCTAACAATCTCACTTAGCGGGACACCTCTCACATCCTTTTCCTCGTTTTCGGTAGCAATCAGCTCTGTTTTGCCTGTCTCGTCAAGCGAAACCGTTGGCAATGCCTCCTGATGATCCTTACATTTGGATGCCACGTTTCTCGTGATGGCCATCATCCAAGCCTCTACCCGGCTGACATCGCGCAATCTGTCGAACGAAGTGAAGATAATCACGAAAGCGTCGTGCAATACATCCTCCACCGTCTGCTCGTCGCTGATATAGCGTCGGCACACACCCCTCATCCGCTGGGCGTATGCCATGTACAGTTCTCCGAGGGCATCCGCATCCCCCTGCTTGCACCGTTCTATCAGCCGTGTTATCTCCATCGTGAACATAACGTCTCTATCCATTAAGTCCTACAACAGAGAAAAAGACTGCACCACCACCCACTTTTTTTAATAGTTTTTACAGTCTTTAGCAGAAAAAGGCCTTTTCGT